>DATJFH010000017.1:0-56236 GCA_035495815.1 Bryobacteraceae bacterium
ATCCCACCGGCCGTTGAACTGGCCGTCGCCGGCGAAGGTGGAGGAGGCGAAGAGCAGGAGGAATAGAAGATTGCGCATTGATTTCCTGCTCAATGTATCACAGGGCGGGTCAGGCCACGATCCCGCTGACGTCGAACAAATACATCTGCCGGCCGTTCCCCCCGTGGGGCGAATCGATGATCACTTTTTTGCCGTCGGGAGAGAAGCGCGGGGTGGTATCGCAGCGCCAATACCCGGTGTACTCGGGCGCGGCGTAGAAATCACCCAATGGATAGGACTTGCGGTTTTGCGTATCGAACAGAAACGGATGCTGCAGGCGCTTGGAATCGGGGCTGGTATCGCTGAGGAACCACCGGTCGCCCGGCAGAAAGCTGCAGTGACCATTATGCCGCAGCTCTTCAGGGAAAAAAGGCTCGATCTTTCCGCTCGGCAAATGAAACGAATAAAACTTCTCTTTCAAAGACGGCTGCCAGCACCACATCACAATCGTGTCGCCATTGCGCCATATGTAATGCGAGAAGCGGTTGTTGGCTTCCCACAGCCGTAGATTCCGGCCGTCCAGATCGGCTGTAAACATTCGCGTGGAAAAGCCTTTGCCTTCCGCCTTTCCTCGCCAGCGGTGCAGGAAGGCGAACCGCTTGCCGTCCGGCGAAATGAGCAGGTGGTTGAACCAGTGCTTGGCGCCGGACCAGTCGACGCCACGACTGGGAATCTTCACGATGTCGGCGTAGCTCAGCAACAGGGAGTGTTTGCCGGTGCGCAGGTCCATCTTCCAGACCCCGGCGTCCGCCGGCGCGAGCACGTTCCGGTTGGGATCCGGCACGCCTGCATATCCCGTCTCCGGCCGGACGTCGTAGAGCCTCCGGAAGTCGGTGAATAGCGCCATCCCGGCGTCCGGCGAAAGGCAGTAGATCGGCGCCGGCAGTGTCCGCCGCTTTCCCGACTTTACGTCGAGGATGTGACTGACCAGCCGGCCATCCTGCCGATCGTTATAAATAATCTCCGAGCGCGAACCTGGTAGCCACTGAAGCATGCAGGTCTGGTGCCAGCTCCAGGCATGAGTGATTCCGAGATCGGTCCAGCGGTCGCCGTCGCCGGTGTCCACCATTCCGATGCGAAGCGTGTCCTCGGCGGTGGGTAACCGGTGCTCGAACGAGCCTTCAACGCCGAGGGCGTAGCGGCTGGAGGGGTCGAACTGAAGCTTGTCGTAATATCCGAACCAATGGAACTTGGGCCCCCTGGTGATCGCGCGAACGGGAGGCAGCTTGGCCTGCATGACAGCGGCGGCCAGCAGCGAACAGGAGAATCCTCGTCGAGTCATCATGCCAGCTCGAATTGTACACTGTCCTAACCGCCGGTCCGGCTCACACAGACTCTTCGATGGCTTCGACAAGCTCCTTGTCCCGGATTGGCTTGGAGACGTAGCCGTCCATGCCGGCGGCCAGACAGCGTTCGCGGTCGCCTTTCATTGCGCTGGCGGTCATGGCGACAATGCGGACAGGCGCGGATGAAATCTCCCGCTCCCGCTTGCGAATCGCCGCGGTCGCTTCGAACCCGCCCATGGACGGCATATGGACGTCCATCAGCACTACGTCAAACCGGTCGGTCTCCAGCACCGCCAGGGCCTCCACGCCGTCATTCACGGAAACCACCGAATAGCCGCGTTTTTCGAGCAGTCGAGTCACCAGCTTCCGGTTCACTTCGTTGTCATCCGCCAGTAAAACGCGTTTTCCGGGACCATGGCCGTTCCCGTTCGCCGGCGGGGAGGCCGGAATCGCCCGCTGTGGCGGCTCGATAGGAGTAATCCTGGAGATTTCGAACCGCGCCGTAAAAGTGAACACGCTGCCCTGCCCGGAGTCGCCCTCCACCGAGATCTCTCCTCCAGCAAGCTTTACGAGATGGCGGCAGATCGCCAACCCCAAGCCCGTTCCTCCATATTTCCGCGTCGTCGTTCCGTCCACCTGAATGAACGGCTGAAAGATGAGATTCTGCTTATCCTTCGGAATTCCGATGCCTGTATCGGAGACGGTGAACTGGAGCGCGATCTGGTTGGCATCGAGGTGGCTGGTGACAACCTGCACCTCGATTCCCCCGTGCTCGGTGAATTTGACGGCGTTGCCGACGAGGTTCAGCAGAATCTGGCGAAGCCGTCCCGGATCGCCCACCAGCAGGTCAGGCGTTTCCGGAGCAATCCGGCATTCCAGTGTCAGTCCCTTTTCGATGGCGCGGAGCCGCAGCTCCCGGACGGAGTCGGAAACCGTCTGGCGTAGGGAGAAGTCGATGCGCTCCAGATCGAGCTTGCCCGCCTCGACCTTGGAGAAATCCAGGATGTCGTTAATCAACGCCAGAAGCGACAGGGCCGATGTGCGGATGACATCCAGGTAATCTCGCTGTTCGGCCGTCAGGTCCGTGTCCAGAGCCAGCTGCGTCATCCCGATAATGCCGTTCATCGGAGTGCGGATCTCATGGCTCATGTTGGCCACGAACTGGCTTTTCATTCGAGCCGATTCCACAGCTTCGTCGCGCGCCAGCGCCAGCTCCTGCGCGGTGCCCGCCAATTTGGCCGCCTGATCCTCCAGACGTTCGTTCGCCGCCACCAGGTCCCGCGCGTAGTGCTTCATCAGGGATTCGGCATGGTCTCGCTCGATGCTATGCGCGATGCCGTCGGCCGCCGATGCCAGGGCCGTGACGGTGGCCACCGACATCGGGCTGCGGGCGAACATGGCCATCACTCCCACTACGCGGTCTTCCACAATGAGGGGGTAGCCCGCGAATGCATTGATGTTCTGGGCGCGCGCCCATTCCGGGTCGCCCACGTCCGGGTCATGCAGCACATCATTGGTCAAATGGGGCTGGCGATCGCGGGCGATCATGCCGATCTTGTACTTGGAGCCGATCGGAACGCGGCCATGCGGCTCATCCAGATTCGTGTAGAGTCCGGCGCTGGCGCTCAGGACCAGCGTGTTGTCCTGTTGATCCAGAATCCAGATGCGCGCCAGGATAGGATCGAGGTGCTCGACCATGGCGACGGCGCAGCTCTGCAGGATCCGCTGCAGGCTGTCGGCCTTTGTGAGCGCTTCGCGAACATCGGCTACGAAACCGTCGAGCCGGTCCTGCGCGGCGCGTTCGATCTGTTCCCGCCTCCGAAGAGCCATCAGCCGCGCGCTGATGCGGAGGCTGATCGTCCAGGTGAACAGGAGCAGCAGCACGGCCAGGCCGACGGTGATAATAATTGCCCGCCCGCGGCTGCGTTGAGCGGCTAAGGCAGATTCGGCGCTGTTATGTAACGCCTGCTGGATCCGTTCTGTAGCCTCGACGCCGAGTTCCTTCTGGTGATCGTATTCCGGACCGATGAGAAGATTGGCCGCCGTGGCAGCCTGCCCTTCGGCAGCCAGGGCGAAAGCGCGCGACTCGATTTCGTGCAGCTTTTCGTTGACGGCTCTCAACTCGGCGACCGGCGGACTCTCGAAGAGTGCTGGATCCAGCTGCTGAAATTCGGCGAACGCCGCATTCCGCCGTGCGATCATGTTTTGATAGCGATCGTGCCAGCGCCGTTGTCCGGTCGACATGCGCAGGCGCGCGGACGACCAAACCGCCTCGTTCAAATAACCGATCTCGCCCGTCAGAGCCAGCAGCCGGAAGGTACGTACTTCCACCTCCCGCAAAACCTGTACGGAGTTCCAGACGTACCATGCGGTGCTCGCGATGAGAGCCAGCGCCAGCGCCGTCGCCAGCATGACCAGCCGGATCGGCAAGGCGCTGGCGACGCGTACCTTGGCTTCTTCCGTCGATGTCATGGACACATTCAGTATAAAGGAAGGCAGCTCTAGGAATTATGCGTCCCGGATCTGACTCTTGCGTCGCCACCTCTTGCGCGGCGATCCGGAGGGTAGCGCGTGCTGTACAATGCGGACTCATGCCAATCCATGGTCCTTACCTGATCGCGCTCACAGTGGCTGCCATCGGGCTGCTCCTGTTCCTGATCCTGGCCGTGCGCCTGCACGCCTTCCTGGCACTGATGCTGGCGGCCATGTTTCTGGGGCTGACCACCGGCCTGGGACCCGCGAAGACCCTCAAATCGATCCAGGCCGGCTTCGGCGACGCGCTGGGCTTCATCGCGGTAGTGGTCGGCCTGGGGGCCATGATCGGAAGCTTTCTCGAACACTCCGGCGGAGGACGCGCGCTGGCAGACTGGCTGCTCGAGAAATTCGGACGGGATCGCGCGGTCTGGGCCGTGGTGACGGCGTCGTTCCTGGTCGGCCTGCCGATCTTTTTCGAGGTCGGCTTCATCATTTTGATCCCGATCGTGTGGAATCTCACCAGGGAGTCGAAGAAATCGCTGCTTTACTTCGGGATGCCCATGGCGGCGGCTCTCACCGTGACGCACTCGCTTGTTCCGCCCCATCCGGCGCCTGCGGCCGCGGCACAACTCCTGGGAGCGGATCTGGGGCGGGTGATTCTGTACGGAGCAGCGACGTCAATTCCCATGGTGCTCGCCGGTGGGGTCCTATACGGCACATGGCTGTCAAAGCGCCTTTACATTCCAAACCCGCCCATGGCGGCCCGTGAAGCAGCCGTACCCGCGAAACAGCCGGCATCGCCTTCCGTCCCGCTGGTGATCCTGGTACTGGTGCTGCCCGTCCTCTTCATCTTCGCCGCCACCATCTCCACCATGACCAAGAGCCCCGGAGAAACAGCGCTGGGCTTTTTCGGCCATCCGTTCTCCGCCCTGCTGGTGACCACGCTGATCGCCATGCTGTTCTTCGGATTCGGCCGCGGCCTCGACCGTTCCCAGGTGGCGCGGATGGCGACGGACTCGCTTGCGCCGATCGGAACGCTGCTGGTGATCATGGGAGGCGGAGGCGCTTTCAAGCAGGTGATCGTCGATTCCGGCGTGGGCCCCTACGCCGGCAAACTGCTGGCCACTTCCAGCATCTCGCCTCTGGTGGTAGCGTACATCGTAGCCGCGGCCATGCGGGCCGCGCAAGGCTCGGCGACTGTGGCGATCATTACGGCCGCGGGGATCATGGCGCCGCTGGTGAAGAACATCCCGGGCTACACGCCGGAGATGATCGTGCTCGCGCTCTCCTGCGGCGGGACCTGCCTGTCGCACGTCAATGACGCCGGCTTTTGGATGGTAAACGAATACTTCGGAATGACGGTGCCGCAAACGCTGCGGAGTTGGACCGTCATGAAAGTGCTCACGTCCCTGACCGGACTTGCGATCGTGTTGCTGGCGCAGGCGCTGCGGTGAGACACGGATGCGGGCAAAGCGGTATCCGGGATAAGATGACCGAAATCGGGAGGCAGCGGATGGCGACGCACACATTTCGAATTCGATGCGCTTTGGGTGGTGCGGCTGTGGGGGCGCTCCTGCTGGCGTTCCTGAAGATACCCGCGCTTTCAGGCGGGCAGGCCGCCGTGTCCTTATCGCGGCCGGGCCACGAAGATCTCACCTTCTGGGTCAATCACAACGGATTGTCGGAACTCGACGTCCACGGCGAGGTGGGCTTCGGCGACATGGCCCGCATCCTGATGCGCCGCCGCTCCAATTCCGAGCGGATGCGGGCATTGCGCGACCGGTTCACATTCAAGGTGCGCGAAATGGAGGCGCTTGACATGCCGGACCTCTTCCGCGCCGAGTTGAACGCGGATGGGCTGACCTGGGTGGGACAGCCTCGTGAAATCGTCCTCACGCAGGGCCGGATATTCAATCTGCCCGTCGTGGTGCGGAATCGTACGGCGTCCGCGGCCTCTGTTTCCATGCGCTACGGCTCGGACCCGGCGGTCAAAGGAACTGTTTCAGCCGGAACCGCTGCCGGCTACTTCCTCAAGGTGACCGTGGGGGAGACCGGCGTTCGCGAGGGCCGCGTTTCTATCACCGCAAGGGACCGGGGCATCGAAGCCGCCGTGCGCGCGGATGTCCGGCCGGTTGCCCGGCTGAAAGTGAACGTGACCGAACCGTCGCGCTTCTATGTCACCGCCGCCGATGGCCTGGCCTACGCTCCCAAGGGCTCCATCAGCCGCATCACCGCCATGAGCGCCGAGTATTATTTCCACGCCGAAAGGCCTTTCGAGCTGGATCTCCCTGAAGGCGACACCCGCATCGAAGCTACCCGCGGCGTCGAATACGAGCTTGCCAGCCGCACCGTGAAACTCCAGGCTGGACAGGCGACGGAGATTTCCCTGCCCCTCAAACGCTGGCGGCATATGGCGGCCGAAGGCTGGTACTCCTCCGACGCGCATATTCATGCCAATTACACCGCCGTCGATCACCAGGTGATCACGCCGGACGACGCACGCCTCCAGGCCGCCGGCGAGGACCTGAACAACGCCAACATGATGGTGGCCAATTCCGGCGGATCGTTCGTTCACGACGAGCGTTACTTCGAAGGCAAACCGAGTTCGCTCGGCAGCCGCGATCATCTTCTCTACTGGAACGAGGAGATGCGCAACTCCGGAATGTACGGCCACATGTGCTTCTTCAATCTGAAGAACCTGGTGCATCCGATCTATACGGGATTTCGGGATACGCCGCACGCCGACGATTATCCGGCCAACTACACGCAAGCCGAGGGCGCCCAAAAACAGGGCGGAGCCGTAACCTACGCCCATCCCGGGTACTCGGCCGAGTTCGACGGCGCCAGCGCGCGCGAGCTCCCCGTCGATCTGGCGCTGGGACAGATTGACGCCCTGGATGTGCTCAGCAATAATTTCGAAGCGGTTGGCATGCGAATGTGGTACCGGCTGCTCAACTGCGGCTTTCGGCTGGCGATCTCGGCCGGCACGGACGCCTTCACGAACGTCGCCGATCACTACACCCCGGGTGGCGGCCGCGTGTACGTACACGCCGGCCGCACGCTCGATTATCAGCAGTTGATCCGCAACTACAAGCGCGGCGTCTCGTTCGCCAGCAACGGCCCCTCCATCCTGTTCACGCTGGACGGCCACGAGCCGGGCGATGAGCTCCGCCTGCCCGCGGGCGGCGCGCGCAAGTTTCGTCTGAAAGCCGCGGTCGACACGCAGATACCGCTGGATCAGGTGGAAGTAATCGTGAACGGCAAGCCGGTTGTCTCGCGCCCGGCGGCGAAGCTCAGGCGCATCCTGCTCGACGAAGCGATTACGCTCGACCGCAGCTCGTGGGTGGCGGTCCGCGCGCTGGGACCCTATCACCGGCTGCTGCTTAATGACGATGCGGCGTTCGCCCACACCAGCCCGGTCTACGTCTCTTTCGGAGGTCGGCCGGCGACGATCCGCGAGGATGTACGTTTTGAAATCGACTGGATCGAGCGTCTGATCGCGCGAGTCAAAGAGCGCGGACGTTTCTCGAACCCCGAGCGGCGCGCCGAAGTGATCGCCCTGTACGAGCGCGCGCTGGAAAAATACCGGCGTATAGAAGCGACCGCGGCGCCGTAAATCGTCCGGTGAAATCTTTGAAGCTGCCGGCCGCGGCGAGCTCCGGCGTCAAATCATGAACATGCCGCCGTTGATCTCGATCGTCTGCCCGTGGATGTAACGCGAAGCATGGCTGCAGAGAAACAGGATCAGATCGGCGACCTCTTCATTCGTTCCAAGCGAGCCCGCCGGCGTGCTCGCCAGCATGGTGTCGAGAAGTTGCCGGGTCGAGAACTGCGCGTGGAAATCGTTGTCCACCGTGCCCGGCGAGACCGCGTTTACCCGGATCCCTTTCGGCGCCAGCTCCTTCGCCAGCCCCTTGGTAATCGTGGCAACACTGGCCTTGGCGGCCGCGTAAATGGTGGCGCCGATTCCTCCGCCGTTGCGCGCGGCGATCGAGCTGAGATTCACGATGACTCCGCTGCCCCGCTCGAGCATCCCCGGCGCCACTGCCTGCGCGATGAACCAGGCGCTCTTCACGTTCAGGTTCATCACCAGATCGAACAGCTCATCGGTGAATTCAAGGAGCCTGGCGCGTTTCACCAGCGATCCGGCGTTGTTTACCAGAATATCCGGCGACCCGAATCCGGACTGCTTGAAGGCCTGAATAAAACCGTGGATTCCGGCCGTCTGGCCGAGGTTCGCTTGCAAAGCTTCGGCCTGCGCGCCCTCTTTTCGCACCGCGGCCAGCGTCTTCTCCATCCCCTCGGGATAGCTGTTGTAGTGCAGCAGGAAGCGGCTCACGCCGTTGCGCGCCAAGGTCACGGCCGTAGCCGCTCCGATGCCGCGGGAAGCTCCTGTAATGAGGGCGGTCTTACCAGTCAGTTCTTTGTCCACGTGGGAATCCTTGTTTGGAAAACCAACTAGCAAGTATAAACCGCTCGGCGGCCGTAATTTCAGACGCTGATCACGGGGCAGGGCGATTCGCGGATGATCGA
Organism: Bryobacteraceae bacterium; assembly: GCA_035495815.1. Taxonomy (GTDB): domain Bacteria; phylum Acidobacteriota; class Terriglobia; order Bryobacterales; family Bryobacteraceae; genus DATJFH01. The sequence continues at coordinate 8,334 of DATJFH010000017.1, forward strand.
ATACACATTGGTGCGCATCCGACCCAGCAGCTCGCGCATCACGCCGCGGCCGATCACCAACAGGTCCGCCTTCTCCTTCTCCGCGGCTTCGCGCACGACGCCGGCTACTTCGCCCCCTTGAATGATGGTGGACACCGTGGTTCCCGCTTCCTTCTGCAGTCCGGCCAGCCTCTCACGCGCCTGCTCGAAAAGAAAGGACCGGAATCGTCCGCCCTCCACATCGAGCCCGCCCGGAACGGCGGCGGCGGGTATGGCGTGCACCAGTTTCAGGACGGCCCCGTGCTCGCAGGCGAGCAGGGCTGCCCAACGGAGCAGCGCCAGGCTCTCGGGAACGTAATCCAGCGCGCAGAGCACTCTCTGATAGGCCGCCGGGGCGCCAGGCGGCTCCGGAACGTGGGCGCTGGTCCAGACCGGGCATTTTACGTCGTGCAGGACCTTGGAAGTCACCGACCCCAGCAGAAACCTTCGATACGGACCGTATCCATGGGTCGGCATCATGATCAGGTCCACGCCTTCTTTTTCCGCGAATTCGCGGATATGGAAGGCAGGGTCTCCTTCCCGCATCACGCGAGCCGGCGCAAGGTCGCGAAATTCGTCCCGCAGAAATGCATCCAGCCGCGACTGCCGGTCTTCCGCTATGCCCGTAAAATCGATCGTCGGTTCGAACACCGGCCAGCCCGGGTAGCTGCCGGACGAAATCTCCACGGCGTGCAGCAGGGTGACCTTCGCCCGGTAGCGCCGGGCAAGGCAGAAAACGTGAGGGGCGATTCCGATGTTCTGCTGGGAGAAGTCCACCGGAAACAGGATGTGCTTGAAACCAGGCATATGCAGCCTCCTTCATCCCCGGTCAGTGCAGAATGAGCGCCACAATCCCGGCGCTCGAAATGACGCAAGCATTAGGGATGCGCGCGGGCTTGGGTAAAATGGGTGACCCAGGCTGCGCGAAAGCGCGACACCTGAAGTCAGCCGGGTGCAAGCAGCTCGGCGCCGCCCATCCGCAGAAGCCTCTCTCCCAGTTCGCGGCCGATGCGGAGGGCCTCGCCGGCGGGACCCTCGGCGCCGTCCCGGACCGATCTCCCGCCGTCTGCCGAGAGAACGATCCCCAACATCTTCAGCTGTCCCCCGCTGACGGTGGCATGCGCTCCGATCGGGGTCTGGCAGCCGCCGCCGAGCGCGGCCAGCGTCGCGCGTTCGGCCGTGACCGCGGCCCGCGTTTTCGGGTGATCGAGCGGCAGGCAGGCGCGTTCGCCAACCCTGGTCTCGATTGCCAAAGCGCCCTGCCCGACCGCCGGACACATGACCTCCGGCGCCAGCGCCTCGGCGATGCGATCGCTCCAGCCGAGCCGCGTCAGCCCGGCCGACGCCAGAACAATCGCCTCGTACTGATTTTCGTCGAGCTTTCGCAGCCTTGTGTCCACGTTCCCGCGCACCGGCTGCACCACCAGGTCCGGCCGCAGCCTCCGAAGCTGCGCCGAGCGCCGCAGCGAGCTGGTGCCCACCTTGGCGCCCGTGGGCAGGTCCACCAGACGCTTTCCGACCATGGCGTCCCGCGGGTCTTCCCTTTCGGGGATGGCCGTGATTTCGAGTCCATCAGGGATCTGCGTGGGAAGATCCTTCAGGCTGTGGACAGCCAGGTCGACCTGCCCGGCCAGCAGCGCGTCTTCGATCTCCTTGGTAAACAGCCCCTTGCCGCCGACGCTCGCCAGCGGCACGCTCTGGATGCGGTCCCCGGTGGTGCGGATGATTTCGACGCGGCTCTCGAGACCGAGCATGGCCAGCCGCCCTTGTACCCAGCGCGCCTGCCACAACGCCAGTTGAGAACCGCGCGATCCGATGACCAGCATTTTACTTGAGGTGGAAAACCTTCCGGATGGCGTCGACGACGTGCACGCCCTCGGGGGCGCCCGCCTGCCTGCGCAGCTCCGAGACGGGACCGTGCGCGATCTTGTTGATGATGCCGCGCGTCAGCGCATCCAGCGCCTCCTCCTGTTGCGAGGTGAGCGGACCCAGCCTGCCGCGCACTTTCTGGATCTCCGCCAGGCGGATCTCCTCGAGCTGTTCGCGCAGGCTGACAATCGCCGGCGCCACATCCTGCGCCTTCAGCCGCGCCAGCATCCGCTCCACTTCCTGTGCGATGATGCTCTCCGCGTTGCCGGCTTCCTTCTCCCGCTCCCGCAGATTGGCGTTGACGACGCCCTGGAGATCGTCGATATCGTACAGAAACACATTATCGACTTCGTTCACGTTGGGCGCGATGTTGCGCGGCACTGCGATGTCGATCAGAAACATCGGCTTGTTGCGCCGCACGCTGATCACGTGCTGCATCTCCGCCTTGTGCAGAATATAATGCGGCGCGCCGCTCGACGTGATGAGGATGTCCACTTCGGGCATCAAGCTCAGAAACCGCGTGTACTCGACCGGCGTCCCCTGGAATAGATTGGCCAGCTCGACGGCCCGCTCGTGCGTCCGGTTCGTGACGAAAATGTGCGATGCTCCGGAGCGCCGCAGGTGCCGTGCTGAAAGTTCGGACATCTTTCCCGCGCCTACGATCATGACCGTCTTGCCGTCCAGCGATCCGAAGATTTTGCGCGCCAACTCCACCGCCGCGTAGCTGATGGAAACCGCCATCTGGCCGATGCCGGTCTCCGAACGAACCCGCTTGGCCACGCCGAACGCCCGGGAAAGCACGTTATCCAGCGTTCCGCATACGGTCCCCAGCGCCTTCGCCGTCGAGTAGGCCGCTTTGAGCTGGCCCAGAATCTGCGGCTCTCCCACCACCATCGAATCCAGGCTGGCGGCCACGCGGAACAGGTGATGAATGGCGTCGCGGCCTTCGTGGTGGTAAAGGCATGGCCCCAGCTCCGCGGCCGGCGCCTGGCGCGTCTGGGCCAGGAACGAGCAGACCAGGTTGCGCAGATCGACCCCGTCATCGCTGGTCACCACCACTTCTACCCGATTGCAGGTGGAGAGGATCAGAGCCTCGGAAACGCCCTCGTAAGCTTTGAGCTGCGCCAGCGCCGCCGGAAGCGTGGCCTCGGAAAAAGCCAGTTGTTCCCGGATTTCCACCGGGGCGGTCTTATGGCTGACCCCTGAGATGAGCAGCTTCATTGGGTAAGCGTCAGACGCAGGCCGCTGTGCGCCGCCCACGTGATGGCGGAGCACCCCAGCGCGGCGATCGCCATGATAGCCGCCTTCCGTCCGCGCCAGCCGGCCGTGACCCGCAGGCATATCATCGCCAGGTAAATCCCCCAGGTTACGAAGGAGATGCTGATGCGCGGATCTGAAATCCAGCGTGTACCCAACTCGATGAAAGCCCAGGTGCTGCCGGCGATGGTCGCCAGCGTGATGAAAATGAATCCTGCCGCCATGAAACGCGAAACCAGCTCGTCCAGCGTGCCCAGAGGCGGCAGGCGATAGTAAAACTGGCGTGGCGAACGCCGCTTCAGTTCTCTCTCCTGGATCAGGTAAGCGACCGCGGAAACGGCCGTGAGAAGCAGAGCCGCGTATCCCAGCATGACCAGCACGATGTGCGTAGTCAGCCAGACGTTGCGGATGGCGGGGCTGGACCACGCCGCCACCGGCCGCCCCATTGTCGCGACGAGCGTCATCACGAAGACCAGGGGGAAAATAACCACGCTGAACGATTCGATCTTATAGCGCCAGTGCACCGCCAGAAACAGCGCCAGGATAATCAGGGCGCACATCGAGATCGTTTCGTAAAAATTGGCGATCGGGCAGCGGCCGGTGATCAGCCCTTCTTCGATCACGGAAACCAGGTGCAGCAGCAGGCCCCCGCGGGCCGCTCCCAGCGCATATTGGAAGAGGTTGTTCCGCCTTTGGGTGACGGTGAGGATGGAGTGGAGAAGCCCGAGAGAATACAGGGCCGCAGCCACGCGCAACCAGATGACACTCATCTCGGCCATGAACCTCCAGTATATCGGTAAAGGCCGCCGATCCGGGCGCCGCCGGCGGGATGGCCGCGCCGCCGCGCCGGAACACAGTAACAACTTCCCAATCGGCGCCGCTTGTGCTATCGTACGAAAATCTTCACGGCCTCCTGGCGTCAAGAGGCCAGACTTTTTACCTTGGGGTGTGTGTAGTGATGGGCCACGTGTTTACGGGTGGGGCGTTCAGCTGTTCGAGCCGGATGTGCCGGTTCGTGATCGGTCCGATCGCGTTTGCGGGAATTGCTTGCAGTCAGCAAGCGTCGCCGGCGGTCGACCCGTTTACTACCGACCAGCGGATCCAGTATTTCATCCAGCGTACTTTTAGCTGGCAGCGCATGACGATGCTTGGCGCCGATACCGCCGCGAGCTACCTGATCGGCGGGTCCTCACGCTGGGGTAGCGGAGCGCCAGGGGTTGCGTCCCGGTATGGCGATTCCTTTGGCCGACGAATCCTCCGCAACTCGATGGAACTGGGCTTGGGAATGGCGCTGCGGGAAGACGCCCGTTACAAGCCGTCCGCCGAATCAGGGATTCGCAAACGTTTACGTTACGCTACACTTCACGCGCTGACCGCCACGGTTCCTGACGGCACGACCCGGCTCGCGTATTCGAGGATAGCCGCCGGCTTCGGCGCGGAGTTGGTATCTTCCCGGTGGACCCCGGAGCGCGGACCGCGGGGCGAATGGGCCCTCAACGCCGCCTGGTGCCTGTTGGACCGGTTTCCGAACAGCTACCTTTCGGAATTCAGTCCCGACCTGACGCGCTTCGGAAAACGCGTCGTGCGGAAGATCGGTTTCAGGCGGAAGACGGCTGACGCGAAACAGCCGTAAGCTCCGGCGGCATGCCGCGCAGCCCGGCCACGTCTCGAAAACCTCAATTTAACCGCTGGTAATCGCCAAATACAAAAGCGCCTTTGCATCGTTTGGATTGGCCTTGGACCGGGAATGGGGGAAAACGCGGATGACCGGATCAGGCCAGACGCAGTTCAGGGACCGTGAGAAGTGCGTCTGGCCGATTCGTATCGGAGGAGAATTGCAACCGACAAATTCATGATACGAAGAGCCGTGTTGTAAGCCAATACAAGCGATTCTGTATACGTCCCGAGGAGCACGAAACGTACAGAAAGCGCTGTATGGATGCCTTGACCCCGGGGTCCCTAGAATGAATTGAAGGGGATCCGATGCGGATATTCCTACGAATTGCTCGCGTTACATGCCCGGTCCTGTTTAGTCTGGCAGCAGCGATACCCGCCCTTAACGCGGAAAAGCCGAATCTGAGCGGCTCCTGGCGCCTGAATCCGGCGAAGAGCAGCTCCCATGAGGCGAAGATAGCGGACGTGACCTGGGTTATCGACCAGAAGGACGAAACTGCAATCCACATCTCTGAAATCTCCAAACAGGCGGATGGAAAACAGGTCAAGACGGATTTAGCCTGTACGATCGATGGGAAAGAATGCTCCACCAGCCAGAAGGAGCCATCCAAAATTTCTTTTTGGTACAACGGCCCAATGCTGGTTCAGATGGAGTATCGCGGCCCTCACCGTGAGGTCATCGTAAAGAGAAGAATGAAACTCTCATCGGACGGGAACTTGATGAGCGTCGAACTCATTCCCATCCTGGGATCGGCGCCGGCCGGCAATCTCGTATTCGAAAAACAGTGAACGGATCGGGCGCACGCCCTCGCCTTCCCTACCCCATGGATCGTGCGAAATGGCATAATCTGAGGGGAAAGGAGCCGGGCAGTTTGGGGGATTCAGGAGACGGAAAGCGGCCGGCGCTGATAGCCGTCAGCGGCCGGGTTGTATTGCGGTGGGGCTACGCCGCGGTGATCGGGTTGCTGGTTTTCGCCAGTCTTCAGGCCTACCGGATCCAGGTGAATGTCTCCGAGCAGCACGTCGACATTTACCGTCAATACGCCCTCGAAGACAAGGCCATTTCCAGCCTGCGGCGCGATGTCTGGCTGGCCGGCAACTTCGCCCGGGATTTCTTCATCAGCTCGGACCCGGAGAGAGGGCGTCTGCTGCGGTCGCAGGTCCAGGCTCTCGAGTCAGAGAGTCTGCAGGCGATGGCGGAATTCGAGCGTATTCGCCCGCACGCGGAGCCGACTTTGAGAGTGAAGGCGGACCTGAAGGAGTACTGGCGAGTCTTGTCCGAGGTTCCGGAAACCATGTCTGAAGCCAGCCAATCAGCGGCCTATGCCTTCGTCCAGGAGGAACTGGTCCCGCGGCGCAGCGTACTTTATGAGGCTCTGCGAGGGATGACCGAGGCGGACCAGGCGCGGCTGCAGGAAAGTGAAGCGGCCTACGTCACGATGCGGCGGGAAGCGATTCGGAAGCTTCTGGCAATGCTGGCTCTTTGTGTGTTGCTGGCTTTCCTGGTCGCCCGCTTCAGTCTGCAATACGCGGCCCGGCTGGAGCGGGAATCGGACAGGCAGTTCGACGAAGTGGCTCAAGCCAAGCTCGAGCTGGAGCAGCTTTCGGCGCGCCTGCTGGAAATCGAAGAGGACGGCCGCAGGCGTCTGTCGAGAGAGCTGCACGACAGTATCGGCCAGTCGCTGGCGGTGCTGCAGATGGAACTCTCCCACGTTCAGGCCCTGATGAGCGAAGGACAGCCGCGGGTCCGGGAGCGGCTCCTGCGCGCCAGGGAACTGGCCGAGAACACGGTGCAGACGGTACGTAACATCACTCTCCTGCTGCGCCCGGCGCTGCTCGACGATCTGGGCCTGGTACCGGCGCTGCAATGGCTGCTCGAGGATTTCCAGCGGCGAAGCGGCGTCACCTGTGAGTTTTCCGAGTCGGGTGTCGAGGAATTGCTTCCCGATCCGGTCAAGACCTGCGTATACCGCGTCATCCAGGAGGCTCTGCATAATTGCGAAAAACACTCCGGAGCCACGCAGGTCCGGGTGTCGGTCCGGCAAACGCCGGGTCTGCTCTCGGCCTGGATAGAGGATAACGGCCGCGGCGTAGAGCTCAATCCCAAGGGCATGCCGCAGCGTAGCGCCGGACTCGGCATTTTGGGAATGCGGGAGAGAGCTGCCCGCATCGGCGCCGCGATCGCCTTGCAGTCGACTCGTGGACTGGGCACGCAGATCTGTCTGCAGGTTCCCCTGGCCCAGGTTGCGGCGGAGGAGAGCGGAAGCCTGGTTCCGGAGTCGGGAGATACCAATGCGTACACGCATCCTGTTGGCGGATGATCATAACCTGGTTCGGCAGGGTCTGCGCCAGATCTTGGAGCATGAGCAGGAGTTCGAAGTCGTGGCGGAGGCCGAATCGGGACTTGAAGCAATTGATCAGGCCGAATTGCATCAGCCGGACGTGGCGATCATGGACATCGCCATGAAGGAGCTGAATGGAATCGAGGCCACGGCTCAGATTCTCAGGCGATGGCCGGACATGGCTGTCCTGATCCTGAGCATGTACAGCGATGAGCGGTATGTGATTCGCGCCGTGCGGGCCGGCGCGCGGGGCTACCTTCTGAAGAATTCCGCCGGTGATGACCTGATCGAGGCCGTACGGGCCGTGCAGAAAGGGACCGCGTTTTTCAGTCCGGCCGTTGCGAAGGTGTTTCGGGACGGGTTCGGACGGCTCAAAGATCCGGCCGAAACACAGGATGTGTACGATCTGCTTACCGACCGCGAGCGCCACGTCTATCAATTGCTTGCCGAGGGCAATTGCAATAAGGATATCGCCAACCGGCTGGATTTGAGTCTGCACACCGTGGAAACCCATCGCTGGCGCATTATGGAGAAGATGGGCCTGCACGGAGTAGCGGACCTGGTTCTGAGCGCGGTGCGGCGCGGGTTGGTGACCTGAAATGGGATCAAAAAACCTGGTTCGCAGGTACAGAATCCACGGTATACTCGGCCTGAAGGTGTTAGTTTATCATCAATTGCAAAGGGACCAAAAATGAGAAAACATCTGCTATTGCTAACGATAGGAGCTTCGCTGTCGGTGATCGGCGTTGGATGCCATAAGAAGGCCGCCATGGTCACGCCGCCACCGGCTCCAGCGGCAGCCCCGGCGCCTGCGCCCGCGCCGCCGCCGGCAAGACAGCGCGCGGCTGTTGTGGCGGAGACGCCGAAACCGGCGCCCAGGCCCGAACCGGCCGTATCGCGGAATACTCCCAAGTCGCTCGAAGATTTGCTCAATCAGTTGCTCGACGCATACTTCGATTACGATCAGGCCGTCCTGCGCACGGATGCGCAAACGGCGCTCAATAAGAATTCCAGCGCGCTGCGTGAGCTTCTGAAAGAGTTTCCGGACACCAAGTTCCTGGTGGAAGGGAATTGCGACGAACGGGGTTCGGCGGAATACAATCTCGCGCTCGGCGACCGCCGGGCAGCCGCCGCCAAGGAATTCCTTACCCAGATCGGTGTGCCGGCGGAACGGCTGACCACCATCAGCTATGGCCAGGAGCGGCCCACGTGCACGGAGCACAATGAGGCCTGCTGGCAGAAGAACCGGCGAGCCCATCTGACCGCGAGCCGCTAGAGCCGGAACCATTTCTGCCAGTCTGAAACGTGGGGCGGGATCCCTTCCTGCCCCCTTTTTTTCTTGAATTCGCCGCGCGCCTGCGTCATAATCTGCGGAATCAGCCATTCCAATCAGAGCGGAGGACGGATCACCGCGGCGATGATCGCGGCACTGCTGGGTACGGCCGCCGCTCCCGCGCTCGTCGGCGAATCCACAAAGAGCCAGCAATTCCGTTTTCTGGCGCGCCATTGCGCCATCACCTTCACTACCCGCCAGCTTCCGCCTTACTCCGGCAAACCGCTCGAGTTGAAGGTGGACACCGGACAATCCGGCTTTTCCCGCCAGCGCTTCCTGGGATCGGCGAACGTGGTGGCGATTCTGGCGGTGGACAGCCGGAACCGGCCGTGTGATCTTCGTTTGCGGGAGCGAACCACGGTCGAGAAGCGCCGTCCCGACCTGCCTGAGCGCCCGCCCTTCGAGAAAACCATCCGCCTCGTGAACGGCCGGGCAGTGGATCTGCAGGTGTTCGGGCTCGATCTGAGCGGAATGACAAAGCGCCAACAGGCCCGGTCGCGCGAGCAATTCCTCGGCGCGGTGGAAATCGTTAATCAGGAACTGTTCGTCGAAGACGATACAGTCCCGTTTGGCGTCCTGACCTGGCGGCGCAGCGACCAGGACATCGTAATCTTACGCGCCGAATAGTGAGGCCGTCCGGCTTACGCCTGGATATCCTTGACCACGTTCCCGTGCACGTCGGTCAGCCGGAAATCGCGGCCGCCATACCGGTACGTCAGCTTCGTGTGATCCAGGCCTAGCTGGTTCAGGATGGTGGCGTGCAGGTCATGCAGGTGCACCTTCCCGCTGACGGCCGATCCCGTTGCCGCATCGGTTGATCCGTACCGCATGCCGCCCTTGATTCCGCCTCCCGCCATCCAGCTCGTGAATCCGCGGTTGTTGTGATTGCGGCCGTCGCCGTTCTGGCCCGTCGTCGTGCGGCCGAACTCGCCGCTCCAGACGATCAGCGTATCCTTCAGGAGCCCGCGCTGTTTCAGGTCTTCCAGCAGTCCGGCGATCGGCTGATCGATTTCGCGGGTGGTCTGCGTAATGCGCGTGCGCAGGTTATTGTGATGGTCCCAGTTGCCGTGCGACACCTCGATGAACCGCACGCCCGCTTCCGCCAGACGGCGGGCCAGCAGGCACTGGGTCCCGAAATCCCTGGTCGCGGGTTTGTCCAGGCCGTACAGCTTCCTGGTAGCTTCGGTCTCACCCTTCAGGTCGAGGATGCCGGGCACCGAGCTTTGCATCCGGAACGCCATCTCGAAGGACTGGATCACGCCCTCCAGCTCCGGATCGGTGGTCGCCTTGTGCAGATAATCCTTGTTGAGCGACTGGATCAGGTCGATCTGCTTGCGCTGAGCGTCGCCCGACACATCCGGGTTGGCGATGTTCGGCAGCTTGCCGGTCCGCGTCTGGTACGGCGTGCCCTGGTAGGTGGCCGGCAGGAACGCCGACCCGAAGTTCTGCGCGCCGCCCAGGCCGATGGGATTGATCGTGATGAAGCCCGGCAGATCCTGATTTTCCGTGCCCAGCCCATAGACCACCCAGGCGCCCATCGACGGCCGCACGAAGTTGAAGCTGCCGGTGTGCAGTTCGATGGTGGCCTGCGGATGCGCCGGGCTGTCGGTGTGCATGCCGTTCAGCAGGCAAAGCTCGTCGGCGTGCTTGCCCAGGTTCGGGAACAGCTCGGAAATGGGCAGCCCGCTCTGGCCGCACTTCACGAACTTGTAGGCCGAGTTCATGATATTTCCGGATTTGGCGGCGGCTTCCAGTTCCGGATTGTAGTCGAATGTCTCATGCTGGCTGGGCGCGCCTTGCATGTAGAGGAAGATCACCCGTTTCGCTTTGGGTGTAAAGTGCGGCGCGCGCGGCGCCAGTGGAGTCGCTCCAGCGGTGGGCGCGCCTTCCGCCGACAACCCGGCCAGCGCCAGGTATCCGAAGCCACAGGACAGGGACCTCAACATTTCGCGGCGATTCATCGTATCCTCTCCTCTTAACTGCGATACCGGAATTCGGCGCTGGCGAACAGCGCCTGGTATAGACGGCCCCATGCCGTTTGGCCTGCCGTGGCCGGATCGGCGCCCGTATCCGAAGCCGCCGATGAGAACTTCATGAACTCGAGCGACTTCTGAACCTCATCGGCGGTCGGCAGCCGCCCCAGAACTTCGCGGTAAACCCGCGTCACGCGCGCCTCGTCGGTCAGCGCGCCCGCGGCCAGCAGCTTTTCGGCCGCGTGCTTCGACTGGTCGATGACGAAAGTGTTGTTCATCAGGAACAGCGCCTGGGTGGGAACCGTCGTAACCTCGCGCATGCCCTTGGTCTCGCTGGGTTCCGGGAAGTCGAAGACTTCGAACATCGGCGGGATGAAATTGCGCATCACCGGCACGTAAACGCTGCGGTACTTCATCTTCACCGAGTAGTCGTCCGGGGCGTTGTTGCGGCCGCGTCCGAGGTCGAACCCGCGGCTCATGTGCAACACCGGGGACGCGGCCGGCGGATTCAGGTCGAGCTGGCCGCTCACGGCCAAAAGCGAGTCGCGAATCGCTTCCACTTCCAGGCGCCGCCGGTTCATGCGCCACAGCAGCACGTTGTCCGGATCGATCTTCGCGTTCCGGGCGTCCTGCACGGCGCTCATGCGGTAGGCGCGGCTGAGGGCGATCTCCCGTACCATCTTCTTGATCGACCAGCCCTGATCCATGAACCGCGCCGCCATGTAATCCAGCAGCGGCTGGTTGCTCGGCTGCTCGCCCATTTTGCCGAAATTGTCCAGCGTGGGCACGATGCCGCGGCCGAACATGTGATGCCAGATACGATTCACCATCACACGCGCCGTCAACGGGTTATCGCGCCGCGCGATCCATTCGGCCAACTCCAGGCGTCCGCTCTCTCCCGGACCGATCTGGGCCTTCTCGCCGGCTTTGCCCGCTACCTGCACGAAGCCGCGCGGCACTTTGGGTCCAAGGTTCTGCACATCGCCCCGGATGTTCACTTCGCAGTCCGCGATTTCCTTGTTGTCCCGCGCCGACATCATCAGGTCAGGCGGAAGCGGGTATTTATCGAGCTCGAGCAGAATGCCCCGCGTCTCCACGCGAAGCTTGGCCGTCGCCGTGCCTTTGCGCTTCCCGTTCAGCATGTCGGACAACTGGGCTCGCAAGGCTTCCCACTTCTTGAGCTGCTCCGGATCCTTGATATGCTCGGCCCGCGGCTCGCCGGGCTCGTAGTTGATCCTGGCCAGCAGATCCATATTGAAGTAGCTGGCGTTGTCGCGCGGCCGGCGCTGGAGTCCCGAGAGGATCTCGGTGCTCTTGAAGATTCCCGCCATGGCATAGTAGTCCGTGGTCGGGATCGGATCGAACTTGTGATCGTGGCAGCGGGCGCAGCCGACCGTCAGCCCCAGGAACGAGCGCGAGGTGGCGTTGATCATCTCGTCCACCACGTCCATCCGGAAGACCTGCGGATTGATCTCGATCAGGTCGTTCGAGCCCAGCGACAGAAAGCCCGCGCCGGTCATCTGTTCGTTGCGCTGTTTGGCGGACGTCGACGGAAGCAGGTCTCCAGCGATCTGTTCCTTCACGAACTGATCGTAGGGCTTGTCCCGGTTGAAGGAGTCGATTACGTAATTCCGGTAACGCCAGGCGAACGGCATGATGTAGTTGCGCCCGCGGCCGACCGTCTCCGCGTAGCGCGCGACGTCCAGCCAGTGCCGCCCCCACCGCTCCCCGTAACGTTCCGACGCGAGCAGCCGGTCGACCACCTTCGCATAAGCGTCCTTGCCGCGGTCCTTCTGGAAAGCGTCGATCTCCTCGGGAGTAGGAGGAAGCCCGCTGAGGTCGAACGAAACGCGCCGCAGCCAGGTCGCCCGGTCCGCATCCGCTACGGGAGTGACGCGTTTTTCCTCCATCCGCGCCAGCAGGAAACGGTCGATCGCCTCGCTAGACCATTTGGTGTTCTTGACCTTGGGGGTCGTCGGCTTCTGCACCGGCTGGAAAGCCCAATACTTCCGCCCTTTGTCGATGTCGATCGCGGCCGGCTTCCAGTCGGCGGCCTGTGTTTCTCGCGGATCCGGCGCGCCCATCTCGACCCACTTCTCGAAGTCGGCAATCACGCCCGCCGGCAACTGCGCGGAGGGCGGCATCTTGCGGCCGTCGTACCGGAGCGCGCGAATCAGCGGGCTCTGGTCCGGCTGGCCGGGCACGACCGCGGCCCCGCCCGCGCCGCCTTTGGTAATCCCGTTTCGCGAGTCGAGGAAGAGTCCGCCCATGGCGACCTTCGTCGCCCCCGAGTGGCACGGATAGCAGTTTTTCGCCAGCACCGGCCGGATCTTCGATTCGAAGAACTCCACCCCGGCGGCGCTCGGTTTCTCAGGAGACGGTGTTTGCGCCCATGCGCAGGCCGCTATCGCTCCCGCGGCCAGAAACGACACAGCTGACGATAAGGTCAAATCAAAGCCTCCCTTCGACCACGCCCAAGATTATACAACAACTTGCAGCTCCTTTTGACAACAATTTCAGCCCCGTCCCTGCGCCGATCCTGCTTGCAGCGCGCCCAATTCCACCCTACGGCGCCAGTTCCGCAAGACTCTTTCTCAGCCGCCCCAGAACCGCCGCCGCCCCATCCAGACCGTCGAGCGGCAGCCTCAATACCCCTGACGGAGTGAACTGCGCGCCCGGCGTGCGCCCGACCAGCCGCATCAGCCTGTCCGGGTTCACCTTCGTCTCCCGATGAAACTTCACGTTGGCCATTCCCTGCCGCCGGTCCACCGTTTCAATCCCCAACGACTCTGCCAGCGTCTTCAGCGCGCTGTAATCGAGCAGATTCCGCACCGCCTCCGGCACGGGCCCGTAGCGGTCCTCGAGTTCCTTCTCCAGACTGTCCCGGCTGGCCTGGTCCGAGGTTCCGGCGATCCGTTTATAAATTCGCAGGCGCTGATTCTCGTCACCGATATACTCGGATGGAATGCGAATATCGAGGCCCAGGTTCAGCGACGAATGGATCTCGAGCGGCGCCTCCTCCCCCTTCAGCTCCCGCACCGTCTCTTCCAGCATTCTCACGTACATGTCGAACCCGACCGCATTGATATGGCCATGCTGCTCGCCCCCCAGCAGATTACCGGCCCCGCGCAGTTCCAGGTCGAGCGCGGCGATCTTGAACCCCGCCCCCAATTCGCTGAACTCCTTGAGCGCGGCCAGGCGCTTGCGCGCGATCTCGGTCAGCTCCGTGTCGGGCGGAATCAGCAGGTAGGCGTAGGCCCGCCGGTTCGACCGCCCGACACGCCCGCGTAGCTGATACATCTCCGACAATCCGTAGCGCTCGGCATTCTCGATGATGATCGTATTGGCGAGCGGGATGTCCAGCCCGTTTTCGACAATGGTCGTGCTCACGAACACGTCGTAGTCGTGACGCATGAAATGCAGCATGGCGCGCTCCAGCTCGGCTTCGCTCATCTGGCCGTGCCCCACCCCGATCCGCGCCTGCGGCACAAGCTCCTGAATCGAGGCAGCGCGCGCCCAGATGGAATCGACGCGGTTGTGCACGAAGTAGACCTGCCCGCCGCGCCCCAGCTCCAGCTCGACCGCAGACCGTATGATCTCCGGATCGAAATGCGCCACCACGGTCTGTATGGCCAGACGATCCTTGGGAGGAGTCTCGATCACCGACATGTCCCGTAGCCCCAGCAGCGACATGTGCAGCGTGCGCGGAATCGGCGTGGCGCTCATCGATACCACGTCCACGCTCTTCTTGAGCTGCTTCAGCCGCTCCTTGTGCTTTACGCCGAAGCGTTGCTCTTCATCGACGATTACCAGTCCCAGATCCTTGAACTCCACATCCTGCGACAGCAGCCGATGCGTGCCGATGGCGATATCCACTTTTCCCGCCGCGATGTCGGCCACCACCTCCTTCAGCTCCTTCGCCGACCGGAACCGGCTGAGCATCTCCACGCGCACTGGAAAAGGCTGGAAGCGGTGCTTGAAGGTCTCGAAATGCTGGAAGCAGAGCACGGTGGTCGGAGCAAGCACGGCCACCTGCTTGCCGTCTCCCAGAGCCTTGAAGGCTGCGCGCATTACGACTTCGGTCTTACCGAATCCGACATCGCCGCAGAGCAGCCTGTCCATTGGCTGGCTGCTCTCCATGTCGCGCTTGATATCCTTGATCGCCGTGAGCTGGTCTTTCGTCTCGGCGAACTCGAACGCATCCTCGAACTCCCGCTGCCAGTTGCTGTCGGCGGAGAAGGCGAAACCCTCCGATACTTTCCGCGCGGCGTAGAGTTTGAGCAGTTCTTCCGCCATGTCCCGCATGCGGGCTTTGACTTTCGACTTCGTCCGCGTCCAGGTGGCCCCGCCCAGCCGGTCGAGCGTCGGGGTGGGACCGCCGTCCCCTGCGCCGCGGAAGCGCTGCACCAGGTCGAGCCGCGTCAGCGGGACATAGAGCTTGCTGCCGCCCAGGTACTCGATCAGCATGAAATCGCCCTTGTTCTCGCCCTGCGCGATTTCCTTCAATCCGATGAACTTGCCGACGCCATGCTCGGAGTGCACCACGTAGTCGCCCGGCTTCAGGTCGAGGACGTCGGGAGAGAACGTGGCCAGGTGGGACTTCTGCGACGCCGGGCGGGCGATCAGCTCGGACGTGGAAAACAGATCTTCCGATCCGAAAATCGTAATCCGGGCGTCCGGCAAAAACACACCGCGCGCCACCGCTCCTTTGACCAGAAACGTCGAAGCCGCCGATCCGGCGAAATAGGCGCGCTCGGCCAGGTATTCAGGCGTCTGGCCCGACTGCTCGATGCCTAACTGGTACGCCGTCCCGTACTCGTTGAAGATGTCCGCCAGCCGCTCGACCTCGCCGTTCGAGGCGGCGAAGAAAACCACGCGCTGGCCGGCCTCGACCGCCGTGCGCGCCTCGGCGATCGCGACTTTCATATTGCCCTGAAAAGAGGGAGTGGGCCGCGTCGGGATATGCAGCTCTCCTTCAGAGGCGATCAGCGATAATTCGCGCAGTTCGAGCGCGGTCAGCGGGGCCGCCTCCGCCAGCAGCTCGTCCCAGCGGAAATAGATCTTGTCGGCGGCCTGCATCGGGGTCTGGTCCAGCCGGATCCAGGATCTTTCGGCGGCAGGCTTGATCTGATCCGGCTCGTCCCAGACAAGAATCGGCTTTTCGAGCAGAGAGAACACCGAGGCGGGCCGCGGCTGCTTGAGCGACAGCAAAAATTCCCACCCCGGCTGAGTGGGCTCATTGCGCGGCTTGGGATACTCGGTCAGCGGCAGCAGCGTGCACGACTCCAGCTTCAGCACCGAGCGCTGCGATTCCACCTCGAACCTGCGAATCGATTCGATCTCGTCTCCGAACAGCTCGATGCGGACGGGATGCGAAGCTTCCGGCGAGAAAATGTCCACGATGCCGCCGCGGATCGAATACTCGCCGACCATCTCGACCGGCTCCCGCCGTTCGTAGCCAATGCTGTCAAGGTGAGCGGCCAGGTCCTCGATCGCGATCTCTTCCCGCATCCGCAGGTTCAGTGCCAGCTGTTCGTAAAATCGGCGGGACTCGACCCGCAGCAAGGCCGACCCGACCGGCAGGATGGTCATTGCCGCGCGATTGGACGCCATCCGCAGCAGACCCAGGGCGCGTTTCTCCAGGATCTCCGCGTGCGGCGAGAGGCCTTGAAACGGCAGCACGTCGAGCGAAGGCAGCAGTTGCGGCCGCGATGATTCGCCTCCCGGCGCCAGCAGGTCAAAGAATGTATCCACGGCTTCGAGGAGCGCTTCGGCCTCCTTGCTGCCGTCGGTAATGATGAGCAGAGGCCGGCCGGTGGCTTGCCACAACAGAACCGAATAGATCGCTTTGGCGGTCAGGGTAAGACCGGAGAGCGTGACCGGAACTCCAGGCGCCGCCGCGCGGAGGGCGTGCAGGGCTTGCTGGAAAGCGGCGTGCCGGCCCAGTCCGAGAAACAGCTCACGAATGGACGGGTGAATCAAGGTGTACGGGTGAGAATCTCTTCCACGATTCCGGTCGTCGAGTAGCCGGGCTCGAGGGCCAGCGCCATTACCTGGCCGCCGGCGGCCTCGACTTCTTCCCGGCCGGCGATCCAGTGGGCCCAGTCGGCGCCCTTCACAAGCACGTCCGGCAGCACGGCCGCGATCAGTTCCCGCGGCGTGTCTTCGTCGAATACCGTGATTGCATCCACGGCGGCCAGCGCCGCGGCCACTTCGGCGCGCTCCCGCTCGGACAGCAACGGGCGGGTCGGACCCTTGAGGCGGCGCACGCTGTCATCGGAATTGAGCCCCAGCACCAGCACGTCGCCCAGGGATTTCGCCTGTTCCAGCAGCCGTATATGTCCGGGATGCAGCAGGTCGTAACAGCCGTTGGTAAACACGACTTTCTTCCCTTCAGCCTTCCATTTCCGGCGCGCGGCGACAAGGCAGGCGCGGTTGTAAACCTTCTCCACGCTGCAAGTTTAGCAAGCAGGACCAGAATCACCAATCCGCGCGGCTGGCAACGCCCCGAAGACCCCCGCGAAGCTTGCCGCCCGGCTTACTTCAGGAACCCGCTCATGCCCGACAATCTTGCGCTCAGCTCGTCGTTGAGTGGATCGTCCAGGGCCAGCAGCTTTCTCGCCGATGCGCTCAGCCGGTTCTGCACCTCCGGGCGCACCAGCTTCTTCTGATACTGCTGCTGAGGTTTGTCCCAGCGGGTGTAGTACACGTGCATCGCCCGCCGGTGCGCCTGCGTGCGATTGGCGGCGCCGCCGTGCCACATGTGGGCGTTCATCACCACTACCGTTCCGGCTTTGCCCGTGAGTAGAATTTCCTGCGGATGAGCGGCGTACAGATCTTCCAGCGCCTGGTCCGGCGCGATACCCCAGCGATGCGAGCCCGGCACCATGCGGATCGCGCCATTGCTCTCCGTGAAATCGTCCAGCATCCAGACCGAGTTGCACACCCAGTAGCCGCGCTCGTCGGCCACCGCTCCGCTGTCGGCGTGCAGCGGCTGAGTCCAGTGGTTGTCCGGATCGGCGGACCGCACGTTCAGGCTGCTCAGCTTGAATCCGGATCCCAGCACGTGCTCCATGCATTCCAGCACGCGCGGAGTCTCGATCACCCGCTCGAACACGGCGCCTTTGTTCACCAGGTTTGCCAGACGGCGCGTATGCGGTTCCTGCTTGAACTCGGCGCCGGCTTGCGCCCCTTCCTGCTCGAAAAGTTCGTCCACGCGGCGGCGCACTTCGCCGAGCAGACTCGCATCCATCACGTCTTCGAGGACCAGATAACCCTCGGAATCGAGGCGGCTCCTCTCGTCGTCAGTCATGCTCAGTGAGCGGCGGCGGTCTCTTCCTCTACAACCGGCGCGTGAGCGCCCGGCGGCATCGGCGCAAGCAGCCGGTCCTTGCGATAGATCAGGGTCGAGGTGTTGTAGCTGGCGATCTCGAAATCGTGCCCGTGCGTAATCGCGTCGGTGGGACACGCTTCCACGCAGTACCCGCAGAAAATGCAGCGGTTGTAATCGATGTTGTAAACCTTGGCGTAGCGCTCGCCGCCGCTGATTCGGACCTTGCCGGTGTTCTCGGCGGCTTCGATGTAGATACAATTCGACGGACAGGCGGCCGCGCACAGGAAGCAGGCCACGCACTTTTCCAGGCCGTTCTCGTCCCGCTGCAGCACGTGGACGCCGCGATAGCGCTCTTCGAACTTGGGGGGCTCGTCCGGGTAGTTTTCCGTCACCGCCGGGGACATCATCTCCTTCAAAGTGACGCCCATGCCCTTGGCGATCGACGCCGCTGTTTCCAGCACTGTGTTGATCTTGTTCGCCATCCGCTATCATCTTAACGCAGACGGACTGGCGGCAACTGCTTCAGACCGCGTCGCGTAAGCGGCTCCTCATAATGGAGCGGATGAAAATCCACGCCGGTCTTTTCTCGGAGCTCTGGCCGACCCGGCGTTCCTGGCGCGGCGGACCGATCATCCCAACCCCTCGAGCCGGGAGGGTCGCGCATGGGAGCTATCCTGAGCGCATGCCCGTTCGATCAATTCTGGGCGCCAGAGCAGCGTTCCGCAAATCCCGCGGTCTGTCGGAGATAATATCCAGGATGCCTTGGACTTTCGAACAGATCGACGGACCCTACGGAGGAGTCAGCGAAGGACCCGCATGGGACGGCGCCGTGCTCTACTTCACTCACATCCAGCAGAGCCGGATCATGAAGTACGACCCGCTAACCGGCCTGCTCACGGTCTTCCGCGAAAGCACCAACTGCGCCAACGGCCTGAACTTCGACAGCGAGGGGCGGCTCTACGCCTGCGAAGGCGGCGCCACAGTCGACGCCCGCCGCGTCGTGCGCTACGAGAAGTCGGGCGAAGTCACCGTGCTCGCGGACAACTTCGAAGGAAAGCGCTTCAATATCCCCAATGACCTCGCGCTCGACCCCGCCGGCCGGGTCTGGTTCACCGATCCTTACTACGAGGGCGCCGCCGGCCCGTGGAGTTTCGATCGCGCCAACAAGGAGCTCGATCACGATTCCGTCTACCGTCTCGACCCTCAATCAGGCGGCGGCTACACGCTCACGCGGGTCACCTTCGACACCACGCGTCCTAACGGGCTGCTCTTCTCGCAGGATTACAAGACCCTCTATGTCGCGCAGAGCGGCAGGCAGCCGGAAGAGAAGCGCCAGTTGCGCGCCTATCCTGTGCGCGACGATCTCACGCTCGGCTCCCACTCCGTTCTGCACGATTTTGGCGACCACCGCGGCATCGACGGCATGTGTCTCGACGACGGCGGGAACATTGTCGCCACAGCCGGTTGGGAGCTGGGTGGGCCGGGGTCGATGGTCTACGTGTTCGCGCCCGACGGAAAGGTGCTCGAACAGCACCCCGTGCCGGCGAAACGTCCCACCAACTGCGCGTTCGGCGGTCCGGACCGCACCACCCTCTACGTCACCACGATCGAAGGCTGCCTGTTCCAGGTCCGAACGCAGCGGCGCGGCTGGCTGCTCTATCCACCGCCGACAATCGGCGCATGAATCACGGTCACCACCGGTTCGGAGATCGCCCGCCGCAGCTCCCGCGCGACTTCATCCGGCGTTGAAACTCGCACTCCCCGCGCGCCCAGCGATTCGGCCAGCTTGTCGAAGGCGATCGGCCCCAGCGAGCTGGCGATCGGCTCGCCGAACTGCCGCACATGTCCGGAGCGCGTGATGCCCCAGCCCTGATCGTCGGCGACGAGGGCTACGAACGGCAGCTTCTGCCTTACCGCCGATTCCAGGTCGGCGATGTTGAAGGTGAATGCGCCGTCGCCGGAGAGCAGCACGACCGGGCGGTCCGGATACGCCAGCCGGGCGGCCATCGCGCCCCCCACACCCCAGCCGACCACGCCGCTCCGCCCGCAGGTCAGCCAGTCGCCCGGATAGCGGTCCGAGCACAACAACTGGTGCGCCCATTGACCGATCGTGCCGCCATCGATCAGCAGAACTGGATTCTCGTTGAACACGCCTTCGATCGCCTCGATAAGGTGCAGCGCGTGCAGTCCGGCACGGCTCTGCTGTTCGGCGCGGCTGCGGGTTACCCGGCGGAATTCGTTGCGCAGCCCAACACATTCCTTCAACCAGTCTTCGCGGATTCTCGAATCGTGACGATAGCAGGCCGCGGCCAGCGCGTCCCAGCCCCGGCGGAACGAGAGGACCCGCGCGTCGCTGCGCACCTCCGGGGGCAGCAGGTAGCCTACCCTGTAGTCGATCTCCGCTCCGGCCAGCACGATGCAGTCCGCTTCGCTCAAAATGGCGGGGCCGCCGCTGGCCGCGCCGATCACGCCGAGGAAGACGCGGCTCGGCCGGTCGATGGCGCCGCGGTCCCATATCGGCGTTACCACCGGAATGCGGCAATCCTCGCAGAAGTACAGCATGTCCGCGCCGCTGCCGTCGTAAAAAATGCCGCTGCCGGCGAACAGCAGCGGCGACCGCGCGGTTCCCAGCGCGCGCGCCACTTCCTGCATATTCAGATCCGGCTCGTGCGGGCGCGGTGCGGCGGACGCTGGAGCCGGGGCCCGGCCGGCTTCCGCCCGCTGGACGTCCATCGGAAACATCAGGTGCGCCGGACCGCACGGATCGGCCACGGCGAGGTCAAGCGCTTCGCCGAGAATCTGCGAAACCCGACCCGCCGAATCGACGCACCGCGAGATTTTGGTGATCGGCCGAGCCAATGCCGCCTGGTCCAGATCCTGAAAATGCCCCATCCCGGCCGTGTCCGAGGCGGCGGCGCCGCTGATGAGCAGCATAGGCCCACGGTCGAACCAGGCGTTGGCCACACCGGTGAGCGCGTTCACCTGGGCGATGCCGCTCGAGACGGCGCACACGCCCGGCTTCCGCGTCAGCCGGCCATAGGCGTCAGCGATGTAGGCGGCCGTCTGCTCGTTGCGCGCGTCGATCAGCCGCATACCCGCGTGGCGGGCCGCCTGGAAGAGCGGGTCGAGGCCGTGCCCGCACAGAGTCGCCATCCATTCGACTCCGCGTTTCTGCAGGCCTGCGATCAGCAGGTCGGCGGCGTTCAAGGTTTTCTCCAAGGAGCCAACCCCAATAGTACCAGTGCATTGGCTTTTTCATTGGTAGGTAAAACCACCCGCCGCCGGAACGGACCTCACCTACAGCGTTTAGAAACTCAACCTCAGTGCGAACTGCATGATGCGGGCGTCGCCGGCGAGCGCGGTAATCGCCCCGGCCGACGTGTTGCTGATGCTCGTGTCCGGCAGCGCGAACTGCGTCGTGTTGGCCAGGTTGAAGACCTCCCAGCGGAACTGAAGCGCCTTCTTTTCGGCGAACTTGAAGTCGCGGTGCAGGGCGAAATCGAATACCGCCGTCCCGGGACCACGCAGCGTATTCCGGCCCGCATTGCCGAAAACCCCCGGAGGCGGCGCTGCGAAAGCATCGCTGGCGCCCGGCGCGAGAGCCCGGCAGGCGTTGCTGCGGGAGCTGTAGAACCAGCAATCCACGTTCTCCACAATCACCGGCGTCCCCACCACGTTCGGCAGCGCGATGTGCGCTCCCGCCGGATCGATGGTCGCGTTGTTGGCGCTGGCCCTCACCGTAAACGGACGCCCCGTGGCCAGCGTCAGCCCGCCGCTGGTGCGGAAGCCGCCCACGATATAGGACAGGATTCCGCTCGATACCATGGGCTTTCCTTTACCGAACGGCAACTCGTACACGTAGCTGGTCACCCAGCGATGCCGGTAGTCGAAATCGCTCGGACCGCGCCAGGATTGGAAATCGCGGCCGTTCTGGTTAAAGCTGCTCGATCCACCGGTCCCCAGGTGCTCGGCCGTGTTGTCGATCGACTTCGAATACGTGTAGGCGCTGCGGAAGGTGAGCCCGGTGCTGAAGCGACGCTCCAGCGTGAGATCGAGGCCGTGATAAACCGCGTTCCCCAGCGGATCGCGATACTCGATAAAGCCGAAATTCCGGTAGGGCAGGACTCCGCCGAGCTGCTGGTTGTAGTTGCGCAGCGTATTCAGGTGCGTCGACTTCGTCCCCACGTAGTTGGCTTCCACGAACAGGCGCATGGGAAGGGTGCGCTGGATGCCGAAGCTCCACTGTTGCACGTACGTGTTTGGCGCCTGCGGATTGGCGGCCCGGATTCGCACCCGGCTCAGGTCCAGCCTTCTGGGATCCAGGTAATCGGCCGGAAATCCGTTGCGCAGCAGAAACACCGGCGCGGAAGCCGTCTGGGCCACCGACGCCACGTTGTTGATCAGGTTGGGCGGATTCAGCGCCAGCTGATCCTCGCTGCCGATGCGGTCAAACAGTTGGTAGAAAATTCCATAGCCGGTCCGCAAAACCGTGGCCGGATTGATCTGATACGCCAGGCCGAAGCGCGGCGAAATGTTGTTGCGGTCGGGCTTGACCAGCGCCCGATCCTCCAGCGACCCGCTGCCGGCGAAGACCACCGAGCCTGCGCCCGCAGGGTTGAAGTTGGCCATCCGGTTGCGGCCTTCCATCGCCGGCGTGCCGAAATCGTAGCGGATGCCGAGGTTCAGCGAGAGTTTGGGACTGACCTTGAAATCGTCCTGGCCGAAGAAAGAATACATGTGCAGGCGCTGGTCGATGACGAACAGGTTGGAGAGCTGGGCCGTCTGCACGTAGCCGGTCAGGAAGTCGGCGTAGGAAAGTCCCGTATTGGCGGCGCACTGCCCGGCGGCGTTGCGCTGGCAGGTAAAGAAACGGTCGAAGTTCAGCGTGCCGCGCGTGCTCGGAACGTCGAGAAAATTGTTCCGCAGCGGGGCGCGGAAATCGGCGCCGAACTTCAGCTGATGCTTCCCGCGGGTGTAGGAGACCGTGTCGCTGAACTGGTACTGCTGCGTCACCTGAAACTTCGGCAGGAAATCCGGCGACCCGATAAATGTGTTGAAGGAGGCGAAGGTAATGCGCGACACGCCCCCGTCGAATGTAGGATCGGACGGCACGCCCGGAATGTAGTCGGACACCTTGTTCAACCCGAAGGGATCCTGGGCCGCGAAGGAGTTGTTGCGCGCGAAGCCGACGCGAAACTCATTGACCAGGCTCGGCGTCACCACTCGCGTCCAGCCGGCAGCGATCTGATGCGCGGTGAGATGCTGCCGTCCCTGCGAGGACGAGCTCGTGCCGTCCGCGATTCCGCCGAAATTGCCGGGGATGAAACGGTCGCGCGTGGTGAAGCTGTACCGTCCGAAAACCGTATCTGTCGAGGATGGCTGGAAGTCGACGCGGCCGTTGTAACGGTCGTTGTCGTCGAGTTGCCCGGCGTTGCGCGCGAAGTTGTTGAGCTGTTTTCCCGCCAGCGTCGGCTGCGGGAACAGCGCCATCAGCTTCAGGGCTACCGGATCGAGGCGATTGGCTGGAATCTGATTGTTCGCGAACGGCTGCCCGGTCGTGAAGTCGTACAGAGTGGGATACGTCACGCCCGCGCGGGCCGCCGCGGCGGCGCTGAAATCGCCGATTCGCTCGTTGGCGAGCGGCACGGTCGTGATGCGGGAGACGCCGCGCCGGATCCGCGTGCCTTCGTAATCGAAGAAGGCGAAGAGCTTGTTCTTGATGATGGGGGCCCCGATATTGCCTCCGAACTGGTTCTGAATGTTCTGCGGCTTGGCCAGGCCGTTGCGGTTGGAGAAAAAGTCGTTGGCGTCGAGCACGCGATTGCGCAGGTACTCGTAGAGCACGCCATGAACCTCGTTCGAGCCGCCCTTGGTAGTCACGTTGATGGCCGCTCCCGGGCTCCGTCCGTACTCGGCCGAGTAGGGATTGGTCGTGATCTTGAATTCCTGGATCGAATCCACCGAGGGGCGAACCACCTGCGTGGTCAGCTCCTGCACGTTCTCGGAAATCGAATTGTTATCGATGCCGTCCAGGATGAAATTGTTCTGCAGCGAACGGACTCCGTGCACATTGAATCCACCCGTGCGCCCGAAGCTGGTTCCGCCGCCCTGGTCGGTGTAGCGGTTGCCCTGCACGCCGGCAACCGTGCTCAGCAGATCGTCCCAGCTCCGCAGCAGAAGCGGGTACTGCGTCACATAGCTGCTGTCGACCACTGCCCCGAGTGACGCGTCCTGCGGAGAAAGCTGCGGAATCGTCGATTCCACAGCGACCGTCGTCTGAATCGCTCCGACCGAAAGCGTGAAGTCCTGGCGACCCTTCTGCGCCGTCTCCAGAGTCACTGCGCCGTTGACACGCTGGAAACCGGCGGCCTCGGCGGATACCGTGTACTCGCCGATGGGCAGGCTCGGGAAAAAATAGTATCCGGAGCTGTCGGATTTGGTTTGGTGTTCGACGCCCGTGCTCTTGCTGGAGGCGATGACTTTCGCTCCGGAGACGGAGGCGCCGCTCTGGTCCTTGATCAAACCGGTCAGGCTGGCAGTATTCACCTGAGCGGCTAGAGCGAATGGGAATAGAAAGAGAACCGAAGTAACAGATCTGGCCATGGAAATCCCCCTCTTAAAAGCGATACTATCATGGCCGCCGCGCAGGCGGATGACAGGCTGATTACGAACGTAAAAAGAAACCGCGGCCCGGCGTTCGCGGAGAACTAAATTTCGAGTGATTACCAGCGAAGCTCGGCCGGGAAGTACTCCGAGATCAGCTCGTCGTAGTAGGGCTTGAGCTTCTCGAGATCGGGCCGTTCGGCGCTCTTCGAGTACAGGTCGTACGGATTAAATTCTTTCACCCAGGGCAGCATGCGCCGGTCGCGGTCGTCCATGAACTGGTGATACGCGCCCTCCTGGTGCCACGGATAGAAGGAGTGGTAGCGGATCATGTAAAGCGCTTCTTCCGGCAGGTAATCCTTGACCACGTGGTACAGGTACTCGTCATGACCCCAGGACAGGTCTACCTTGTCCAGACCGCAGCCTTCCTCGTAGACACCCAAAAGCGTCTGGTAACGCGCGTCGCGTGTATCCGGATTGGCGCTGAAAAATTCCGGGTAGACGATCTTGTCCGAATAAGCGCAACCCACCGGGAACGTATCGCCTACCACAGCCCACTGGGGCTCGCCGTTCAGGCACAGAATCTTGCCCAGATCGTGAATCAGGCCGGTCAACACCATCCAGCGCGGGCGCCCGTCACGGCGGATCGCCTCCGACGTCTGCAGCAGGTGCTCGATCTGCGACAGGTTCGTGTCCGGATCGCTGTCATCGACCAGCGTATTCAGGTATTCCATCGCCTCCCAGACGCTCATGCGGCGCTTGTTCAGCGGCAGATACTCGGCTTTTTTCCGCAGCACGAAGTCTCGGGTCTGGTTGGCATGATTCTGCCGGTAAAACTCCCGCACGACCGGCGGCGTCTCATCGGAGTACTGACGAAAGTCGTCGTGCTTCTTGCCCGGATCATAGCGATCCTTCACGAAATCATCCCACTGCCCGAGATTCTCGAGCGGTCCCTGCGTCACGTGCATTTTTTTCGTCCCTTGCAATCAGGTTACAACATTTCTGGACGGGATCAAGGGCACGAAAAATCTCCCCCCCAGACGCCAAGGAGTCGGTGTGGGAACGTGACTCTCGCAAAATCCGGCCGGAGAATCAGGTTTTTATTTTCGGCCTCCCGGCGGCTTGGCGTATTTTGCGGGAGCTTTCCGGCACCCGGAGATCAGGAACCATCTCCCGCCATCCTGCCGGGTATAAGCGGTTCCTGAGATCCACGCTCGACGAGAGAATGTGCGCCGCCATGGCCTGGCGCGCCCCTTCCGCATCTTTGTTCTTCAACGCGCGGACGATGCGCTTGTGCTCCGTAATGGACAGCCGTGCGCGGCCCGCCGCCACCTCGCCCGGCGAGAGCGTTTCGCGAATCCAGGCATGCAGATACCCGCGCGTCGTGCTCAACAGCGTTTCCAGGATGGAATTCTGCGTAGCCCGCGCGATCGTCACGTGAAATTGCAAATCGTGCTCCAGATACAGCTCCGGATTCCCGACGGACTCTTCCATTTTCCGAATCGCCTCCTGCGCCGTCTCCAGGTCCTGCGGCGTGGCCTTCGACGCCGCCAGATAGGCGGTATGCGATTCCAGCATGAGCCGGGTCTCCACCAAGTCCTCCACGGTCTTGGGGTTCATCAGCAAGCCCCACTGGAAGCTGCGCTCCATCGCGCGGCTGGCGTCCTGGGCCACGAAAGTCCCTTCACCCATGCGTGTTTCGAGCAGCCCCATGGCCGAGAGCGACCGCAAGGCCTCGCGCACCGACGTCCTCCCCACGCCGAAGCGCAGGCAGAGCTCCTTTTCCGACGGAATCCGCCCACCTGCCTTCAACGCCCCCCGGGAGATCAGGCCGGACATCTGCTCCACGATGTGGTCGCTCAGCGAGGCCCGCGGAACGCGCGTGAACTCAGGCCGGAGCTGCGTTTGCCTTTGGCTCATGGGCGTGATAGCATCAGCTTGTCAGACAGGCAGACAGTTGTCAATCGGTATGGGCTTGACTCTCGATCTCGGAAGGCGCATCGAACTGCTCTCGATGGACCCTCATTTCCATGACATCGCGATCGGTCTCTACGAGCAGCGCCATGAGGGCTTGCCGCAGTACCTGGTCCATAGCTACAGCAGCCTGGACGGAACGCGCCAGAGGCTGGATTTCCTTATCCGCGCGATGGCGACCCTCGGCGGGCTGGAAGTTTCGAACGGATGGCTGCGGTTTCCCTGCGGCGCCGGTCACCAGCTGGCAGTGCGCCGCGTGTTTCTCGAAGCCTGCAAGCTGGCCCCCGCCTCCGCGCTGGCTCCCCGCCCGCTGGCTGTCCTGGACAAGAAGCTGGAGCGTACCATCACGGTGACCAGCCTCGAGCCGGGCGTGTATCAAGTCAGCGCTGACGGCCCGGCCGACAAATCCGCCTCCCGGATCGAGGCCGTCACCGGAGGGTTGAAGAAATTGGCGGAAATCGAATTCGTGGCCGGGGAGCCGCATCGCGTGCAGTTCGTCTGCGCCTGGCCGCACGACGCCCTGATGGGCCTGCTGCTGCCCCGCGCCTTGAATGTGAGGGCGGTCCTGCGCGAGGAAGAGATGGCCGCGTCGCGCGGCACGCTGGTGGCGCCGAGCGCGCAAAAGTGAAGGAAAACGTTCCATGATCGCGCCCATGACGAGCCGTGAGCGAGTGCTGGCCGCTCTCCGCCGGGAGCCTGTGGACCGGACTCCGGTGTGCAATCCGACGTCGATAGCCACGGTCGAGCTCATGGACCTGGCCAACGCGCCCTTTCCCGACGCCAACCGCAAACCGGAGTTGATGGCGCGCCTCGCGGCCACGGGCCACACCGAACTGGGCTTCGACAGCGTCATGCCGGTGTTTTCGATCATTCAGGAATCCTCCGCGATCGGGGCCAAAATCCAGTGGGAGCAGAAGGACAACTGGCCCACCGTGAAGATGCGGGAGCCCATCTACAGCGGGCCCGACGACATCCGCCTGCCCGACGGCTGGCTGCGGCACAGCGATACACAATGCGTCCTCGAGGCCATCCGGATTCTGCGGCGGGAGTTCGGCAACGAAGTGGCCATCATCGGAAAGACGATGGGCCCCTGGTCGCTCGCGTATCACACGCTGGGAGTGGAGCCGTTCCTGCTCATGTCGCTCGACGATCCGGGCAAGACCAAGCAGTGTCTGGACAAGCTCAAGGAAGTGACCATTCAGTTCGGCCAGGCGCAAATCGAAGCGGGGGCGGACGCCTTGACGCTGCCCGATCACGCGACCGGGGACCTGGTGAGCGGCGAGTACTACGCGCGGTACCTGCGCGACATGCACATAGAGTTCGCCGAGACATTGCGCTGCCCGCTCATCCTCCACATCTGCGGCCGGACCGTCGATCGCATGGAGTACATCTCGCAAACCGGTATGGCCGCCTTCCATTACGATTCGAAGAACGATCCGGCCGAATCCATGGCCATCGTGAAGAACCGGATTTCACTGGTCGGAAACCTCAACAATCCGGAGACTCTGTTTTCCAAGGGCCCGGAAGAGGTCCGGCGCGAGGTATTCAAGAACCTTGACGCCGGCGTGCAGCTGGTAGGACCGGAGTGCGCCATACCGCTGCAGACCACCATCGAGAACCTGAAGGAGATTCCCCGGGCTGTGCGCGACTGGCACAAGGAGCATGCAGGGGTGAATTAGCATGGCGGAACTGGCGGACATCAGCAACGAATTCATCCGGCAGGAGATCGAGGAGTTCATCGAGCGGCCTGACGAGCGTGAGCGGATCGTCAATCTGTTCGTCCGCTCGCAGCCCCATCTGCAGGCCATCGCGGCCGCGTTGATCGATGGCGACAACGAACTGGTGAATCAGCTTACCGCCCAGGCTCTGGCGGATAACACGGAAGCGCTGGAGGTGATGGATTTCGGACTGATCGCGGGTATGGCGATCGTAGGCGTCAAATTCCGACAGAACTTCATTTTCGTCCCCGAAGTGCTGGCCTGCGCCCGCGCCATGAAAGCGGGAATGGCCCACATCGAGCCCATCCTCTCGGCCGCCGGAATCGAGCCGCTCGCGAAAGTCATCATGGGCACTGTAAAAGGGGACCTGCACGACATCGGCAAGAACCTGTGCATCATGATGCTGCGCGGAGCAGGCTTCGAAGTGATCGACCTGGGGGTGGATACCTCTCCCGACCGCTTCATCGAAGCCGTTGAAGAGCACCATGCGCCGCTTCTCGGCATGTCGGCGCTGCTCACCACTACCATGCCGAACATGGGCAAGACCATCGAAGCGTTCATCGACGCCGACCTGCGGGACGAAGTCAAAATCATGGTCGGAGGCGCGCCGGTCACCCAGGAGTTCGCCGACGACATGGGCGCCGACGGATACGGGAAGGACGCCATGGCCTGCGTCGAGCTGGCCAAACGGCTGGTGTGCGTGGGTTCCTGATTCGTTATGCAAAAGATCGATCCCGCCGAATACCGTAAACGGCTCGACCAGTTGAGCGAGATCCTCACGGGGATAGCCGTACACGCCGGCGAGCTCTCCAAAGGCCGCTGCCCGTACAAGAACAAGCGCGACGAATGCACGGCCCGCTTCGGCTGCCGGAACAAGCGCGCGGCCCTCTCCGGCGGGCTCCCGATTTGCGCCGGTGACGATAAGCTCGATTACCGCGGGGCCTGGGAATCCGGCGGCTGAAACATGGCCTGTGTCGCGAGCGGCGGGCAGCGCTGCCGGAGCGTGGCCGGCAGGACGCTATTCGAAACCGCCGACCGGCTCGGAGTTCGCGTGCCTACGTCCTGCGGACGCCAGGCCAGCTGCCATGAATGCATCGTGGACGTGACCCGCGGTATGGAAGGGCTTGCGCCGCGTACCGGACCGGAAGGCTTCCTGCGCGGCTCCTACCGGCTTGCCTGCCAGGCTGCCGTGGTCGATGACACAGTGGACATCGAGTTCGCCCCGCTCTCGCGCCGCCCCAAGATTCTCACCACGTCGGTCGCGGTGGAATCCGACATCGACCCCATCGTCACGCGCCGCGGCGGAAGCGTCTACTACGACGGCGAGCCGATCGACGAGGATCGCGGCCGCCTCTGCGGACTGGCCGTGGACTGGGGAACCACCACCGTCGTACTCGAACTGGCGGACCTTGAAACCGGCGCCGGCCTGTGGATGAGCTCATTCGAGAATCCACAGCGCTTCGGCGGCAGCGACGTGATGAACCGCATCTCGTATGACGCCGGGCCCGCGCACGGCGAGCTGCACAAGGCCGCTATCAGCGCACTGAACCGGGAGATCAAGGAGATGTGCCGCTCGCTGAGCCTGGACCGGCGGCAGCTCTATGAAGTAGTCGTGGTCGGCAACGCCACCATGCGCGACCTGTTTTTCGGACTGGACGTTCAATCGATCGGACAGCGTCCCTACAAATCTCAGGTGGAGCGCGACTACCTGGAGAACCGGCGTCCCGGCACTACCCTGCTGGAGTTGTCCCACCGTTTGGGTTTGCTGGCCCATCCCAAGGCGCGGATTTACGGAGGCCCCTTGATCGCCAGCCACGTGGGCGCGGACACGGCCGCGGATCTGCTGGCCACCGGCATGTACGCTTCGACGGAGACGGCTATGCTGGTCGACGTCGGCACGAACACGGAAGTCGTGGTCGCTCATCGGGGCCGCCTCGTGGCCGCGTCCTGCCCGGCCGGTCCGGCGTTCGAAGGCGGACTGGTCACCTACGGGATGACCGGCTGTGACGGCGCCATCGAGGAGCTCACCCTGAACGGCGGAGGCTGGAAATACCGAACCATCGGCGATGTTCCGCCCCGGGGGATCTGCGGGTCCGGGTTGATCGATCTTCTGGCCGGGCTGCGCCGCGCGGGCATCATGGCTCCCAAAGGCATGTTCGCGAACCGAGCCGGCGTGCTCCCCATAGTGCCGGAGGAAGGCATCACCTTTTCACGCGAGGATGCCAGCAATCTGGCGCAGGCCAAGGCGGCCAACTATTGCGGTCAGTACATCGTGCTTCGCCACTGCGGCGTGCGTCCGGCGGACCTTGGCCGCTTGTACCTGGCCGGCGGCTTCGCCAATTACATCAATGTCCGCAATGCGGCCGAGATCGGGTTCCTGGCGCCGGTTCCGGAGGAGCGCATCGTAAAAGCTGGCAACGCCTCGCTCTCGGGAGCGCGCCAGATGCTGCTCTCGCGCCGCAAGCGACGGAAGATCGAAGAAGTGGCCCGGCGGGTCGAGCACATCGAGCTCGAAACCACACCCGATTTCTTTGAGGTGTTTGTCGAGGCTTGCCAGTTCAAGCCGATGCCGTGCGAATTTTGAACGCAATCGAGAATCCATTATGAAGCTGCCGGGCATCGAGAAAGACTTCGCCGTAATCGGCGAGAACATCCACACGACACGAGTCGTACTGCGGGCGGGAAAGTTGACGGTCACCACGCAGTCCGGAGAAGAGGCGGTAAAGTACACTACCGCCGCGGGTGAAACACGCTACCTTCCCATTCCGGAAGACATCAAGGGCCGCCAGGACTATCAGGAAGGCCGCGTCAAGCACATCATGATCGCGGTCCGCGCCGCCATGTCCGGGGTCGAGCCAGCCGCGACCGAGGGAATGACGTATTTGACCTCGCTGGTGGATAAGCAGATCGCCGCCGGAGCGGACTTTCTCGACCTGAACGTGGACGAGGTGTCCCTGAAAATCGCGGAACAGAAGGACGCCATGCGCTGGCTGGTCGGCGTGATCGAGCCGCTCTCCTGTGTGCCGTTGTCGATCGATTCGTCCAATCAGGAGATCCTGCTCGCCGGCCTCGACGCCTGCCGGGGAAAGGCGGGGCGGCCGCTCCTCAACTCCGCCTCTCTCGAACGTATTGACGCGCTCGACGTGGCCAGGGAGCGAGGCCTGCCGGTGATTCTGACGGCCGCCGGCGCGAGCGGCATGCCGCAGAACACGGTGGAACGCGTCACGAACGCATCGCGCATGGTCGACGCGGCTCTGGCCAAAGGCATCCCTCCCGAGCGAATGTACGTGGACGTGCTGGTGTTTCCCATCTCGGTGGACAGCCAGTTCGTCATCCACTGCCTGGACGCCTTCCGGCTGCTGCGCGAGAAGTACGGAGAGCAAATCCACCTGACCGGCGGGCTCAGCAACGTCTCCTTCGGCTTGCCTTGCCGCAAACTGATCAATGAGGTATTCATCAACCTCGCCGTGGAAGCCGGCGCCGACAGCGGAATTGTCGATCCGGTGGCCAATGACCTGAACCGGGTATTCCTCGCGGACAGGGAGTCGAAGCCCTATCAGCTGGCGCAGGAGATGCTGCTCGGCCGGGATCGCAGTTGCAGGAATTATCTTCGTGCCTATCGCAAAGGCGAGCTGGCCGCCTAGAGCCCCGATATGGCGATTTACCAGGTTCTCTATTGGAAAGATATCCCGGCCCAGGTACGGGTGTCGGCGGACGGACGGCGTTTCCAGTCGCGACAAATGCCGGAGCGGTTTCAACAGGAGATCGACGCCAGAGCGATGCGGGAAGGGCTTGCGGGAACCGAGGCGTACCTCGAACAGTGGCGCTGGAGTGAGAAACGGGAGCGGAATCTTTCGCCGGATGAGCTGCTGGATACGGTGGTGCGCGAACTGGAAAATTTATAATCGGCCGAATGACAATGATCCGGGCCTGTTTCGCCAACGGCGGCCAGGCCACCAGCGCGGAAAATCCATGAAGTCCGTCGAGCCCCTGCGCGAACGGTACCGCCTGATCGTGCACTCGTCCGGCTTTGACCTGGAGAAGTCGTTAACCGGCATACCAGGCGGACAACAGATCCCGTGCGATGAGCCCACGCGCCGGACTCCGGATTCTCACTTCGGCCAGCGCAGAAACTCGCGCAGGAATTCGAACGTGCCCTTGCCGTTAATGGTATGAGGGCCGTTGAAAAATTCAATCCGCGCCCGCTCGGGCAGGTTCATCGTCGTGTCGTAAAAACGGCGGACTTTCGCGAATTCGTAGGCCACCCACTCGTCCGGCGCCACCTGGTCCATGTGGCCGCGCTCCACCATGAATGGACGCGGCGCCATCAGGTTGGCCAGGTCCGAGTAGTTCACGATGTTGGCGAAATCGAACTCCAGCATGTCGTATTCGCGGGTGAACATGTAGCTGTAAGTGGAATCGACGCTGGTGGTCTTCCACACCCATTCGTTGAAATCGCCGGAGCAAATGGAGAGCGCATAGCGGTCGAGGAAAGGCGGCACGCGCACCGCCGTCTTTCCGCCGTAGGAAAGGCCGTAAAACCCGATCCGCGCCGGGTCGGCGAACGGCAGCGACGACAGCCACTCGAGGATCTGCTGGTGCTGCCCCAGGATGTAGGAAAACAGGGACAGCTTGAGCGGGTGGGCTTTGCGCTGGATGATCCGGAAGCGGTCCATGCCGATGTACGGATTCTGCGGCGAAAAAGTCACGAAACCCTGTTCGGCCAGCCGGGCCGCAAAGGCATGATAGGCTCGATGGTCCTGCGCGGGGTCAGCCACATCGGCGGGCCGGCCCTCCAGGCCATGCTGGCACACCACCACCGGACGCCGCTCGCCCGCCCGCAGGTTCTTCGGAACCAGCAGGATCCCGTAGGCGTAAATGTTAGGCCACACGTCGAGCGTGACTTCGTACCCGCGGAACGCCGCCGTGTCGTAAACCTGGCGGGCGCGCGGATTAGGCTTGCCGGTTGGATCGGGCATCCGGCCGATCACTTCGCGCCAGATGTAATCCCGGTGGAAACCGGTCGATTCTTTCCATCGCTCCGGCGTGGACGCATCCGCATTCGCCCAGAACTGCTCGCGCCGGCGAGGCGATTCCCGGATCAAATCCTGGGTGTAGGCGATCAGCTCTTCGAACTGCGCGCGCAGGCGCGGCGATGGATCGAACGCCCCGCGCTTGTTTACCGGCGCGGATCCCGAAGGCGTCGCTTTCGCCGCCCCCACCGCCCTCAACAGCTCCGCCGCTCCGCTATTCCTCAGCACGGATCTCAAACCTCCGGCGGCCTTCAACTGCGCAAAAAAAGGGCGCGCGCGCTCGATCTCCGCTTCCGCAACTCTGGCGGGCGGCGGCGACAGCGAGCCGTTCGGAGTGGCCCCCTTGCGGTCGTTTGTCTCCGCAGGTGGGCCCGCGATCTCCGGACCCGCGCCCGTTTCCACGATCAGCGTCCGGGGCGCAACCAGCCCGGCGATTTCCGCGTCCCCGAATTCGCGCAGCAATCCCCACACGTCGCGGTAGATCGGCTCCTTCCACAGATCCTCCCGGGCGCTGAAGTAACCGGAAACCAGCGCCGCCTCGATGCGTGTGTCCGCCGCAGCGCTCCAGAATGCGATCAGTCCGCCTTCCCCGTATCCGGCCACCGCGATGGGAGCCTTCCGAACGCGGTTCTCGTGCTCGAACCAGTCCACCGCCGACAGCGTCTTCTGTACTTCGTAGCCGATGATGTGCCGTCCCGCCTCGAACGCCATACGGTAGATGAATTCCCGATGCGGCTGATTGGTAGCTTTCTTGATAACCGGATTCCCGGACCACGTGTCGCCGCGGTCGATCAGAGTGGGAACCAGCACCTGGCATCCGTTTTCCGCGAGCCGCCGCGCGAACTGCGCCTCGGGTGCAACGCCCGGCGCAAGACCTGCCAGCATCTCGGGTGTCTGGCCCGCGTCCGGCAGCGCCACCACGCGCGCGGACGGCGGAGCATCGGGCTGCAGAAGCAGTCCGTCTCCCGTCACGCCCCGGAACACAGGCCACCGCACGGCGAAGATCTTGTAGCCGGGTCCCTCTCCCACCAGCGCCGGCGAAGCCGTGCTGGACACATAATGCAGGGCCTCGACCGGAACGCGCGCATCGACCGCGCCCATGATTTTGCGGAATCGCTCGCGGTTGGGGGCCACAGAACGCTCGTAATCGGCTCGCGAGCGGAAATTGCGCTTCCAGAACTCCGATCGCCGCACAGCCGCGGCGGCGGTCCGCTGCGAGAGGTCGGCGCTGATGGCGTCCACCATCTGCATCGAAAGATCTCCCTGGGCAGTCAGGGGAGCGGCGCCGGGTAGTGTGGATTGAGCTGCAGCCACGCCGCAAAGGGACAGCGCAAAAAGCAGGTTCAGGAACATGGTACCTAGTGTAGTGCGGCTCGGATCTCACGGAGTATCCGAGGCGGGTAGTGCTGCCGCCTCTGCACAACGCACCAGACTGTTGTCAACGCCGATACACAAAAAAAGAGCCGCTGATCCGAGGCATAATAGAAGAGAGCCTGTGTTGCGATCTCTGGCGAATTCGGCATTGTCGCTCGTGGTAGTCGCCACCTTCCTCTGGGGAGGTTGCGTCTCCTGCGAGCAATTCTTCATGTTTTCCGACACCAAACAGCAATGCTGCAACAAAGCCGGGCAATGTGAACGGCCGGGCAAAAATTCCCCAAAGCCTGAAAAGCAGGACTGCAACCGCCTGCCGCTCGACCGCGGCGAAAACCCACATTTCACGCCACCGCCCGCGCTTACGCCGGCCGTAATCGGAACCGACATCGTACACGTCGCCCTTCCCGCTTTATTCCGGATGACTGTGTTCGAATTGCCACCCGGCTCTTCACCACCCGACCGGCAGGCTTTGAACGCCACCTTCCTGATCTAACTTCCCGTTTGTTCGCTCGCATTTTCATGGCGGCATGGACACGTGTCGCCTGACGTTTTGGTTTTCAAAAAAGGAGAACTGCAATGAAGCGAACGAGCGTGTTTGCGTCGTTAGTCATCGTTTGGCTGACGCCGCCAGGGATTCAGGCGTCAGGACATGGCCCGGTGTTCGCGCTGGCTACTCCGACCAACCCCAAAGGCGGGTTCGGGTTGGACACCAGCTTCATGGGACGCTACAGCGGCGGCGCCGGCACGATGTTCCGCGCCACTCTTGGTTACGGTATCACCGAAAACCTGAAGGTCTCGGTCTCTGCCCCGCTGGTGTTCAAGGCCGAGCCGTTCGTCAGCTCGCGGACCGCGGCGGTCACCCCCATGGGCGGTGACTTCGAAGCGTTGGGACTGTGGCGTTTCCACCGCTCTGATTTTGACGTGGGCGCCCGTTTTGAAAGCACGGTAATCGGCGGGTTACTCCTGCCGGGTCCGCAGGCGGACAGTGGGCCGTTGAAGGGAATCGGGAGCCGGCCTGGCGCTTTGGCCGGAATCGTCTCCGGGATTGCTTCCCGCAGCCATTATTTCTGGGGCGGCGCGACCTACCAGCGCTACGCCGAAGCCGATAGCGGCCGCCGTCCCGACGTGCTGTTCTACAGCCTGGCTTATGCCTACCGGCCGGTGTCCTGGCGCAAAGACCGGGGCTGGGATTGGCGCATCTTCGGGGAATGTACGGGCGAGCGTGTAGGACTCTTAAAGCGCGGGGGAGCCGATGTCTCCGGCAGCGGGGGCAACCAGATTTTTATCGGCCCCACCACGCTTGGTGTGTATAAGAACTACGCCGTGTCCGGCGGTGTGCAGTTTGCCCTGTACCGGGATATCGGTCCCTTTTATCCGCGCGAACGAGTCCGCGTGGCTCTTAATTTCACATGGTTTTTTTAGAACTGGAGTAACACTCTTATGCAAAAACGTATGCAAAAATTCAAGGCGGTTTTTCTGCTGGCGCTGGCCTCGGCGCTCCCTGGCCGCGCCGAGTTCCTGCAAATGGACATCTCGATCTTCGGCATGGATTGAATGACCTGCGCCTACGCGGTGCGCGTAGCACTAATGAAATTCCCCGGCGTCGAGTCCGCTGACGTGAGCCTGAATAAGGGACTGGCCACGGTCAAGTTAAAGCCGGGCAATACCGTACGGCCGGTTCAGTTTTGGGAGTCGATTCGAAAGAACGGCAATACTCCCAAAACTACGCGCGTACTGGTCCGTGGTGAGATCCTCGGGAACGGCGATCAATTAAGGGTCAGCGGTAGTCAGGAGATGTTCCGATTGAAGGCCGGTCCGGAGGTGATTCAGCAGCTCAAGGCGTCAACTGGCAAAACCGTCACCGTTGCAGGCGCGCTGACGCCGGAAAAGGAGCTAAAGACAGCCGTACCATTGGAAGTCCAGGCTATTCGACAGTAGGGAACTTATATGATTGACACACGCGCTCAGGGACGCCGCGCCACCGGCGTCCTGAGTTACTTATCTCTCTTCACGTCTTTCGGCACGCTGCTGTGCTGCGCTCTGCCATCGCTGCTGGCGCTTCTGGGGTTGGGGGCGACGGTGGCTTCATTCCTGTCCGCAGTTCCGTGGCTGGTGGCTGTGTCCCACAACAAGACCTGGATATTTGCGATTTCAGGCCTGCTCATCGCAGGCAATCTGATTTTCGTGTACGTAGTAGCTCCGGCACGGCGGAAACAGGGCTCCGCCTGCTCACCCGATACGCCGGCCGCCTGCGAGTCGGCAAGCCGGTTTAGCCGGATCGTGCTATGGGCATCCTTGGCAATCTATGTGGTTGGCGTTTTCAGTGCGTATGTGCTTGGGCCCCTGTTAATGCGATTCGGCTAGCGTCAGTGTCAGTCTTGAATCCGCGGGAAATCGACGGAGCCGGGAAGCAGGACGGTGCTCAGCGGCGCGGAATTCCGGGCGCCGCCTCGTTGGCCATCCACATCAGCCCCGAAAGGAGCGAGTTCCTTCCGGCTGGGCGTCTTCGGGAGCTTGTCGTTAATCAATTCTCCGATCGCCAGCGCGGTCAGGATGTACGGAGTAGCGGCGAAGCCGAGGAAGGCTAGGGGCGTATTCTCGAGGCGCAGCCAACCAAGCCTGGCCCCCCAACTGACGGCGGCAGGCGCCGTTAAAGAACGGAGTCCGGCGATCACGCCAATCAGGAAAGCCATCATGTAGGCCGGCATGGTTCTCCTTTCCAACTCACATTTGTCTGAGGTACTCGTGCACGAACTGAACCGCCATGGCGCCTTCGCCGACGGCCGAAGCGACCCGCTTGACCGACCCGGAGCGCACGTCGCCGGCGGCAAACACTCCTCTCCTGCTGGTTTCGAGCATGAAGGGCTGGCGGGCCGATGTCCAATATGGCGACTTCGCCAGCGCCGCTCCGGTCCGAACGAAGCCTTTTTCGTCGCGCTCGATCTCCGCCGGCAGCCATCCGGTTCTCGGTTCTGCGCCGATAAAGCTGAAGACACCCGGGGTCTCCACCGTCCACTCACGTCCCGTCTTGCTGTCGGCGATGTCGATGCACTCCAGGTGCGTGCCGCCCTTCATCCGGCGGATCGTCGAGTTATAAACCACCTCGATGTTGGGCGTCCGCTGGATTCGCCGGGCGAGGTAGCTGGACATGTTCCGGTACAGGTCGTCGGAGCGAAGCAGTAGCAGCACATGGCGCGCCTGTCCCGCCAGAAAGACGGCCGCCTGACCCGCCGAATTCCCGCCTCCCACCACTACCACATTCGAGCCCCGGCACAGTTGTCCCTCGGCCACTGTGGCCGCATAGTAGACGCCGGCGCCTTCGAACCGGTCACACCCTTCGACGCCCAACTTACGGTAGTCCGCGCCGGTGGCGATCAGCAGGCACTTGGCGGTCACGGTTTCATCGCCGTCCAGCCCCACCACGGCGTAGGCGCTTTCGAACGTCAGCCGGTTCACCGGCGTGGGTACCGACAAATGCGCGCCGAACTTGTTGGCCTGCAGGATGGCGCGCCCCGCCAGCTCACTGCCCGTCAGCCCGGTGGGAAATCCGAGATAGTTCTCGATACGCATGCTGCTTCCAGCCTGCCCGCCGGGCGCCGCGCCTTCCAGCACCACCGTTCGGAGCCCTTCGGATGCGCCATAGACGGCGGCGGCCAGTCCCGCCGGACCTCCGCCCACTACGACCAGATCATAAATCTTGTTCTCGAGCGGCTGTCTGATCCCGATGGCGTCGGCCAGGCTGCGGTTCGAGGGGTTGCGCAGAAGAAGGAGGGAGCCAAACGCCACAACCGGCGTGTCGGACTCGGTCACGCCGAAATGCTTGAGCAGTTGATCGACGCCGGGATCGGTCTCGAGGTCGATCCAGGTGAACAGAATTCGATTCTTGGCCAGAAAATCGCGAACCCGGAAGGTGTCGTGCGAATATCGCGACCCGATCACGCGAAGACCCGTAAAATCGCCGGATTCACGCAGAAGCTGCCGGCGCGCGATGAACGCCTGGAGGATGATGTCGCTGATCACCGGGCACTGGTTGAGCGCGAACCGCAGCGCGTCGCCGGAAATCTCGTAGACCTCGGTATCGCCTCGGGCGACGGCGGTGACGATCGCCGGCAGCCCGGTCAGATGCGTGATGTCGCCCGTGAATTCACCCGCGTGATGGATTGCGACCGTCTTGGGCTCGTCGCCGGAAATGTCGACGATTTCGACCGCGCCGGATTTGACGATGAAGAAGCTCATGTTCCGGTCGCCCATCGCGAACAGTACATCGCCGTTTCGGTAGAGTTTCGGAGCCGCGTGCGCGCAGCTCGCCATCTGGCTTATCTGGGAGTCTTCGAGAATAGGGAATGCGGCCGACTGAAGGTTTTGTTCGCTCATAGGGTTGAATTTCGGCGCCCGGTTCCGCTGTGAATGGCCCGCTTCGAGGAAAGCGGATGACCCGGCGTGGACATTCTCGCAAACACGGCGAAGTTCATGCCGGCGCTCCCTGAACGGGGCGCCCCGGGAACAACACTTATTGTAAGTCCTGAGCGGCTGGTAAGTCCTGAGCGCCGG
The DNA here is from genome assembly GCA_035495815.1 of Bryobacteraceae bacterium. Taxonomy (GTDB): domain Bacteria; phylum Acidobacteriota; class Terriglobia; order Bryobacterales; family Bryobacteraceae; genus DATJFH01. The sequence goes on from DATJFH010000017.1 coordinate 47,386, forward strand.
ACGCCGGCCGCATTTTGCATCACCATGGTTCTTCACTCGATACCGGCAACATGCCCGCGAAAATACAGCCGCAGCCGCGGAATCGGCGTGCGCCGGCAGTGCTAACCTGATAGTTACTCCCGCTTATGGCCAAAATATTCCCTTTTGCAGCGTATCGGTACACCGGGATCGCCGGTCCGCCGGTCGCGCTGGTGACGCAGCCTTACGATAAGATCTACCCGGCGATGCGCAAGAAGTATTTGGATTTGAGTCCCTACAACCTGGTGCGCATCATTCTTGGCGAGCCCAAAGAGACCGATTCCCCTTCCGACAACGTGTATACACGAGCCGCCGCCCATTTGAAAGAGTGGATCGAAGGCGGCGTGCTGGCGCGGGACAAGGAGCCCAGCCTGTTCGCGTACTTTCAGGAGTTCCGGGTGCCCGACACCGGACAATATCTGGTGCGCAAAGGTTTCGTCGGTCTGGGCCAGCTGGAAGATTACTCCGCAAATGTCGTCTACCGCCACGAACAGACACTCTCCGGCCCGAAGAAGGACCGCCTGGAGCTGCTGCGGCACACCCGTGCGCAATTCGAGCAGCTGTTCATGCTTTATCCCGATCCGGAGGGCGAGATCGACGCCATGCTGGACGCCGTGTCGAAAGAAGCGCCGGTAATGCAGGTGGCCGACGAGTACGGCGCCGAGCATCGTCTCTGGCGAATGTCCGATCCCGGGTTGATTGCGCGCATTCAGCAGCTGATGGCGCCGAAGAAGCTTCTGATCGCCGACGGCCATCATCGATATGAAACCGCGCTCGCGTTTCGCGACGAGAATCCCGGCGACGTGGCCGCCTCGCGGGTCGTGATGACGTTCGTCAACATGCATTCGCCGGGTCTCAAAATCCTGGCCACGCACCGGCTGATTTCCGATCTGCCGTCATTCTCCGAGGAAGATTTCCTGCGCCGGGCGGGTGTCGGCTTCAAAGTGGAGCGAATCGAGTCGCTGGAAGCCTTGACGAAGCGCTGGCAAGATTCCAGGCAGGGAGAATGCGTGATCGGAGCGGCCGTTCGGGGAGGCCTCTACGCGCTGACGGCAAGGAATCCGACGAGCGAGCTGGACGTGCCCGTGCTGCACAAAGCCCTGATCGGCGGCGTGCTGGGAATCAGCGAAGAGCAGGTGCGCGAAGGACAGCACCTGCGCTACATTCGCGGGCTCGGTTCGGCGGTGGAAGAAGTGAAGAGCGAAACCGCCCAGATCGCCTTCCTGCTCAAGCCGCCGTCGGTGCAGCAGGTGGCCGATATCTCCTTCGGCGGCGGAGTGATGCCCCAGAAATCGACCGACTTCTATCCCAAGCTTCTGTCCGGCCTGACTATCTACAAGTTTGAGCCGTAGCTACCCGGCCCAGCCCGCGAGAGCGAAATTCCCGCTCTGTAGACCCGCGGCCCCAGCCGGCGCCTCTCCTACTTGGGACTGGACTCCGGCTTTTTCCGCAGCGGCTCGGGGACCCGCTCCCGGTCATGCTGTTCCACGTGCAGGGTCCACTTGACCGGCACGGTCTGGGGCACGTAGCACATGCGATTGTCACAAGCCTGATAGCGGAACGCACCCTCGATCGTGAGATTCCCCTGCGCGTCCAGCAGCGGCTTCAGCTTGGCATCCTTCGCCATAGTCACGTCGCGGACCAGCCGGAACTGCCCGCCGTAGACCGATACCGTCTCGTCGATCGCAGGCAGGCGCATTCTCTTCGAAGCCGGCGCCGTCATCGGGTGGACGATAACGGCTTCGCTCGGCGCCATGGTCCAATCGATGGGGATGTAACCCTTCACGCCCGGCGCGTACACATGCATTTCCGGCTTCAAGTCGATATCCAGCGTCAGCGCAATTCGCTGGCCCGATCGCACCTGATCCGCGCTGGCCGAGGATGACATCCTGAGATGCCGCGTCTCCTTCGTACTATGCGCGGAAGCCGCCGCCGACCCGAACAGCCGCAAAAGAATGTCCGACGCCGTATATCGCTGCGTGTAATCGTCTTCGAAAAATTTTGAGGTCACGCGCCCGCTCCGATCCACGATGTAGGTTCCGGGGTAGGGAATTCCGGAGAAAATCTGGCCGGCTGGCGCCTCTTCGTTCAGGATGCCGAAGGCGCGGATCACGTTCGAACCCTGGTCGGAAAGCAGCGGGAAGGTAATCCCGCGACGGCTGGCGAAGTCCTTGAGGATCGCCGGGGAATCGTAGCTGATGGCGGCGACGCCCAGCCCCTGTTTGCGAATCTCGCTGATCCTGGCCTGCAGCTCCACGAGCTGGCTCTTACAGTAGGGTCACCAGTCCGCGGAGCGATAGAAGACCAGCATGGCTCCTTTCGGTCCCGCCACGCTGGCCAGAGATTGCCGTGCCCCGTTCTGATCCGGCAGCGAAAAGCTCGGAATCCTGTCCCCGATTCCTGGCCCTGTTTTGACGGCCGCTCCGGCGATAGCAGCGAATAGTGCGCCTGCCGCCAGGGTCGTGATTAACGATGACTGATGCACCTACTAGCCAGTATACCGGTGAGCCCTGTCTTTATTCCGCCGCGCTGGAGATTTTGCGCCACGTTAGAATCAGACACGGGAGATCGATGCATGCAAGCGAGCTGGAGCGGCGTATTCCCCGCGTTAACCACCCAATTCAAACCGGATCAGACTCTCGATCTCGAGGCCACGGCGCGCCACCTGGAACGCCTGATCCAATCCGGAATACACGGCGTCGTGCTGCTCGGCAGCGTGGGCGAGAATACGGCGCTCGAATACCACGAGAAGATCGAGGCTCTTGAAACTCTCGTCCGCGCGGTTCGCGGACGCATCCCGGTGCTGACCGGCGTGGCTGAATACACCACCGCGCTGGCCTGCCGTTTCACGCGCGACGCCGCGAAGGCGGGAGTCGACGGCCTCATGGTCCTGCCGGCGATGGTCTACAAGGCCGATCCGCGCGAGACTCTGGCCCATTTCCGCGCCGTCTCGTCGGCCAGCGGGCTGCCGGTCATGATTTACAACAATCCGCCCGCCTACCATGTTGACGTAACTCCCGAGATGTTCGCCGAACTGGCCTCCGAAGCTTCGATCGTAGCCATTAAGGAATCTTCCGACAACGTGCGGCGCATCACCGACCTGGTCAATCTGCTGGGCGATCGCTTTATTCTCTTCTGCGGAGTGGATGATCTGATTCTCGAAGCCGTCATGCTCGGCGCCACCGGATGGATTTCGGGACTGGTCAACGCCTTTCCCGAAGAGAATCGCGCCCTGTGGGAGCTGGCCTCCTCGGGCCGCTGGAACGAAGCGCGGGAGCTGTACCGATGGTACACGCCGCTGCTCCACCTGGACACGAAGATCAAGCTGGTGCAGTACATCAAGCTGGCGATGGCGGAAACCGGACTGGGCTCCGAGTTGACGCGCGCCCCTCGCCTGCCGATCGCCGGCGCCGAGCGGGAACAGATCCTCGGCGTGATCCGCCACGCCATCGCCACACGTCCCTCGGCGGCGGCCAGGGCCGTGCGCTGACATGAATGCCAGCGCCTTCCAGCGAATCCGCGTCATCGACTCGCACACCGGCGGCGAGCCCACGCGCGTCGTGATCTCCGGCGGACCGGATCTGGGCTCGGGGTCCGTAGCGGAACGGCTCGAGCGCTTCCGGACGCAGCATGACGAGTTCCGCTCCGCGGTTGTGAACGAGCCGCGCGGCTCGGACGTGATCGTCGGCGCGCTGCTGTGTGAGCCGAGCGATACCGGCGCGGCGGCCGGCGTCATATTCTTCAACAATGTGGGCTATCTCGGGATGTGCGGCCATGGCGCCATCGGGCTGATGGTTACGCTCGAGTACCTGGGCCGCATCGGACCCGGCGCTCATCTCGTCGAGACGCCCGTGGGCACGATTACGGCGGCTCTGGACCCCGAGGGCGCTGTCCGGATCGAGAATGTCCCCAGTTACCGCTTCGCCCGTCAGATTTCGGTTGAGGTAGAAGGGCATGGCCCTATTACCGGTGACGTCGCCTGGGGCGGAAACTGGTTCTTCCTCTCGAGTGATCACGGGCAGGCGCTCACGCTCGGCAATGTGGAGCAGCTCACCGAATTCTCATGGCGCATTCGTCAGGCGCTGGTTCGCGCGGGCATCACCGGCGAGGGCGGGGCCGAGATCGATCATGTGGAGCTTTTCGCGCCGGCCCAAAGCCCAGGCGCGGATAGCCGCAATTTCGTGCTCTGTCCCGGCAAGGCATACGACCGCTCGCCCTGCGGGACCGGTACGAGCGCCCGGCTCGCGTGTCTCGCAGCCGACGGCAGGCTGCAGGAGGGGCAGGTCTATCGCCAGGAAGGGATTCTTGGCAGCATTTTTGAAGGCTCGTTCCGCCGCTCGGCCGGCCGGATCATCCCGGTGATCCGCGGCTCGGCGTGGATATCCGCGGATACGACTCTGCTCGTCGATCCGCGCGATCCGTTCCGCATGGGAATTCGACGGTGAGCAGCGCTGACGTCATTGTAATCGGGGCCGGCATCGTGGGAGCGGCCTGCGCCGATGCGCTTTCCGCCGAAGGACTACGCGTGGTGATCGTGGAATCGGGGGCGGTCGCCGGCGGCGCAACCGCGGCCGCCATGGGGCACGTAGTGGTGATGGATGATTCGGAAGCTCAGATGGCTCTGACTCGCTACGCGCGCGGTCTGTGGCGCAGCCTCGCTCCGGCGCTCCCAACCGAAGTCGAATTCGACACGGCGGGCACGCTCTGGCTTGCGGCCGATGAGGACGAATTGAGGCTGGTTCGGGCCAAAGCCGTGTCCTACGCCGCACATGGGGTGGCCGCCGAAGAGCTGGATCCGGCGGCGCTGGCTCGAGCGGAGCCGAATCTCCGTCCGGGTCTGGCGGGCGCGCTGCTGGTTCCGGGCGACATCGTGCTCTCCGCGCAGGCTGCGGCCCAATGGCTGGTGAACCGCGCAAGGGAGCGCGGCTCGGAACTGCGGGTGGCGGACGTCGCTTCTATCGAGGCGGGTGGCGTCCGCTTTGCCGATGGGTCCGGATTCAGCGCTGGAACCGTGGTGTGTGCGGCGGGAACGTCGACGACGTTGCTGATACCCGAAGCCCGCGTCCGCCCGCGCAAAGGGCACCTCGCCCTCACCGGCCGCCTTCCCGGATTCGCGCATCACCAGCTGGTGGAACTGGGCTATCTCAGGAGCGCGCACGGCGCCGATGCCGAGTCGGTCGCATTCAACATCCAGCCGCGTCGGAACGGCCAGGTCGTGATCGGCTCCTCGCGGCAATTCGGCGTCGCCGATCCCGCCGTTGAAGCCCCGATCCTGCGCCGCCTCCTGAGCCGCGCCGCCGAATACATGCCGAGCCTGGCGGGCTGCGAAATCCTCCGGGCGTGGACCGGTTTTCGCGGCGCCACAGCGGACAATCTGCCGCTGATCGGGCCGTGTCCGGGGCGCAGGGGTGTATTCGTCGCCGCCGGCCACGAGGGACTCGGAATCACAACGTCGCTGGCGACCGCGGCCATGCTCACCGATCTGATCCAGGGACGCACGCCGGCGATCGATCCAGCTCCTTACCTGCCGTCGCGTTTCCTTGTGAAATCCTGATAGACTCTGGGCATGATTTCCTTCCGCCTCCTGCCGATCGCCGTTTGTCTGGCAAGCGCCATCCTCGGCGCCGATTCGAAGAAGCCGGGTTTCCAGGTTCCGAACTCCAAAGAGGAAGCGCCGCCACCCGAGGACCGTCAGGGCGCCCTAAAACCCGGCGATCCCGCCCCGGATTTCAATTTGAATGTCATGCACTCGAAGCAGTCCGTCCGCCTGGCAGGCTTTAAGGGCAAGCGGCCGGTGGCCCTGATATTCGGCAGCTATACTTGACCGCCCTTCCGCGCGTCGGTCGGCGCTCTGAACACAATGGCGGAAAAATATAAGGGGCAGGTCGAATTCCTTCTGGTTTACATTCGGGAAGCGCACCCGACCGATGGCTGGGATTCACCCGCCAATCACCGGGACAATATCCTCATCACAAAAGCGACCAATTATGGCGAGAAGGAGGGCTACGCCAGCGCCTGCGTCCGCAACTTGGGGATCAAGTTCACGACGGTGGTGGACAAGATGGACGCAAAAGTGGAGCTCAACTACCTGGGTTGGCCGGACCGCATGTACCTGGTCGGAAAGGACGGCCGGATCGCCTGGAAGGGTGATCCCGGTCCGCGCGGTTTCCAGCCCCCGAAACTGGAGGCGGCCATTCGCGCCGAACTCGGGAAGTAATCCGGATCAACACCAACGATCATCATGGGAAAGGTTAATCGCCGGGAGTTTCTAAAGCAGCCGGTGATCTGCGCCTCGTCGGCAGGCGCGATACTCGCTCAAGGGCTCAGGAAGAGACCCAATATCATCTGGATCATGGCGGACGATCTCGGCTACGCCGACCTCGGATGCTATGGTCAAAAAACCATCCAGACCCCGAATATCGACCGCCTCGCCGCCGAAGGCATGCGCTTCACCAACGCTTACGCCGGTTGTACGGTCTGCGCGCCGTCGCGGAACGTGCTGATGACCGGGCTGCACGGCGGGCACACCACGGTTCGCTCCAATCCCGGCGGCGTCGGCATCCGGGAAAGCGACGTCACCGTGGCCCAGGTCCTGAAATCGGCCGGCTACAAGACCGGGTGCTTCGGAAAGTGGGGGCTGGGGGACATCGGCACGGCGGGTGTCCCCTGGAAACACGGGTTCGACCAGTTCTTCGGGTACCTGCACCAGATTCACGCGCATTTTTACTATCCCCCTTATCTGTGGGATAACGACAGGAAATTCCCGCTGGCCGGCAATCGGGACGGTAAGCGCGCCACCTATTCCCATGACATAATTGCCTCCCGGTCGCTCGATTTCATCCGGACGCACAAAGAGGGCCGATTTTTTCTGTATGTGCCGTTCACGATTCCGCACATGGAATACCTCGTGCCGCCGGATTCGGTCGACCAATACCGAAGCAAGCTCCCGGAAGTGGCCCCCATTCCGCCGGGCCATTACGCCGCGCAACCCTATCCGCGCGCCGCCTACGCCGGCATGGTGACGCGCATGGATCGCGACGTGGGCAAGATCATGGCTCTGCTCAAGGAGCTGGATCTGGACAAGAACACCGTCGTTTTCTTTACCAGCGATAACGGCCCGATTTTTCCGCAGGGCCAAACCGATTTCTTCAAGAGCGCGGGGCCGTTGCGCGGCCATAAGCAGCAGATGTACGAGGGAGGCATCCGGGTCCCCATGATCGCCCGGTGGCCGGGCCGGATCAGGTCCGAAACCGTCAGCGACCTGCCCTGGTACTTCGCGGACTTGCTGCCGACTGCGGCGGAGTTGGCCGGCGTGAAACCGCCCCCGGGGCTCGACGGTATGTCGGTGGTCCCCACCCTGCTGGGCGCGAAGGTTGCGGGGCACCGCCAGACGAAGCACGAATTCATGTACTGGGAGCTCCCCCCGTACGACAACAAGACCGGCGGATTCCGCGCCGGCGCCCCGATGCAGGCGGTGCGCATGGGCGATTGGAAAGCGGTCCGCCCCAAGGCCGATGCCCCGCTGGAACTCTACAATCTCAAGCAGGACCCGGGCGAAACGACGGACGTCGCCGCCAGGAACCCGAAAATCCGGGAGCGGATCGAGGAGTACCTGAAGACCGCCCGGGTCGAGCCGCCGCTGCAGCCCGAGCCCAAATCCGAATGGCATTTTTGAGGCGGCGGCGCGAAAGTCGAGTGTCCGCCTGACGGCTCAGAAGGTCCGAGCGCGTCCCATGCTGCGCGAGTCGAAAGGATGAAAAGGACGGCCCGGCCGGGAACGCCTGGATTGAATCAGGTGTTCAGGCGCCTTCCGGGTAGCAGCCGAGCACTCGCCAGAAATCGGCGACCTCCTCCAGGTGGCCGAGCGCCTTGCGGGGGACGGGATCGTCCACGCGGCCGAGGAAGTCTAAATAGAAAAGATATTCCCAGGGTTTTCCGCGCAGGGGGCGGGATTCGATCTTGGCCAGGTTCAGATCGCGCAGCGCAAAGGCGCTGAGGGACCGGAACAGCGCGCCCGGAACATTGCGCGTCGTGAAGACCAGAGAAGTCTTCCAGCGCGATCCGGCGGCGGCTTTGACCGGATATTTCCGTGCAAATTCGGGGCGCCTCAGCAGGAAAAAGCGAGTGAAATTGCGGCGATCGTCTTCGATGGAACGTTTGAGAATAGAAGCTTTATAATTCCCGGCAGCCAGCGCCGAAGCGATTCCAGCGGCGTCGCGCAACCCTTCCTCCATAATCATCTTGACGCTGCCGGCAGTGTCATAAAAGGGAATTTTTTCAATACCTGGATTCCTGGAGAAAAAATTAAGACACTGGTTCAACGCCACCGGGTGCGAGAAGACGCGGCGTATCTTTCCGAAGGAGACGCCGGGCGCCGCGATCAGATTGTGGACAATCCGGACATTGGTTTCGGCGACGATCGGCAGATTGAAACGCAGGAGATGATCGTAGTTTTCATGGACCGAGCCGGCCAGCGTGTTCTCGATCGGCACGACAGCCGCTTGAACTTTCTTCTCGTTCAAGTTGTGGAACACGTCCTCGAAACGGACGCAGGGCAGTACCTCGACACTCTTTCCGAGCAGCTGGCGCGCCGCCTCCTCGCTGAAGGCTCCCCGCTCCCCTTGAAAAGCCGCCGTTTCTCTTCGCATTTTGTTCATTCTACCTGACTTCCCTGCCACCGCCGGCAGTCCCGATCGGGAAGTTGAAGAAGGTCGAGCGCCCGGTCCACGCTGGAGTCGACAATATCCATCACGGTTTCCGGCTTCGTATAAAAAGCGGGAACGGGCGGCAGAAGTACGGCCCCCATCTCGGACAGGGCGACCATGGTTCGCAG
>DATJFH010000018.1:0-45381 GCA_035495815.1 Bryobacteraceae bacterium
CCGGCTGCTTCGACTGGGACGGAAACGGCAATACTTTGCTGCTTTCTCCCTCCGTGAACAGGCGTGTCTGCCGTGGAACCTGCGGGCGCTGTGGCGCGGCCGCCACCGGTGGAGGCGGCGCTTCGGCGTCAGAAGTGGATAAAGAGCGCTCCAATGCCCGCGCCGTAGCCGCCGCCGCGCCCGTGAAGCTGCTCGCGTAGCTCTCCGGCGCCGGACGGGCGGGCGGCGTCTGCAATCGCCGTCCGCATCGCTGGCAGCGATGCTCGTCTTCCGGGTTCTGGTGTCTGCAATAGAGACAGTGCATATGCGATTTACAGTGTTGCCGCTTGCGGGGACCGTTTTTGTCGTGTTACGTTTTCGATTGGCCCCTTCCGATCATGCGCTTCGTGTATTACTCCAGCTATCCACTTCTGTACGTATCATAATCGGCAATCTTTGTCACGATCTTTGCAGTTCGGGGTCGATTTTTCTTGCATTGTCGGTGATCCTTGCCCTTCCGGCGTCACCACAATTATCCCGAAGGCCTTCCGATGGACCTCCCAAGGACTTCGTCGACGCGGCCGCGGTCACCCTCGAAGCCGACGGTCCGCTGCGGAAATGGCGTGGCAGCGCTCGTCTGCAGACAACAGAGATGGTGCTCTACGCGGACGAGATCGATTACAACGTCGATACCGCTTACGCCGAAGCTCGCGGCAATGTCCATTTCAAGCACTTCACCCGGAACGAGGAGCTTTTCGCCACCAGGGCCGAGTACAATCTGGAAGATCAGAAGGGCAAGTTTTACGACGTGGTGGGCTCCACCGTCACCAAGATCGAGACCCGCCCCGGCGTGCTGAGCTCCACCAGCCCCTTTCATTTCGAAGGCCGGTGGGCCGAGCGACTCGGCGACAAATACATCCTGCACGACGGCATGATCACCAATTGCCGCATGCCCAAGCCCTGGTGGACGCTGCGCGGCCCGAAGTTCGACATCGTCCCGGATGACCGGGCGCTGGCCTACAAGGCCGTCTTTCGCGTGCGCGGCATGCCGCTGTTCTACACGCCGTACTTCTACAAGTCTCTGGCGAAGGTCCCGCGGCGGAGTGGATTCCTCACGCCCAATATCGGCAACAGCTCCAGCCGCGGGAAGATGTTCGGCATCGGCTACTTCTGGGCCATCAACCGCAGCTACGACGCCACTTACCGGCTGCAGGATTTCACCGAGCGAGGCTTCGCTCACAACTTCGAGCTGCGCGGCAAGCCCCGACCCGGCGCCGACTTCGACGCGGTGATCTACGGAGTGCAGGACCGCGGCCTCGAGCAGCCCGATGGATCCAGGATCAAGCAGGGAGGCTACTCCATCCTGATCAACGGCCGCGCCGACCTCGGCAAAGGCTTCCTCGCCCGCGGTGAGTTGAATTATCTGAGTTCGCTGTTGTTCCGGCAGTCCTTCACCGAAACCTTCCACGAGGCGATCTTCTCCGAAGTACACTCCGTCGGTTACGTCACCAAACAGTGGTCCACCTTCCATCTCGACTTCGTCGCCCAGCGCATCGACAATTTTCAGAGCATTCAGGAAGGCGATTCCGTCATCATTCGAAAGCTTCCGGAAGTGGCTTTCTCCAGCCGCGACCGGCAGGTTTCCAGGGGCGCCTTGCCGGTCTGGGTTTCACTCGACACCACCGCCGGTCTGCTGCGCCGCACCCAGCCGCTGTTTCAAACCCGGCAGTATACGGAACGCGCCGATTTCCAGCCGCGCGTCATGACGGCTTTCTATTGGAAAGGATTCCAGTTGATCCCCAGCTTTTCGGTCCGGGAAACGCATTGGGGCGCCAGGGAGGAAGCAGGGCGCATTACCGGCAGTAACCTCAACCGCGGATCGCGGGAGGTTTTTATCGACCTGATCACACCCTCGCTCGCCCGCGTCTTCCGCAAAAAAACTTTTCTCGGCGAGCAGCTCAAACACGTGATCGAGCCGCGAGCTTCGTTCCGCAACGTGAGCGGCGTGATGGATTTCGACAAAATCGTCCGCTTCGACGAAACCGAGCTGGTCTCCAACACCACCGAAGCCGAGATCTCGCTGACCAACCGCCTCTACGCGAAGAGCCGCGGAGAGGTCCGCGAGATCATGAGCTGGACCGTGTGGCAGCGGCGCTACTTCGACCCCACTTTCGGAGGGGCGGTGATCCCGGGCCAGCGCAACGTCTTCGACAGCACGATTCAATTGACGCCGTATGCGTTCCTGGACCAGGCGCGCAACTATTCGCCGCTGGTCTCGGTGCTGCGGACCTCGCCCCTCAACGGAATGGGCATCGAGTGGCGGGCGGACTACGATCCGCTGCGCGGCCAGATGGTGAACAGCAGCTTTTCGGCGGACGTCCGTCATGGCGATTACTTCCTCTCCGCCGGCCATACCCAGGTGCGCAGCGTCCCGCAGCTATCCCCCAACGCCAACCAGTTTCGCGGCGCCCTGGGTTTCGGAAACCCGAACCATCGCGGATGGAACGCCGCTTTCAGTTCGGTCTACGACTTCCGTATCGGCGTCATGGAGTTCGCCACCACGCAGGTCACCTACAACACCGACTGCTGCGGAATCAGCGTGCAGTACCGGCGTTTCAACTTCGGCTCGCGCTTCGAAAACCAGTTCCGGGTGGCGTTTGCCATCGCCAACATCGGAACCTTCGGAACGCTGAAGAAGCAGGAAAGAATGTTCTAGGCGGGCAAGGCTGCCCGGCTTCGGTTAACGGGTCGCTTCCCCGCCCACCCAGATAGGCGACGACCAGGCGTGCGCGCCATTGAGCTGCGTCACCCGGACGTAGTAATAATCGCCCTGGCCCGCAGCGCTGCGATCCTGAAAATCGATCTCGCCGTCGCGGGGCGCGTTCGGCTCGATGAGCTGCAGGGTGATCGAATCCAGGTTGCGTCCCAGCGCGGACTCCCTGACGAGCAGCCCGTTCTTCAGCTCGCTGAACGGCAGTTCGTACGCCGCCGCCGGGATCCGGGCAAACGGCCGCACCATCGGCGGAGCGACGTCGTGCTCAATGGATTCCTCGAGCGCGATCCCGACCGCCGTCGAAGGTGTCACACCGTCCAGCTCCAGTTCCAGGCTGTTGATCGCGCCCCTGGTATCCGCTGAAAACAGGATGCGATCAGGCGACTGCGAATCCCGCCGCGCGTATTCGGACGAGCGGTTGTCGAAATGCGTCCGGACATCCAGAATCCGCGCGCCCCGCACCGTCAGCGATCCTCTCCAGCGGCGATACCCGCGCGGATTGTCGCGTATGAAAGGTTCCGAACTCGATTGAAATCCGATCCCCACGCGCGAGCGCGGCCGCAGCGGCGCCTCCGCGAATCGGCGCGTGAAAACCAGCTCTCCGTTCTTGATCACCTCGACCCGGTCGAGCGGCCCCGTTCCCGACACACGCGCCCGAAGGCGCCGTCCCGCGGTGTAGGCCACGCGGCGCCCGGCGCGCGCGCCGTTCAGGTCCACCTCCAGCAGGATGCGCTCCGCGCCGCTGACGGCATAGGTGTCGCGGTCGCGCAAGGCGTCGAAGATTTCGTTGACGCCCTTGTCTCGTGCCTTCGCCGCAACCAGGCCTCCGAACTGCTGCAGGGCGCCGGCGGGCATCGTCCCGCTGTATCCGGGACGCGTGCGGTGATCGTCGGAGGCGGCCACGAATCCCACGTCGAAGCCGCTCTTCAAATAGTAGTTCCCGAACCATTCGAAAGTGCCGTGCATGGAGGCGATCTCCACCAGCCGCTCCATGTCCGGATCGTTCCGGCGCCAGTCGCCCGCCTGGTGCGCGTGAGGAATGATCAGCACGTCGCTGGTCTTGTTCGCGGCGCGCAGGCCCTGGTAGAGGCGGGACAGCGTGTACGCATTGTTGGCCGCCACCCGGCTCTGGCTCGGACTGCGGAAGAAGACATTGTGGTGGCCGCCCGACGGCCGCGACACCGTCCACTCGTAGGCCAGGTAGGCGATGAACTTGCCCGGTTCCGTATAACGGCGCACGGCTGCCTGCATGCTCTTCCACTCCGAGTCGTCGAGGTAGACGTCGTGTTCGGACAGCCCCAGGAAATCGAGGCGCGCATCCTCGCGTCCCCAGCGGTAGAAGCCGTCCACCGAACCCATTCCCTCCGCCATGCCCGTGTGCGCGTGCGTCTCGCCCCAATACACGCGGTACGGCGGATTCTGCTCCACCCAGATCGGGTTGCTCTCTCCGCTGATTCTGCCGTCGGCGGAGCGGACCGCGAAGCGGTAGGTCCCGGGCTGATCGATCTGCAGATCTTGGACGACGGCTACGCTGTCCTCACCGGCCGGAATCTCGCGCACCGTTCGGCCGGCCAGCTCTACCCGGTAGGCAGGCAGCGGTCCGGTGGCGCGGTTCCAGAGTTCGTCCTCGCTGCGCACGGCCGCTTCGAACCGCTCGCCCGCCTTGACGATCGAGGGTGCGAACATCTTCACCGCCGCCACCTGTTTTCCCTGCACGGCGATGGCCGGCCACGACAGCGTCAGGAAGCAACCGTCGCCCTTGATGTCGGCATAGACCGGCAGCAGGAATCGGTCGTTGCTGAAACCGGGCATGCGGAAACCGCGCGACCCGCCGCTTCGGTCGCCGAAGACCAGCGTGATCGTGCCGCCGGGCTGCAGCGCGTCTCCCTCCAGCCGGTAGGCGGCATTTTCGGCGCTCGCGCGAAACCCGCCGTGCATCCCCGACCACGGGACCTTCGCCTTGACCAGGCGCACGCGGGGATTGGAGCAGCGCGCCGACACATAGTGGTCGGCGGCGGGATCGTCGACCTGCGCCAGGCCGCCGTCCGACATCAGCATGCGCGCCAGCATCAGGGTAGACCCGGCCGGCATAGCCTCGTCTCCGCAGGTTAGCGTCTGCTGAATGGTTTGCCAGCTTCCCGCCGGAAATGGCCCGGCGCGGTCGAGGCGGAGTGTCGGGATGGCTTTCGGACGTTCGTCTTTCAAGCGGAATTCGTAAATCAGCGCGTCGATATTCTTCGAAAGCGCAGGGGGCGCCGTCGCGGATGGATCGTCCCGTAGGGCGAACACGCCGCCCACCGACTGAGTCGCATTCACAGGGACCGGCCCGCCCGTGAGTGAGTAGGCGTTGATCCAGTCCCAGAGGATAAGCCCGCGCTCCACCAGGTTGGCTTTGGTAGTTGGCGCCGTGTCACGCTTGAGCCGGTTGACCTGCTGCCGCAGCGCCGCCGGAAGATAGTCGCGCGGCGTCTCCTGCGCCGGGATCCTGCGGATCGGGACAAAACAGCAAACTGCGCCGGTCATGGCGGCTCCCAGCACGGTCAGTGGACGGTTCAACGGGTTTCGCCCTCCCGGACGCCGGCCCGCGCTAGTCGCAATCCTGCGGCGCCGCTTTCGCGAGTTGGCGTTCCAGTTCCCATTCAAACCGCTGGAGGGATGACGAGATTTCTCCTGCCCGGAACGATACCTGGCTGCGCGGCCCGTAGCAGGCCGTCATCAGCAGGGTGATTTCCTCGATTTTCCCGCGCAGCGAAAGCAGATCCCGGGTCAGCGCGCTTCGCTGCTCCTCCGTCATGGGATATCGCTCTTCCATGGGCTGTTCGCTCGACCTCGTCACCATTGGTGTTCAGGATATTGTCCAGTATTCCGAGGTTCCTGTCCAGTGCTCTCCCAGGTGGTTTCGGGTGCGCATCGCCCACCGGCCTTGCGGCCCGGTCATGCGAAGGCAATCATCGTTCAGGCCCCGAGTTGATGCGCCAGATCGTAGAAATCCGAGGCGACGATGTCGAATCCGGTATGGGGGCCCGGGTCCGCCGGACGGCCCGGTCCGAACTCCAGCGGCCGGGGAACGAACGCCGTCCGCAAGCCCGCCCGCGCCGCCGCCCGCAGATCTTCTTTGTGCGCGGCCACCATCATCACCTCCTCCGGACGCAAATCGAGGAGACTGGCGGCCATCTGGTAGACCGCCGGAGCCGGCTTATACTGCTTCGCCAGCTCGGAAGAGAGGACGCAGTCCCACGGCAGCGCCGCGTGCTTCGCCATGTTTACCAGCAGCGAGACGTTTCCATTTGACAGCGAGGCCAGGATGTAGCGACGACGCAGCCGCGTCATTCCTCCCGTCGAGTCCGGCCAGGGGCCCAGCCGGTGCCAGACCCGGTTCAGGTGGTCTTTGTCGGCTTCCCCCAGGTTCCGGATGCGGAACTCCCCGAGCAGTCCGTCGAGGATCATGCGGTGCAGTTTATCGAGGGGCGTCCAGGGCAGTTCGCCATTCCGGACACGATTCATGGCGGGCGCGTACCCGGCGCGCCAGGAGTCGGCGAATTTGCCCCAGTTCACGTCGATTCCTTTTGTCCTGGTTAGCTCTACGCCTTCGCGTACGATCGTACCGCGCCAGTCGACCACGGTTCCGAAGACATCGAATGTCAGCGCCTTCACACTATCCATACAAAACATGATAGTGCCCCTCGAATCGAATTCGCCTGCCTCCGATCGACGCTAAGGATTGGACCTGTGGCCTTCGAGTGCGCAATGTTCACGGCAAACGTAAGCGGCAATCGTTGAGCGCAAGCAGAAAGTTGCAGTATAATGTAGGGACATCGACCACAACTTGCTGAATTCAGGCGAGCTAAAAACGGAGAGGTGGCTGAGTGGTCGAAAGCAGCGGTTTGCTAAACCGTCGTAGGGTCATAAGCTCTACCGGGGGTTCGAATCCCCCCCTCTCCGCCATCCGCAGCTTCCCGGCTGCACGCTGATTTTGGCATTCCATCCCGTATCACTCACGCCCCCGCGAAAGCCATCGGACCCAAGCCCGAACCGCCCGGGTTATCGGGTTTGACCGAAAATCCGGTTTAAAGGTATGATCTTTTGCAAGGCTGAGGGCAAACAAACAATGAAGAGATTCGTCCTGATCATGTTGCTTTTCGGAACCCTGATCCGTGCGCAAACATCCGGCACCATCAGCGGTGCAGTTCAAGACGCCACCGGCGCGGTGGTTCCGGGCGCCACGATCACCGCTACCCAGATCGCCACCAACCAGTCCCGTTCGGCGACCGCCGATTCGGCGGGCCAGTACGTGCTCCCCCTCCTGCCGCTCGGAGAGTATCGCGTGCGCGTGGAAAAGGACGGCTTTGCCCCCTTCGTTCAGCAGGGTATTACCTTGCAGGCCAACTCCCAGGTGGAAGCGAACGTCACGCTCCAGGTGCGGGCCAGCGCGGAGCAGATCACCGTGAGTTCGACCGCCTCAATGGTGCAGACTACCTCCACCACGCTCGTCCAGGTAGTGGATTCGCAGCGTGTGGCGGATCTGCCGTTGAACGGGCGCAACGTGCTGCAGCTTCTCTCGATCAATGCCGGCGTTTCCGACCGCAGCGTCCCCGTTACCGTGCAGGGCACCAACATCGGCGGCGCGGATCTGATCAATACCGTTTCGATCAACGGCTCGCGGGGCAGCTCCACCAATTACCTGCTCGACAACTCCGACAACAATGAAGCCCAGACCAGTCTGGCGAGGCCGTTCCCCAATCCGGACGCCGTGCAGGAATTCAGCATCCAGACCAGTTCGTTCGACGCCGAGTACGGCCGCGGAGTGGGCGGCATCGTGAACGTCGTCACCAAGTCCGGTACCAACGCTTTCCACGGCACGGCATTCGACTTCCTCCGGAATTACGACCTCAACGCCTCCAACTTCTTTTCCGGACGCGACGCCGTGAAGCGCAATCAGTTCGGCGGCACGCTGGGCGGGCCTGTCCGCAAGGATCAGGACTTCTTCTTCATGTCCTACCAGGGCACCCGGAACCACACGGCTACGCCCGGCGCGCTGCGCACCGCTCCCAGCGCCGCCATGCGCAACGGCGATTTCAGCGAGTGGCTGCTCGCCAACGGCACGGGTGTCATCCGCGACCGGGCCGGGAATCCTTATCCCGACAACATCATTCCGCGCGCGAGCTTCGACCCGGTCAGCGTGAAGCTGCTCAGCCTCATGCCCACCTCCACCGCGTCCAATTACCAGGTCCGGTTCGGGACGCCCACCCGGATCATCAACGACGATCAGGCGCTCGTGCGGGGCGATCATCAGTTCAGCGGCGGCAACCGGATTTCGCTGCGCTACTTCTACCTTCGCTCCGAGGACACGCCGACCATCCTGCCGAACAATGTCTTGTACGCGACCGACGGCGTCACCGGAAGCCAGCACAGTTTCACCCTCAATCACACCTACTCGTTTTCTCCGAAGTGGCTGAATAACCTGACCGCATCCCTGACGACGTCCCAACCTGCCCGGTTGACCGCCGCCCAACCCAACATCAGCCTGCAAAACCTCGGGGCGCGCGTGCGAAACGCGGTCGACGTCAACCTCATCGACGTCAGCATCAACGGCTGGTCGGGGGTTACGCTCGGCAACTACGGCCTGAACTTCTCGCGATCGATTCATCTCATCAACACCACCAGTTACGCCACCGGACGCCATAACCTGCGATTCGGCGGCGAGATGCGGGTCTACCGGACGGGCTTCACGTCCTACTTCCAGACCGGCGGCGCAAATACTTTCAACGGGCTGCTGCTGAGCGTGCCCGGCCGCCAGAATACGGGCAATTCGTACGCCGAGTTCCTGCTGGGCACGATGTCGTCTTTCCGCCAAACCTCGGTTTCGCGCCTCCACGCCGATCAGGAGCTGCCGGCCTTTTTCGTCCAGGACGATTTCCGCATCAATACCAAGCTCACCCTCAACCTCGGACTGCGCTGGGATCCCAAACCCGGATTCGACGAAGGTCTCGGGCAGCACACCACCTTCGTGCAGGGCCGTCAGTCCACCGCATTCCCCAACGCGCCGCCGGGACTGCTTTTCACCGGCGACAAGGGCTACGAAAACCGCGTAATCCCGGACAACTGGAAAAATTTCGGTCCCCGCGTCGGCGTGGCCTGGCAGTTCCTGCCCAAGACGGTCATGCGCGCCGCCTACGGCATTTTCTATGACGAGTATTTCGGCCTCTTCTACAACCGTGTGATTCAGGGTCCGCCGTGGATCGACGACGCGTCGCTTTCCGGCGTCCTCCAGTTTTCCAACCCCTTCGGCTCGGCTCCGGTGCTCGAACCGGAAGCTTACAAAGCCGGCTCCAATTATCCGTTCCGCGACTTTTCGACGTATGCCGGGCCGACCGACCGCATGCGCGCCGGCTACATTCAGAACTGGAATTACGTGATCGAGCGCGAGTTGCCCGGCTCTGTCCTGCTGCGGGCTTCGTATGTCGGCTCGAAGGGCACCGATCTGGTGATGACGAAGGAAGTGAATCCCGGCATCTACGGCCCCGGGGCGACCGCCGCGAATATCAACCAACGGCGGCCATTGGCCCGAATCGGCGCTCTGGCGCTCGGTTACTCGGACTCGAATTCGAGCTACAACTCGATGCAGATCACCGTGCAGAAGCGTCACAGCAAGGGCTTCAGCGTTCTCGGCAACTACACCTGGGGACGCTCCATCGACTACGCTTCGTTCAGCTCGGTCTCCGGAAACAACGCCGGTCCCGATCCGTTCAATCTGCGCAACGCGCGCGGGTTCTCCAATTGGGATATCAAGCATCGCGTTTCCGTTTCCGGACTTTGGGAGATGCCTCGTCTCAACAGGGCGAATCCGGTGATCAAGGCGGTCCTCGGCGGCTGGCAGCAGAACGGCATCCTCACTCTGGAGACGGGGATTCCGCTGACGGTCGTCAGCGGCGCCGACAACAATTTCGACGGCGTCACCGGCGACTACGCCGATTATCTGGGTGGAGACTGGAAGATCGGCGGCGATCGCTCCAAGAGCCAGCAGATCGCGCGCTGGTTCAATACGTCGGTCTTCCGGTCGAACGCGGTGGGCACCTTTGGCAGCGGCCGCAGGGCGCAGTTGCGCGGGCCCGGCGCCTGGAACCTGGACTACTCTCTCTTCAAGTCTTTCGACCTGATCGAACGGCTGAGACTACAGCTTCGGGGAGAATTTTTCAACGTCTTCAATCACGCCAATCTCGGCTCTCCCGGGACTACGGTGAACAGCACCACCTTCGGAGTCATCAGCGGCGCCAGCAGCCCGCGCATCGTACAAGTTGCGATGAAGCTTATTTTCTGAAACGAACGGAAATCCAAATGAAGAATCGAAGAGAATTTCTCAACGTCATGACCGCCGCGGGAGTGGCGGCCCAAACCAGGGCGGCGGCGCAAGCCGCTTCCGGCAAGAAGATCCGCATGGCGGTCGTAGGCGGCGGGTTCGGAAGCAGCTTTCACTGGCACGAACACCCGAACTGCGTCGTCACCGCCGTGACCGACCTCTATGCCGTCCGCCGGAACAAATTGAGAGATTCATACAAATGCGACAGCGTGTATGACTCGCTCGAGGACATGTTGAAAAAACGCAACGATCTGGACGCGGTCGCGATTTTTAGCGGCGCACCGTCGCATGTCAAGCACGTCAAGATGTGCATGGAGCAGGGCCTGCATGTGGTCTCCGCCGTGCCGGCGTGCATGAGCCTGGAAGAGGCCGACCAGCTTCGCACCGTCAAAGAGAAGACCGGACGCCGGTACATGATGGCGGAGTCGAGTTATTACCGGCAACCCTGCATTTACGCGCGGGATCTTTACAAAAAAGGCGGCTTCGGCGAGATCTTCTATACGGAGTGCGAGTACTATCACGATTTCAACTTCGACGAACGGCTCAAGGGCCCTCAATCGCTCTATTACAATCCGGACGGTTCGAACAGCTGGCGCCAGGGTCTTCCGCCGATGAAGTATCCCACCCACTCGCTTGCTTTCCACATCGGAGTGACCGGGGAGAGGGTGATTTCGGTGTCGTGCCAGGGTCTGCAGGATCCCGCCAAGATCGCCCGCCTGAAATCGAATCCTTACAAGAATCCGTTCTTTGACGAGTTCGCCCTGATGCGGACCAATAAGGGACACATGATCCGGCACAACGAGTGCCGGCAGATCGCGGCTGTCGAAAGCGAGCGCGCGCAGTGGTTCGGCGAGAAGGGGACGCTGCTGATGGCGAAGGCGGGAATCCATCCCGATACCTGGCAGTCGCGCTACGGCAAAGCGGAGCCCGCCAAAATTCCGAACTACTGGATGAGCGAAATGCTGCCTCCGAACATGCGTCATGAGAGCGGGCACGGCGGCAGCGCCGTGTTTATTTCGGCCGAGTTCATCAATGCCCTCGTCGAGGATCGCGAGCCGTCGGTGAATGTCTACGAAGCTTTGGCGATGACCGTGCCGGGTATTGTCGCGCACGAGTCGGCGCTCAAAGGCGGTGAGTCGATGAAAGTGCCGGGCTTCGACAAGAAAGCATGAACGGAATTACCCGCCGCCGCAGCCTGACCGCCGCCCTCGCGTTCCCGTTGGCGGGGATGCGCCTGTCGGCGGCTCCGGCCGTGATTCGGGTGAACCCTACCGAAGACCATCGTGTCTTCCTCTTTCATGATGGATATCAGGCGGAATGGCAGATCCGGCTGCCCGAAGTGGTTTCCGCCCGCGAAGGTACCTTCATGACTTCCGCCCGGCCCGCGATGAAATGGCGCGAGTACGAGGATGGAACGATCGGCGCGGACTGGCGCCCGGACGAAGCCTACTCTCGAGAAGCGCACGAGAAGATGGGACGCCGTCTGACGATGATTCAGGGGCTCGAGATCTCGCCCCGGCTCCGGCTCGGGCCGGACCGGATCGATCTGTCGCTGCGGTTGAAGAACGTGTCCGGCCGGCCTTTCCACAGTGTCTCCGCGGACGGCGGATGCCTCCAGCACCGCACCGGGCGATTCTTCGATCAGGATTTGAAAACTTCATACATGCTGACCGCCGCCGGCCTGACGCCGTTGAGCCGGACCGGGCGGTCGATCGGCATTCGCTGCAAGTATTTCTTCAATCCCGCCTGGTATGAGATGGCCGACGTCAAGGCCTACGAGTTCTTCTGGGGCCGCAGCGAAACTCGTCCCGCTGGCGCGCTCATCGTCGCCGAAGCCCGCGAGGGTCCCGGGGCGATCGGCATCGCCTGGGATCGCTGCGTAGGCGTTCGCCAGAATTCCGACCCGTCTCACCGCTGCATGCACTCCTCGCCGTACTTCGGCGAGATTCAACCCGGGCAAACGGTCTCGGCGCGCGGAGCGATTTTCTTTGACGATACCGCCCGCAGGATCGCCGGCCGCTTTCGCCGCGAAAACTTCAAGCCTTATACCGGCCTGCCCTAACCCACCCGGCGGGGTCGGAAGAAAACGTATGATGTTTTAAGAAGGTATGCCGCCGATCCGGATTTTCTTCCCCATCCTGCTCTTGTCTGCCGGCGCTGCTTTACACGCCGCGCCGGCCGTCGATTTCAATCAGGACGTCCGCCCGATTCTCTCCGACAAATGCTTCACGTGTCATGGTCCGGACGCCGCGTCGAAGAAGGTCCCCTTCCGGTTGGACAGCGAAGCGGCGGCCCGCCCGGCGCTGGTGGGCGGCGCGGACGGGAGCAAACTGATCCGTAGAATCACCTCGGCCAGCCCCGCCGCGCGCATGCCTCCGGCCTCCTCGGGGCTGCAGTTGACCGGGCGTGAAATCGACACGCTGCGCGCCTGGGTCGCCGACGGCGCCAGGTGGGAAAAGCACTGGTCGTTCGTGCCGCCGCGCAGACCTCCCCTGCCGGACGTGGCCGGCAAGCGCTGGCCGCGCAACCCGGTCGACTCGTTCATCCTTTCCCGGCTGGAACGTGAAGGACTGAAACCCTCGCCCGAGGCGGGCAAAGAGACCCTGTTGCGGCGTGTAAGTCTCGATCTCACGGGGCTGCCGCCTTCCCCGGCGGAAATGGACGCCTTTCTCTCGGACAGTTCGGCCAAAGCGTACGAAAAGGCGGTTGACCGGCTGCTCGATTCTCCCCGCTACGGGGAACGGATGGCCGAACGCTGGCTGGACGCGGCGCGCTACGCCGATACCAACGGCTACCAGTACGATCCGGAGCGGATCATGTGGCGCTGGCGGGACTGGGTGATCGACGCCTTCAATCGCAATCAGCCTTTCGACCGGTTCTCGCTGGAACAGATTGCCGGCGACATGCTGCCCGGTTCGACCATGGAGCAGAAGATCGCCACCGGCTTTAATCGCAACCATCGCAGCAATTCGGAGGACGGCATCGTGGCCGAGGAGTACGCGGTGGAGTACGTAGTCGATCGGGTAGAGACCACGTCCACCGTTTTCCTGGGCCTCACGCTCGGCTGCGCGCGCTGCCACAACCATAAGTACGATCCGTTCACGCAGAAAGAGTTCTACCAGCTGTTCGCTTACTTCAACAACGTGCCCGAACTGGGACGCGCGATGAAGAACGACAACTCCCCGCCGTTGATACCCGCGCCCACCGCCGCGCAGCAGGCAGAGCTGAGAAAATTCGAGGACCGCATTCGCGCCAGGGAAGCGTTCCTCGAAAAGAACGGCCGCGCCATCGCTGAGGCGCAGGCAGCCGCCGAGACCGAAATCGCGAAGTCCGGGTCCGGACACTGGGCGCCCGCCACGGGGCTGGAGTATTCGTTTCCGGCGGCCGAATCGGGAGAGACCAGGCCCGGCCGGGTGAGCATGGCGGGAGTCTTCGACGGCAGCCGGGTCGTCGACGCGGGTCTGCGCGCCCAGTTCGAAATCGGCGACGCCTTCAGCGTGGCGGCCTGGATTTACGCGGACTCCACTCCCGACGGCAGCCTGCTTTCCGTCATGAACGAGGGGCCGAAGGGAAAAGGATACGGCATCCATCTGAATCAGGGTCGGGTGCACGTGAACCTGACGACGGTCTGGGAATCCGACGCCATAAGGATGGAGAGCGAGCAGGCGCTTGCCGCCGGCCGCTGGTATCACGTCACCGTGGCTTACAACGGCTCGCGGCGCGCCGAAGGGATGCGTGTGTACGTGGACGGACGCCGGGTGGCGATGCGCGTCGAGAGCGACAATCTCTGCCGCATGTACAACAACAATACCCGGTTCCACGCGCCCCTGCGGATTGCCGGCGGATGGGGACCGTCGCGGCGATTCCGCGGCCTGATCGACGATCTGCGCGTCTACAGGCGCGCGCTGGCGGAAGACGAGATCGAAGCCCTCTCGGTCGGGAAAACCGCGGCCGCCATTGCGCGCGCGCCGGTGGCGGAACGGAGCCGTGCAGAGCAGTCCGCGCTGCGCTGGTATTGGCTCGAGAACGCGGCCGCCCCGGAGTTCCGGCAGGGCTGGACCGGTCTGCTGGCGCTGCGCTGGGAGAAGGAGCTGTTCGAGCGCACCTTTCCGACCGTGATGGTGATGGCCGAGAGCCCCACGCCTAAAGAGACGCATCTGCTCATCCGCGGCGCGTACGACAATCCGGGCGAGAAAGTCCAACCGGGCGTGCCGGCCGCGCTCCCCGCTTTGCCCGCCCGAGCGCCCAACAACCGGCTGGGCTTCGCAAAGTGGCTCATCGATCCCGGCAATCCGCTGCTGGCGCGGGTTACGGTAAACCGGTTCTGGCAGATGTATTTCGGAACCGGGCTGGTGAAGACCGTCGAGGATTTCGGCGTGCAGGGCGAGTGGCCGTCCCATCCCGAACTGCTCGACTGGCTGGCGACGGAGTTCATCCGTACGGGCTGGAACGTGAAGGCGATGCAGAAGCTGATCGTGACGAGCGCCGCCTACCGGCAGTCGTCCAAGGCCGCGCCGGAGCTGAGGCAGCGCGATCCGGACAACCGCCTGCTGGCGCGCGGTCCCCGCTTACGGCTGCCCGCGGAGACCATCCGGGATCAGGCCCTCTACGCGGCGGGGCTGCTGAAGGAGAAGACAGGCGGGCCTTCCGTCAAGCCCTACCAGCCGACCGGCCTGTGGAAGGAACTCACGATGGGTGGGCTCGATTACGTCCAGGACAAAGGCGAGGATCTGTACCGCCGCAGCCTTTATATCTATCGGAAACGCACCGTGTCTCCCCCGATCATGGCCAACTTCGACGCCTCCGGACGGGAAAGTTGCGAGGTGCGGGAGACCCGCACGAACACGCCGCTGCAGGCCCTGAATCTGATGAATGACGTAACCTTCGTCGAGGCGGCCCGGTTTCTGGGGCAGCGCATGCTCCGCGAGGGCGGCGCCGATCCCGTCGCGCGGCTGCGGTACGGCTTCCGGCTGGTCACCGGGCGCGCCCCGTCCGATCAGGAGCGGGAAGTCCTGCTGGGCAGCCTGCGCTTTCATCTCGACCATTTTTCGGATAAGCCGCAAGAGGCCCATGCCCTGCTCAGCCAGGGCGAGTCGCGCTGCGATCCTGCTCTCGACGAGAAGGAGCTGGCGGCATACGCGTCGGTGGGCAGCCTGCTGTTGAATCTGGACGAGACCATCACGAAGGAATGAGCGGCGGCGCCGCTTCACCCGGCCAGTTCGCGCAGCATCCGGATGCCTTCCTCGACTACCATCTCCGCCGCGTCCGGCGAGTATAACGCCACCGAAACTTCGTAGCCCCCTTCGTCGAACGCGCTGCGCACCGGCAGATATCCGAAGTTGCCGTTGGAGTAGCCGGAAAACAGGGTGTGCGGGAACGGCGAGCCCGCCACGATCTGCTGTCCGATCTCGATGAACGGCTCGTCCTGTATCGAAAGAAACGCGACCGGGCCCACTCTGATGCCCTGCATCTGCCGCTCGATGTGAGTTTGTCCCTGAATCAGTCGCGCCCTTTGCGCGCGCATGCCGGCGCGGGTGGCGCGAGCGGTGGCGGAGCGGATGGCGGCTGGATCGCCCTGCTGCCGCGCCTCCCGCAGGGCTTCGCGCAGCCGGTCGGCTTCCCGGTCGAGCAAATCAGCGTCGGGAAAGCGGTTGGCCGGCAGGCGCAGCATCCGGCTCCTGATCCGCAGCACGGGCTCGGGCTGTTCGACAGGCTCCTCCTCGTAGAGCGCAATGTCGGCGCCGGATTCCATCACCCCGGTCAGCCGCTCCTGCTTCGGTACCGTTTCGAGGCTCAACGCGACCTTGGAAGCTTCAAGGCCCAGGATGCGGCCAAGCCGCCGGTAGACCGGGCGATCGCCGGTGAAGCCTCGCACCGGGCCCGTCGAGCCGGTTGCGCCCTGGAGAAACAGGCACGTTCCGCCCATCTGCTGTTCGACAACCTGACGCGCCATGCCGGGGTAATCCGGCGTGAACCACTGGTTGTCCCAAGCCATGATGGTGGGATGGCACGCGTAGTGGACGATGGTGGCCAGCGGGTTCTCGTCCAAATCGTCAAAGCGCACGACACGAACCGTGCGGTCCACCGGGCCGTCCCAGTTGCGCCCCACCACGAGCCGCCCGTCCGGCATTCTCAGGCGCCGGTTGACATTGATCGCGCAGCTTCCCGCGCCCGCCGCGACCCGCGCCGGCTGCAGATTGTTCATCGCCTGCCAGGCCGCGCCGGCCACGCGGAGCGGCAGCGTCTCCAGATACTGCGTGGCCATTTCGAGACCCTGGGAGATCACTTCGAGCCGCTGGGTCTTCGGGCCGGAATGGGTATGGGTGGCGGCGATGCGAATGTGGTCGCGCGGCACGGAAGTCAGCGTTGTGACTGCATCGAGCAGCTTCGCGCTCCACTCCGCGTTGAATCCGATGGCGTCGACATCGATGATGAGAGCGGTCTGACGGGAATCGGTGATCGCCAGGGCGGTGGCCAAAAGGGGCAGATCCGCGCCCACCCCCCGCTCATGTGTCTGGGCTCCCCAAATCCCCTGCGGCGTCCCCGGCGCCGGAGTGATGTCCGTTCGGCCTGTGCCGATCCGTAGTGTGCTCATAGGTCCTCTATTCTTCCGTGTCCATCGGCGTGTTCAGCCATAGCCACAGCGGCGTTACGGCCATGGGCAGCAACAGGGCGAACATCGTCAAAGCCGCGCCGTAGTTGTGCCGCGACCCGAAGTACCCGACCAGGCTGTTGAACACGATTCCGGCCGCGGCGCCCGCCGAGCCCGCCGTGCCGTGGACTGTGGCGACGATCGAGCGCGGGAAGGCGTCGGTCGCCAGCGCATGCAGATTGCAGGCCCATATGCCCACCCCGATCGTGCACAGGCTGAGGGAGAGCAGGACCGCTATCGGGCCGGATAGAAATTGCAGCATCACGCCGGCGGCCAGCAGCACGGCGGCGCTGGACATGAGAATCTTCCGGCTGAGCAATGGACTCCAGCCCCGCGCCACCAGGCGGCTCGAAAGATAACCGCCCAGGACAGCTCCGATGTCGCTTCCGCAGGGCGGAATCCAACCCAGCTTCCCCAGCATGACGAAGCTGAAATGCTTGGCCGTCACCAGGTATTCGGGAAACCAGAACAGCACGAAATAGCCCGAGCTGTCGCCGAACGCCCGCGCCAGAATGTATGCCAGCACCTTGCGGTTGCGCGGTATGGAGCGCAGCTTTTTCACGAGAGGGACAGGCGGATCGGCGGCCGCATTCCTCCGCCTCGTGACCCACAACCATAGCGGGATCCAGATGACTCCGACGCTGCTGGCGATGATAAATGCGGAGCGCCATCCGAAACGCAGGCTCAGAAACACGATCAGCGGCGGAGCGATCAGCGATCCGAGGCCGGTTCCGAGTCCCAGCGCGCTGCTGGCGAGCGCCCGCTGCGAAGGCCCGTAGTTTTCGGCGATGGTTTTCACCGCGCCCGTGAAGCCGCCGGGCTCGGCGAGGCCCAGCAGGAAACGAAACACCAGCAGCGAGGCGTAGCCGCTGATCGCCCCGTGCAGACCCGAGAACAGGGACCAGAGCCCCACGAATATCGCCAGTCCGGCGCGGTATCCGATCCGGTCCAGGATCATGCCGGAACCGGCGTACATGATACTGTAGGCCAGCAGGAATGAGTTCACGGCGTTGGCGTACCCCATCACGCTGATCCCGAGGTCTTTCCGCATCACCGGCGCGACCACCGAAAGCGCCTGCCGGTCCAGGTAGTTCATCACCATCATCAGGAACAGCAGAAATGCCAGGAACCATTGCTGGCGGCTGAAACTCAGCTTGGCGCCGCCGGCCGAGGGCGGATCGGTCATGGCGTGACTCGGTGAAGAGGGTTCCGGCACGTTTCTATGCCCGGTCTCCGCTTGCCGGAGATGATACCATCGCTCGGTGGAGACATTGCGTAAGAGGACGTTTCGGAGCGGCCGGCTGAGCGGCCAGGTGGTCTCCGAACTGGAGCGCATGATCGCGGAGCGTTATCCGCAGCCCGGGCAGCGTCTGCCCAAGGAAGCCGACCTCGCCGAACAGTTTCAGGTGAGCCGTATCGTCGTTCGCGAGGCGATGAAAATTCTGGAAGACCGGGGCGTGGTGGAAGTCAGCGCCGGACGCGGCACCTTCACGCTGACGCCTTCCCCCCGCAAAGTGAAGGATGTCTTGATGCGGCTGTTCAAGGACCAGCCCATTCCCTCGCTCCTGGAAATGGAGCGTATGCTCGAGTTGCGTCAGATTCTGGAAGAGACGGCGGCCGGGCTGGCGGCCGTACGGGCCGCTCCGCAGGATCTGGACTCGATGGCGGCGGCGCTCGACGCCATGCGCCGCGGCGGCTCGGAATCCGAAGTCATTGACGCCGACCTGCGGTTTCACTGCGCCGTCGCCAAGGCCACCGGCAATCACTATTTCGAGATCGTCATCGAGCCCCTGACCCATACGTTCATCCAGCAGATGAAACTGACCAATGTTTCGAATGTCGGGCTGGAATTGCATGATCATATCTTCCGGGCCATCCAGGCGCGCAATCCGGTAGCCGCGCGGCAGGCCGTCCGCAGGCTGTTAAAGAGTACATTGGACGATATTCGGGGTGTTTTTAAGGTCATTGAGTCGAAGGACAGCGCCTGACTGCCGCCTTTTACAAGTTGACAAGTTTAGCACGGCGAACCTAAGATATGATGTTTTAAGTTCTCGCGCTATGCCGATTTCCACACGTCAGGAAGGACTGCTCAAACGGACCTTCATCGATTTTCGCTCCACCCAGGAAATTCTCAAGCAGCCCGTGATCTTTCATCGCGCCGAAGGGCTCTACCTGTGGGACATCGACGGGAAGCGCTACTTCGACGCCATCGGTGGAGTCTTCGTGGCCACCCTCGGGCACCGGCATCCTCGCGTGATGGAAGCGATGCGGCGGCAGATGGACACCATGACGTTCGCGCCGCCGCTGCACGGCATCTCCGACATTACGCTCGATTTCGTGGAAAAGACCGGCTCGGTGGCCCCGCCGGGGATGACCTACGTGAAGCCGTTTTCCGGCGGATCGGAAGCGGTCGAGTCGGCCATGAAGTTCGTACGGCAGTATTTCAAGCAGACGGGCCGTCCGGGCAAGTATAAGTTCATCAGCCGGTACCAGAGCTACCATGGCGGCACCTTCGGCGGGATGGCGGCCAGCGGCTCGGGATCGAGAAAAACCAAATTCGAGCCCCAGATGCCCGGGTTCCTGAAGGTGCTCCCGCCCACCGCCTACCGGGACCGCTTCGCGACCTGGGAGGAGGCCAATCGCTTCGCCGCCGAAGCCTTCGAAGACGTCATCGTTCACGAGGATCCCGAGACGGTGGCCGGCATTCTGATCGAGCCCATCGGCAACACGGGCGGAATCATCACGCCGACCGAAGAGTACTTCCGGATTCTGCGCGATATCTGCGACCGGCATGATGTCATGCTGATCTACGATGAAGTCATCACCGGCTTCGGCAAGACCGGCGAAATGTTCGCCGCGCAAACTTTCGGAGTCGCTCCGGATATTATCTGCTCGGGAAAGGGCCTGTCGAGTGGAGCGATTCCGCTGGGCGTCATGATCGCGCGCGAGGACATGGCGGAAGCCTTCTGGGGCGCCCCGGAGGAGGGAGTGCAATTCATGCATGGGCACACCTTCGCGGGCAATCCCCTGGCAGCCGCGGTGGGGATAGCGGTAATCGACGAGCTGGTGGAGAACGATCTGCCGGCCAAGGCTCGCCGTCTCGGCGAGTATCTGGCCGCTCGCCTGCGCTGTCTGGAAAAATTCGGCGTCGTGCGGGAGGTCCGCGGCAAGGGCGTGCTGCTGGGAGTGGAGTTCGTCAAGGACCTGGCGAACATGGAGCCGTTTCCCGAGCTCGGCGCCGCCCTGAAAACGACCGCGCTTCAGAACGGACTCATTCTGCGCGTGGACGCCTGCTGGTTCGCCGTGGCCCCTCCTCTCATCGCCGAGAAGAGCGACCTCGACGAGATGTGCGATCTGATCGAAAAGAGTCTGAGCGAAGCTTTGACCCTGCTAAGGAGGCAATAAATGCCGGCGGATTTGCGTTCACGAAGGAGTTTTCTGGCGGCGTCCGGCGCCACGGCCGGCTCGATGGCAGCGGCGGCGCAATCCTCCTCGCCCGGCGGCCGCATCCGGATGGGCGTTGTGGGCGGCAATTTCGGCCTGCAGTTCCCGTGGCATCTCCATCCCAGGGCCAAAGTGACCGCCGTTTGCGATATCCGGCCGGACCGCTTGGACAGCATGATGACCACGTTCCGCTGCGATACCAAGCATCGCTCGTTCCAGGAGATGCTCAAGCAGAAGGACCTGGACGCCGTCGCCATCTTTACGCCGGTGCCCATGCACGCCTGGATGGCCGTGCAGGCGTTGCGCGCCGGCAAGCACGTCATCAGCGCCGTCGTGGCGGGCATGTCCGAGGAGCAGCTGGTCGAGATTCTGGATACCGTGCGGGCCACCGGCCTGAAATACATGATGGCGGAGACAAGCTACTACCGGCCCGAGATTATTACCTGCCGTCAATGGTCCCGCGAAGGGAAGTTCGGAACCATTTTTTACTCCGAGGCCGAGTATCACCACGAGGGGTTGATTGCGCTGGCTCGCGATGAGAGAGGCTTTCCCACCTGGCGCTACGGCTTCCCCCCCGCCCACTATTGCACCCACGCCACCGGCATGGTGGTGCCCGTCACCGGTGAGCGGCTGTCGGAAGTGCAGGCAATCGGATGGGGAGACGGTAACGAGATCCTCAAGACCAATCAGTACAAGAACCCGTTCTGGAACGCGAACTGTTTTTTCAAGACGTCGAAAGGCCATGCGGCCCGCATTTCCCTGTGTCGTCACATCGCGGCGGGCGGGACCGAGCGCGGAGTCTTTTTCGGCGACCGGATGACCTATACCATGGCCCGTCCGGAGGGCTCTCCCAATACGGTTTCCCGCATCGAGAAAGAGGGTAAGACCGTGCTGGACAGCAACGGTTACCCGGAGGGCGCCGTCAAGGTGGAGCCCTACCGGCAGCCCAACCATTGGGAGGCGCTGCCCGAATCGCTGCGCGTCAAGAGCGGGCACGGCGGGTCGCACACCTTCCTGGTCCACGAATTTCTCAGCGCTATCGCCGAAGACCGTCATCCGGCGGTGAACATTTGGGAAGCGATCGCTTTTACGCTGCCGGGCATTGTGGCCCATCAATCCGCCCTCAAGGGTGGGGAGCCCATGAAGATCCGCGACTACGGCGTCGCACCCGCATAACATCGACGTCGACTCTGTTTGGAGGTGGACTATGTTCAGGAACGCATGCCTGCTTATCGCACTGGCGGCCGCGGGTTCGTTCAGCCCCGCCGTCAATGGCCAGGCGACGGGAACCATTCACGGTACCGTCTTCGACAACTCCGGAGCGGTTGTCGCGGGGGCGCAGGTCACCGCCATCAGTTCCCAGACCAACCAACCCCGCATCACCACCACGAATCCGGACGGCGGGTATATTCTGCCGCTCCTGCCCGCGGGCGACTACGCGGTGAGGGTAACCTCCCCCGGTCTTGCCCCCTTCGTGCAGAAAAATATCACCCTGCAAGCCAACACGGACATCGAGGTGGACGCCAAACTGGCGGTGGCGACCGCTACCGAGACCGTGAACGTCAGCGATACCCCGCTCATGGTGCAGACCTCCGCTACCAATCTGGTGCAGGTGGTGGATCAGAAGAGAATCGTCGACTTGCCGCTGAACGGGCGCAATGTGCTCCAGCTCATGGCGCTCAATTCCGGTGTCGCCGACCGCGGCGCGGCGGGCGGCACCATCCAGGTGAACACCTTCGCCAGCGGACAGTACCATTTCTCGGCCTCTCTCAACGGCTCCCGGGGCAACGCGACCAACTTCCTGCTCGACGATGCGGATAATAACGACGACTTCACCAAGATCGCCCACCCCTATCCCAATCCGGACGCCGTCTCCGAAGTCAGCGTGCAGTCCAGCACTTTCGACGCGCAGTACGGCCGCGGCGTGGGCGGCGTGGTCAACGTGGTGACGCGGTCGGGCAGCAATCAGATTCATGGCTCCGCGTTTGAATTCCTGCGGAATTACGAGCTCAACGCCGCTAATTTCTTTTCCGGCAGGGACGCCTTGAAGCGCAACCAGTTCGGGTTTTCGGCGGGAGGGCCCGTCATCATTCCCAAGCTCTACAACGGCAAGGATCACACGTTCATCTTCGGATCCTACCAGGGGACGCGGAACCGCAGCGCCACGCCCGGCGCCTTGGCTACCACTCCGAGCAGCGCGATGAAGCAGGGCGACCTGTCGTCGTTCCTGAGGCCCGACGGCGTGGGCGCCATACACGACCCCCTGTCGGGCGGGGGGTATTTTCCCAACAACCAGATTCCGGTGAGCCGCTTCGATCCCGTGTCGGCCAAGCTGCTGAACGTCATGCCCGCTTCCTCGTCGGCCAATTTCCAGCTTCGATTCGGAACTCCTACCCTGGCCATTAGCGACGATCAGCTGGTGCTTCGCGGGGACCAGATCGTCAACGAAAAGCAGCGCGTCTCGGTGCGCTATTTTCTGCTGCACTACAACCAGCCCTGGGTCTTCCTGCCCAATAATCTGTATTCGGTCGCCGCCGGACAGTATGGTAACGCGCAAAACGTTACCGTCAGCCATACTTATGTATTCTCCTCGCGGCTGCTGAATCAGTTCAACGGCACTTACAACAAGTCCACGCCGACCGCCGCCCCGCCCGCCGACCTCACCACCAACTATCAAAGTCTCGGCGCGAACGTGAAGACCGCGCCCGGCTTTCCCACGATGGATCTTTC
Organism: Bryobacteraceae bacterium; assembly: GCA_035495815.1. Taxonomy (GTDB): domain Bacteria; phylum Acidobacteriota; class Terriglobia; order Bryobacterales; family Bryobacteraceae; genus DATJFH01. The sequence continues at coordinate 22,936 of DATJFH010000018.1, forward strand.
GATCTCCAACTGGTCCGGCATCAGCCTCGGCCTCGGCTACGGCAATCATCAGAACGCCTGGGAGCTGGCCGACAATCTCAGCTACACCGCCGGCAAGCAGAGCATGAAAATCGGATTCAATTTCAAGCGGCACCTGCTCGACAAGAGCTCCTACTTCCTGACCGGAGGGACCGCCTCGTTCAGTGGACTGATCCTGAGCGATGCTGGAAAATCAAACGCCGGGAACTCGTTCGGGGAATTCCTGCTCGGTAAACCGAATACCTGGCAGCAGCAATCGGCCTGGAGCGAGAACCTGTACAACAATTTTTTCACTCTCTATTTCCAGGACGACATCCGTGTGAACCGCAAGCTGACCGTGAACCTGGGCATGCGCTGGGAGCCGAGCTTCGACGCCACCGAATCGAGCGGAAAGCGCGTCACCTTCGTGCCGGGACAGCAATCCACCGTCTTTCCGAACGCCTTCCGCGGGCTTCTTTTCCAGGGGGACGCCGGATACGAGGACAGGATCGTCCCAACCGAATGGGGCATTCTCGCGCCCCGTATCGGCTTCGCTTTTCAGGCGCTGTCGAAGACCGTGATCCGGTCCGCCTACGGGATCTTTTACGATCACAACCCGGGAATCTTCAACAACCGCAGCGCCAGCGCCGCCCCTTTCATCAAACAGATCATTCTCACGGCCCCCGACAGCCTGGCGAATCCGTATGGGAGCAGTCCTGTTCTCGACCCCTCGGCTCAGAGCGCGACCAGGGATTTCGTCTTCGCGCCGTTCGTCACCTACGCCGTCCCCAGCAGGCAGATGGGGACGGGATACATGCAAAACTGGAATTTCGTCGTGGAGCATCAGCTCCGCCCGGACATGCTGGTGCGAGGCGCTTATGTGGGATCGAAGGGAACGCACCTGCTGAATTCTCCCGAGGTGAATCCGGCCATCTACGGTCCCGGCGCCACGGTGGCGAATCAGAACGCGAGACGGGTATACCAGCCCATCGGCCCGATCGAGCTCGGCGCCTCGGTGGGCTGGTCGAAATATCATGCCGCCCAGTTCACTTTCCAGCAGCGCTTCTCGAAAGGCGTAACGGTTCTCGCCAACTACACGATCTCGAAGTCGTCCGACCTCAGCTCGTACGGCTCGGTGGAGGGCAACACGCTGGGGCCGAATCCGTTCAACTACAATGACAATCGCGGAAAATCCGATTTCGACATCCCGCAGCGGCTGGTGGTCTCCGGCATCTGGCAGCTGCCGGCGTTCAAGGACCGCGGTCTGCTGATGCGCAGCGTTCTCGGCGGGTGGCAGAGCAATTACATCTTTACGGCGCAATCCGGCGTGCCCATGACCATCTTCAGCGGCGTGGATAATGCGCTGATGGGCGTCGGCGGCAACTTCGCGGATCTGACGGGCGTGGACTGGCGGCTGCCGCCCGACCGGCCCAAACGGGACCGGATTCGCCAGAATTTCAATACCGCCGCCTTCAGGGTCAACGCCGTCGGAACCATCGGGACTGGCCGGAGAAACCAGCTCCGCGCGCCCGGCCTCTGGAATGCCGATTTCTCGGCGTTCAAGGATTTTGGAATCTGGGAGCGCGTCAGGCTTCAGTTCCGGGGAGAACTGTTCAATGTGCTCAACCACGCCAATTTGAATACGCCGAACACGACGGTGACCAGCCCGTCGTTCGGACAGGTTACCTCGGCATCGAGCCCGCGAATTGTCCAGTTCGGACTCAAGCTGCTGTTCTGATAGGGAGCGACGAAGCTTTTGAAAACAACAATACCGTCCACCAGCCGGGATGGCTGGAACATTGGGCTTGACCGCGAAGATCGGAAAATTTAACCTATAGCAAACGTGTTGCCGCCCAGGGTGCGACAGGGTTGACATCGGCTCTAACGGCCTCGGACGGAACTTTCGGTTGGGGGAAAAACGCATGACGTTTCATTTGCCGCGTGACTTTCGTTTCGTGCAGGGTGTTTTCTGCATTCTGGCCGCGGGCTTGACGGGCGCGTCGATTTGCTCCGCGCAGGATAGCCGCGCCGAGGTGACAGGCCGCGTCACCGACCAGTCGCAGGCCGTCATTTCCGGGGCGGAAGTCACCTTGATCAATACGGCCACCCGAATTGAACGGAGGACGCAGACCAATAGCTCCGGGCAGTACTCGGTTCCGTTTCTGCCGGCCGGCGGCTACGAGGTGACCGTCCAGTATCAGGGGTTCCGGCCGCTGCGTCAGAGTGGCGTCGTTCTGGAGGTGGGTGAAGTGACCCGCCTCGATTTTGCCTTGCAGCTTGGCGCCTTGACGGAAACCGTCAAGGTGGATTCGACGGCTCCGCCTGTCGCGACCGCGACCGCCGCCGTCGGAACCAACGTCGATTCCCAGCGCATCGACCGCCTGCCGCTCAATGGGAGGAACGCCCTCCAACTGGTTGCCCTTACTCCCGGCGTCGTGAGCATCGGCAAGACCGGGCAGATGGGGATGATGCAGGAATCCTTTCGAATCGCCGGAGGCAGGCCCATCGACACCAATTTCAAGCTCGACGGCGGCAACAACATGAATACCTATTTCGCGACCGCCGTCGAGTACCCCAATCCGGACGCGCTGCAGGAATTCACCGTGTCCCAGCGGAGCGTGTCGGCGGTTGCGGGGCGGGGAACCGTCACCGTTTCAGCGGTAACCAAGTCCGGCACGAACGAGTTTCATGGAACGGCCTTCGAGTTCCTGCGGAATACCGAGCTCGACAGCCGCTCCTTCTTTGCCTCCAACCGTCCCGTGTTCAAGCGGAATCAATTCGGCGCTACGCTCGGCGGCCCGATCCGGAAGGACCATACATTCTTTTTCTTCAGCTACCAGGGCACGGTTCAAAGAGGCAGTCCCAGGGAAACCCGCTACCGGACGCTGACTCAGGCCGAGCGCGACGGCGACTTTTCGACCGCGGCCGGTCAGGTCAACGATCCCAAAACCGGCATTCCGTACCCGAATAAGCGGGTACCCGCAAGCCAGATCACCGATTTCGCCCGCAAGAACAACGCTTATCTGCCCCTGCCGAACCAGGCCGCGGGCTTCTACAGCTTCGGTGTGAAGCAGAAGCTGGACCAGAACCAGCTCATCGGGAAAGTCGATCACAACTTCACCGACAAGGACAAAGTCAGCTTCCGCTACATGTTTAACAATGTGCCGCAAGTCGACGCCAGCCCCGGTCCGGTGAGTGAAGACTGGCTGGTGGACCTTCCCACGCGCACCCAAAGCTGGAACCTGAGCTATACCCGCATCATTTCGCCCAGCATCGTCAACAACGTGGTCCTGACGCACATCCGCAACGCCTTCGGTGTGAAGATCACGAGCAACGATTGGTCGCCGAAAGGCCTCGGCCTCAATATCAACCAGGACAACGCGATTCTCGAGTACGGTTTGACCTCCGGCGCCCGTACCGCGGTGAACGGCTACTTCACGATGTACAACGGGTATCCCACCCGCTTGATCATGCCGACGACGCACCTCCTCAACAGCACGTCCATCGTGAAGGGCAGCCACAGCCTGCAGACCGGCGTCGAGCTCTACCGCAATCGCGAGAACTATTTCCAGAACTGGTTTACCGGCGGTAATCTGACTTTCCGCGGAACGGCTTCCGGCAATGCGGCTGCCGACTACCTGCTCGGCCGCTACGATAGTTACCGTCAACTCACGCCCATCATCAACCGCATGCGCCAGAACCTGTGGGCTCTGTTTATCCAGGACGACTGGCGGGTCCACCGGCGCCTGATGCTGAACATCGGCCTGCGCTGGGATCCGTTCGGGGCCTGGAACCAGGAGGACAAGTCCCTGTCCACGTTCCGGCCGGGCGTGCAGTCCACACTGTTCCCGAATGCGCCGTCGGGTTTGCTGTATCCCGGCGACAACGGCTTGCCCCAGAGCATCGTCGGCAACCGGTATGATAATTTCGGTCCTCGCGCCGGACTGGCGTGGGATGTCTTCGGCAACGGCCGCACGTCGGTCCGCGCCGGAGCGGGCATCTTCTACGTCCCCATCATCCGGGGAATCAGCTTCGATCGCTTTCCGCTCATTCAACCGTTCACGCTGGATCTGAACCTGGTGAACGGCGGGGATGTCTACAATATCTTCGCGGCCCCCCCTTTCAACGGGAAGAATCCGTACCCGATCCCCGACCGGACGGACCTGGCCGGTCTGCGCAATTTCCAGTTCGTACCGACGGCGGGGCACACCGGGTTTGCGCTCCCCTTCAAGACGCAATCCGAGAATCAATGGAATGTTTCGATCCAGCAGGCAATTGGAGCGGATGCCGTGCTGGACATTGCTTACCTCGGCTCGACAGGCTCTCACGAGTTCACGTCGGCCGAAGTCAATCCCGCCCGGTATATCCCAGGGGTGGACGCCGCCGGCCGGGCGCTCTCGAGCACCGGGAACACGCAACAGCGCCGGCTCTATCCGCAGTTCGGCAGCATCAACGAGTCGCGGAGTTCGGTGAGCACCAATTACAACGCTCTCCAGATCTCTTTCAACCGCCGCTATGCGCGGGGCTTCACGGTTCTGACGTCGTACACTTTGGGAAAATCGCTGGGAGTTGTGGCGCCCTTCGGTGAAGGAGCGAATGGTCCGAGAAACCCCTTCAATTATTCGATCGACTACGGTCCGATCGACCAGGACGTCAAGCACAACTTCGTGCTGTCGTACGTGTGGAACGTCCCCAGCCTCGCGCATGGCTCACGTTTCCTCGGAGGCGTCGTCAATGGCTGGCAGATCAACGGGATCACCACCATCCGGTCCGGCTTCCCGTACCGGCTCTCCTCCGGCCTCGACAATTCCCTCACCGGTATCAACGGCGACACTCCCGACCAGGTCTCCGATTGGCGATTGCCCGACAACCGGTCGAAAGCGGAAATGATCAGCGCCTTTTTCAAAGGCAGCGCCTTCGCCCGCAACGCTGTCGGGACGTTCGGGAATGTGGGCGTCAATGCCATGCGCGGTCCGGGATTGTGGAACTACGACATGGGCGTCGCCAAGGCGTTCAAGATAACTGAGGCGAAGCGCGTTGAATTCCGCGCTTCCTTCTTCAATCTGTTCAACCATGCCAACTTCAGCAACCCGTCATCCAGTCTGACTTCGCCCACCTTCGGGCAATTGACCGGGACAACCGGCGATCCCCGGATCATCGAATTCGGGCTGAAGTTATACTTTTGACAGTGATACTCAGATTGACGATGGCACTGTATCTGTTTTTCCTGCTGACGACTTTTCTTGCCGCGGCTGACACCGGCCGCGCGCCTGCTGCGCCCGATCCAAGGGTCCCGCGGCTGGCCGCCGAAGTCCGCAATAAAGGGTGGATCGTGTTCAGCGCCAAGACCCCCAATGGCGACTGGGACCTGTTCCTGATGCGCCCGGACGGCTCCAAGCTGCGGAATATCAGCAATACCCCCGGCGCAAACGAAATGGGCGCGCGCTTCTCGCCGGACGGCAGGAAGATGCTGTACCGCCTGATCGCCAAAGGCTCGACCATCCCTCACGACCGCTGGGGCGCCCTGGGAAAACTGGTGATTGCGAATGCGGACGGCGCGAATCCGGTCACCTGGGGACAGGATGGCGAATATCCGTGGGCCTCCTGGAGTCCGGACGGCAAACAGCTCGCCTGCCTCAATAAGACCGGGATCGAAATTGTCGCCGTGGATACGAAAGCGGTCGTTCGTAAAATGGACCGGAAGGGAATCTATCAGCAGTTTTTCTGGTCGCCGGACGGGAAATGGTTTACGGGACCGGCCAACTCCTACGGCGAAAACTGGACCGTGGTACGGATGGACGCCAACAGTCAGGAAGTCAACGTCGTCAGCAAATTCCAGAACTGCACGCCTGATTGGTTCCCGGATTCGAAGAGGCTGATTTTTTCATCGCGTCCCGCCAGCCAGCCCGACGACGAACTGGCCAAAGCTGTCGGCCAGAAACCCGGCTATGGCTGGACTCAGTTGTGGATGGCCAATGGTGACGGCTCGGGAAAAAGTCTGGTCTATGGCGAGGACGGGCGCCACATCTATGGGGGCGCCCTCTCCCCGGACGGAAACTACGTCCTGTTCACCAGGGGATTGCGAGACGGCTTGTCGGGCGATCAAAATGGCGGCGTCATCGGACTGATGCGGATGCGCGACGCCCCCACGATCGGCGGAGCCAGCGCGGCTCTGCGCAAGCTTCATCCCCACACCAAGGACGGTCCTGTGCTCACGCTGCCGATGGGGTGGGAGCCGCACTGGACTTATGCGGCGATTCCGTCGTCGAAGTGAATTGTCCCCAGGAGACGCTCCCAGCCAGCTTTCCGGAAGCCCATGAATAAAACCGCCATTGCTCTGCTCGCCGTCCTTTTTCTGCTCGTGGTCTCCTGCGCCCGCAAGGGAAATGACGGAATCGACACGGAAGTCACCACGCTGGGAGATACCGAAGTGACGGCTCAGCTTGTCGAGATCCCTGGGCCATTCCCCGCCAACGACCTTTATAACTACGCGTACGTCTTGAAATACCACGTGCTGCAGACCCATCGCGGCAAGGTCCAGGGCGACGAGATTCTGGTGGCCCAGTACAATCCGCTCAAACCCCGAAGCGGGGCTCAGGACGAATTGTCGGGCAAGGTGGGCGGGAAGCTCGAAACATTCCGCGCGGGCGACATTCACCGCATGGCCCTCGCCTCACCCGTCGACCAGTTCTGGATGGGCGGCATCGTAGATAAATATTTCGAGACCAAGGGCGTGCGCTACTGGGCCATCTGGACCAATCCGGCAAGCCGATAACATGGTTTTTACCTCCCACATATTTCTTTTCTACTTCCTTCCGATCGTTCTCGTTATCTACTACGCTCTGCCCCGCGGCCGCAACCTGTTCCTGACCTTGGCCAGCTACATCTTTTACGGCTGGTGGCAGCCCTGGTTCGTGCTGCTCATGCTGACCTCGACGGTGCTCGATTTTATCTGCGGCGGAATGATCGCCAGCCCGGGAGCCGGCGAGCGCCGCCGGCGTACCGCCCTGATCGTCGCCATCCTGGGAGATCTCGGCCTGCTGGCGTTCTTCAAATACTATGCGTTTACGGCCGAGAACCTCAACGTGCTGCTGAATATGTTCGGCTCGGCTGCGCTGCCGGTCCTGAAGGTTACGCTGCCCATCGGCATCTCGTTCTACACGTTCGAGAGCATGAGCTACACCATCGACGTGTATCGCGGCTCGGCCCGGGCGGCGAAGACCTTCGCCGATATTTCCTGTTTCGTCAGCCTCTTTCCCCACCTGGTCGCCGGTCCCATCGTCCGGTACAACATTCTTGCCGAGCAGATCGCCGAGCGCGAGCACACACTCGAAAAGTTCTCCTGCGGAGTGGCCCTTTTCATCCTCGGTTTCGCCAAAAAAATTCTGCTCGCGAACCCCATGGGGGAGGTGGCCGACGTCGTATTTTCCGCGTCGTCTCCCATGCCGCTCGACGCCTGGGTGGGCGTCGTCGCCTACGCGTTCCAGATCTACTTCGATTTCTCCGGCTACTCCGACATGGCAATCGGCCTCGGACGCATGTTCGGCTTCATCATCCCCAAGAACTTCGCTTCGCCCTACCTGTCGGAAAACATCACCGAGTTCTGGCGACGCTGGCATATCTCGCTTTCCACCTGGCTTCGAGACTACCTCTACATCCCGCTGGGCGGGAATCAGAAGGGACCCCGCCGAACCTATTTCAACCTGGTCGTGGTGATGCTGCTCGGCGGACTCTGGCACGGCGCCAACTGGACCTTTCTGGTCTGGGGCGCCTATCATGGCAGCCTGCTGGCCTTCGAGCGCTGGAGGGGAAAGCAGTCCGCGTATGAACGGCTGCCTCACGCCGCCAGAGTCGCCGTCACATTCGTGCTCGTACTCTTCTCCTGGGTCCTGTTCCGGTCGCCCGACCTGAGCCATGCCATTTCCTATTTCGGCGCGATGTTCGGAGCCGTGCCGCCGGCCGCGGCGTCCGTCCTGTTGAGAGCGGAAATCTACACGCCCTTTCATCTGTGCTGCCTGATCACCTGCGCCGCATTGTCTTTTCAACGCGCGGAGGTGTACGATTTCGTCGACAATCTGACTCCGGCGCGGTCCTTTGCGCTTGCGCCGCTCCTGCTGCTGGCTATCGGAGCGATGTTCTCACAGGCGTTCAATCCGTTCCTCTACTTCCAGTTCTGATATGCGTGTTCCCTCGCGGCGCCAACAACTCTTCCTGACCGGGTTCTTCCTGGCCTTTATCTTCGGTATTCCGCTGACCCAGGCCGGCGTCGAAATTTATCGCGGCCGCTGGCCGCAGTGCTTCGACATCTTCACGCGGCCTCCGGTTGAACAAAACTTGAGATCCTTCGAGGGAGAGCTGGAACGTCTGTCGGTCGCTTCCCAGGCGCTGCGGCCGCGAATCCAGTACGGTTGGTTCACCCTCGGCAACCCCGGCCATAAAGCGGTAGTCGGCAAGGACGGGTGGCTGTTCTACCGGCCCGACGTCCGCTATCTGCTGGAGCCGCTCGACGGCGGCAGTAATCCGCTGGCTGCGATACTCAATTTCCGCGACCAGCTTCTGCGCCGTGGGATCCATCTGGTTGTCCTGCCCGTTCCCGGGAAGCCAAGCGTTTACCCGGACCGGTTGAGACGGGAGGCCGCCGCCGGCCGTGGCCTGATGGACGGGCATACGCAGCAGTTGATTTCCGCATTGCGGTCGGCGGGCGTGGAAACGATCGACCTGCTGGACTATTTCCTTCATCTGCGCGATGGCGAGAACTTGCCGCACGACGCTTACTATCTCAGGCGGGACACGCATTGGTCGGCTCAGGCCGCGCGCCGCGCCGCCGAGATCGTCGCCGACCGGATCAAAAAACTTGGCTGGGCGCCGGAAAACCGCACTGCCTATCTCACCCGGCGCATTGCGGTTCAAAGGAATGGCGACGTGTTGCGTATGATCAATATCCCGCAGCTCGAAAGGAAGTACCCGCCGGAGACGATTCTCTGCGATCAGGTTCTGGAAAAAGATACCGGAGCGTTGTACAAGGATGATCCGAATTCGCCCGTTCTGGTATTGGGAGACAGTTTCCTGCGTATGTACCAGAAGGACGAACCGCTGGCCGCCGGCTTTGTGGCCCACCTTGCGCGCTCCCTGGGATCTCCGGTGGCCTCCATCGTGAACGATGGCGGCGCGTCCACCCTGGTACGGCAGGAACTGGCCAGAAAGCGCGAGATGCTCGACGGGAAGAAGCTGGTCGTCTGGGAATTCGTGGAAAGAGATATTCGCTTTGGAGCGGAAGGGTGGAAACTGGTTTCATTGAGCCGGTAAACGGAATCGTTATGCGTGAACTTTTGGCAGGAACAGGCCGTACTGATATATCTCCCGCGCCGGGTACGCCGCAAGGCGGGTGGGGAGCACAGACGCATCAGCGGGGAATCGGGACGGATCTCCCCCTCTATGCGACCGCTCTCGTCCTGAAGGATCCGCTCACCACGGTCGCAATCATCGACCTTGATTCCATCGGATTCGATCCGGAATTGACAAGCCGAATCCTCGATGCGGTCGCCGGACTGACCGGGATATCCCGGGAGAACATCCGCTTCTCCTGCACCCACGCCCACTCCGGTCCGAACACGTTCCGCCTCCCGGTGATTACCGAGGGACGAGACATGATCCTGGAGTATATGAACGCGCTGCCGCTGCAGATCGGCGGGGCCGTCTGGCAGGCGCAGCAGAATCTGCGGCCGGTGCGGATCGGCGCCGCGACGGGCTCCTGCGAGATCAACGTCAACAGGCGATTTCGCACGTCCGGCGGCCGTGTGGTGGTCGGCCGGAACTGGGACGGGCCTGTCGACCGGACCGTTCGCGTGGTCCGTATCGACGGTCTGGATGAGAAGCCCGTGGCCACCATCGTCCACTATGCCTGCCATCCCACGATAATGGCGTGGCAAACTCAGTACGCGACGCCGGACTATCCCGGGATGGCGAAAAAGGTGGTTGAGGAACAGCTCGGCGGCACGTGTCTCTTCTTGCAGGGGGCTACCGGGGACGTCGGTCCGCGGCGGGGTTTTACGGGAGATCTGAATGTGTACCGGAATTCCGGGAGAATGCTCGGATTCGAAGCATGCAAGCTCGCGCTGGGCATCGAAACGCTGCCGCGCCGGGAGAAGCTGGTCGGCCTCCAGGAATCGGGCGCGACCATCGCCCTCTTCGAAGACGAAGCGGAGGAGCCGGAACCTGCCACGCTCGACGTCCGCTCCCGGTTTCTGCAACTCCCGTTGAAACAGTTCCCGAAGCCGGAAGTGGCGGAAGCCGAAGCCGCCGCGCTGCGCGAAGAGCTCAACCGGCTGCGGCGCGAAGGCTCGGAGGCCGAGGTGCGGGAAGCCACCGCGAAAGCGACTCAGGCCGGAATGCGGGCAGACAGCGCGCGGCTCTATCACGGCCGGACCCATATCGACTGGCAACTCCAGGCAATCCGGCTCGGTCCGGTGGCGCTGATCTCGATCCCGGGCGAGCCGTTTACCGAAACCGGGCAGGAGATCGCCACGCGCTCGCCTTTCAAGCACACCCTGTTCTCGGGGTATTCCAACGGCGGCTTCGGCTACCTGCCCGTGCGCAGCGCCTATGCCGAGGGCGGATACGAGGTAGCCGCCTCGCCTTTCGCCGAAGGCTCGGCCGAACTGGTGGTGGAGCAGGCTCTGGTCGTGCTTGCCGAACTCCACCGGAGCGCTGCCGGGAATCGCTAGGCGGGGGCTTTGCCGTAATCCTTGATCTTCATCAGCTCTCCGCCTTTGAGCGCGGATTGGTGGGCGATAATCCCCGGCGCAGTGTAGGCGATCGCTTCCCAGATGTTCACCGCCGGATAGCGCTCTTCCTGGATAGCGCTCACGAACTCGTGCACCAGAAAAGTATGCGACCCGCCGTGGCCGCTCTTCACCCGCATGGATTCGGGGAGCCGTTCCATGTGGTCCGGCTGCTGGTAGGCTTCGACCTTGACGTTCCCTTCCGGGTACCCGTTGGCGTCCATTACAGTCTTCCCGTTCTTGGTGATCTGCACCACCGTGTTCGGCGATTTCTCCGGACGGGCCATGATGTAGGACAGCCGGTCGCCATAAAAATGACCGCGCTCCGTGCCCCCCGCCGCCACGTGCCAGAAGACCGAGATGCGGCTCGAGTGGCCGCCCGACGTTTTGAAAAACCCCGTCGTATTCCAAAAAGGATTCTTGTACTCGTTCGTCTGGAGAACCTCATGGCCGTCGCCCCAGCCGATGGCCTGGACTTCCACCAGCCGCTCGCCCGTAACCGGCACCACCATCCCCACCGAGTGCGTCGGATAGTGCATGGGCGGCAGCCCGTGACGCCAGGTGGGAAATCCGCGGTCGTCGAACATCAGCGGAATGAGTCCTTCGTGATGATATTCGGCTTCTGAATAGAAGATGGTTCCGAACCTGCCTTCCTTTGCCCACTCCCGGCAGGTAGTGATCTCCGGACGATAGTAGCTGGTTTCGGCCATCATGTACGTGAGACCGGTCCTCTTCACCATCTCCAGAATGCGCTCGAGATCCTCGATGGTCATCGCGGCAGGCACCGCGCTGATCACGTGCTTGCCGGCCTTCATCGCTTCCAGATCCATCCACGCATGCAGCGGCAGCGGCGTAAAAACCGCGACCGCTTCAAGGCCCGGATGCTTCAGAAACTCGCGGAAATTGCGATACGTGCTGTTGCATTTGTAGACTTCCGACAGCCGCTGCAGCCGGTCAGCCCTGAGATCGCAAACCGCGGCGACCGTGCAATTCGGGTGCAGGTGCCATTGAAAGGAAGAGCCGAATCCCCCGCCGACCACGCCGATTTTCAGCTTCTTTCCGCCTCTCGCCCCGGGCTGCGCCTGTGCCGCGCCGAGCAGCGAAGTGGCCGCTGCCGCCGGAACCGATTTCTGGAAAAAGCTTCTTCGACTGAGTCCATCTCCACTGTTCTGCATCGTAAACTCCTTTTACTTCGAGGCCGGAACCTACAGTGTCCGGGAAATCGCGGCCAAAGTAAACGTGGGGGCAGGCAGTCGTCCACTCCGTTGGACGGCGGTCCTCGCTGCGGTCAGAGTTCCGCGAGCGCCTCGTACGGCTCGTCCACGATGCGCACCGGCCGCCCGATGGGCGTCTGGTAAACCTTCGTCGGATCGATTCCCAGCTTCCTGTACACGCTCGCCAGCAGCTCTTCGACATGCACCGGCTTCTCGGTCACGGCCCAGCCGTTCTTGTCCGTCCGGCCGATGATGCGCCCCCCCTCGATCCCTCCGCCCGCCATGACTACCGAGTAGGCGTTGGGCCAGTGGTCCCGGCCGTTGTTCACGTTGATCTCCGGAGTGCGGCCGAATTCGGTGCCGACCATAACCAGAGTGCTGGACAGCAGGCCGCGCTGCGCCAGGTCCTCGAGCAGCGCCGAGTAGGCTTTGTCGAACTCCGGCAGGTTCGTGCGGGACAGCGTATTGAAAACTTCCTGATGATGGTCCCAATTGGAGCTTCGCACGCTGACGAAACGAACGCCCGATTCCACCAGCCGGCGCGCCAGCAGGCAGCCCTGCCCCGTGGCCGTGCGCCCGTAGCGGTCGCGAAGCTTTTCAGGCTCGGCTCCGATGTCGAACGCCTTCCGGGCCCGCTCCGAACTGATGAGCGTCAGCGCCGTCTTGTAGTGCGCGCTCATCGTGTCGATCACGCGCGCCGTGTCGAATTGCCGGAAATACTGGTCCGCCACCGCCAGCAGGGAATTGCGCCGCTCCAGACGGGCCCAATCGACCCCCATCGGCAGGTCCAGGTCGCGGACTTTGTATTTTGGATCGCTGGGATTGCCGGCGTTGAACGGATTGTACTGCGGGCCGAGAAAGGTAGCCTGCTCCCAGGCCGTAGCCGGATTGCCCGTAATCACGTACGGAGGCAGTTCGTTCCGGGGAGGCAGCTCCTTCGAGACAATGGCGCCTGCCGCCGGGAACAGCAAACCCGCCAGCGGCGCATGCCCGGTGATCGAGAACGACTGCGCCGATTCGTGTACGGCGTCCTTGCCCGTCATGGACCGGATAATCGTGAATTTGTCCGCCTGCCGCGCCGTCATCGGCAAGTGTTCGCCCAACAAAATGCCGTCCACGTTGGTCGGAATGGCTCGGAACTTGCCGCGATACTTCTCGTCCGCCTCCGGCTTCGGATCCCAGGTTTCCATCTGGCTCATGCCGCCGGCGCACCACAGCAGGATGACGGAGAGATCCTTCGGCTTCGCGTCGCCGGAGGGCGCGGACGCCTGCATGGCCAGAGCGTCGGCGTAGTTCAGCCCGCCAAAGAGCGTCAGCGAGCCCACGCGGAGGAAAGTGCGCCGGTCGAAATGAGTCTCCATGCTGTTCCTCTCGAACACTCAGTATATGTATCCGAATTCGTTGGAATTCAGGATCGCCCACAGCAGATCCTGATACGCCTGTTTCTTCGAAGCCTCGTCCGCGCCCGCCAGCCGGGAGTTGAAGGCCGCCCATTCCGCCGCTGTGGGAGGCCGGGACAACGCGGTCAGGTAGATCTCTTCGACACGCCGTCTATCCGGCCACTCCGCCTGCTTCAACATGCTGTCCACGATATTCCCGGCCGCCGAAACCAGGCCGTTCACCGTGTCCCCGTTGACCAGATGCATCGCCTGCGCCACGTCCGCCTGCTGATCCCGCTCGCAGATCTGGTCCCGGAACTGCACCTTCCCGAAGGTCATCATGAAATAATTGGGAGAGCCGACCGCCACGTGCAGCGCCCGCTCTCCCGGAGGATACCCCGGAATCTTCAACCTCTTGCCCGCCGCCTGCCCCATGGCGTCGTACAATACTTCCGCCATCTGCCGCTTGAGGTAAAAACGCGAGTAGTTGATATTGTCCGCCTCGTTCGACCCGTTGGGCGTTGAGGAGAGTTGATAGGTTCGCGAATTCAAAATGGTGCGGACGAAACTTCGCAGGTCGAACTTGTCTCGCACGAACTCGGCCGCCAGCGCGTCCAGCAGTTCGGGGTTGCTGGGGGGATTGGACACCCGGAAATCGTCCACCGGCTCGACGATTCCTCGCCCTAGAAAATGTTTCCAGATCCGGTTCGTGATGGCGCGCGAAAACCAGGGATTCCGCGGCGACACCACCCAGTCCGCCAGCCGCTCGCGGATATCTTCGCCCGGCTTGGCCTCGACCGCGTCGCCTCCCAGGTACCGCGGCGTGACCACCGCCTTCGACTTCGGATAGACCAGGAGCTTGTTGTTCGAGACGTAATCGTAGGTCGGCTGATTGGTCGGGCGAACCGCGATCGATCTCTCGAACAGCCCGTACGATTCGGCTTTGTACTGCAGCCGCGTGAAGAAACCGGCGAATCCGTAGAAGTCATCCTGCGTCCAGCGCTCGAACGGATGGTCGTGGCATTTCGCGCAGTCCATGCGAATGCCGAGCAGGGACTGGCTCACCTGCGTCACCATCCCTTCCGGACCCGTCCACAGGCCTTTGTAATAATTCACCGTGGGGTCGAAGACGAACGAGCCCGACCCCATCAGCATCTCCCGTACCATCCGGTCATAGGGCTTGTTGTCCGCCAGTGATTGGCGGATCCAGCGGTAAAACTGCCAGCCCCCCTTGACCCCGGCTCCGCCCAGTTGAAACAGGTCGGCGAATTTCAACGACCACAGGTCGACGAATTCCGGCCGCGCCAGCAGCTCCTCCACCAGCCGCGCCCTCTTGTCCGGCTCGGTCGAACCGAGGAACCGGCGCGTCTCCTCGGCGGTGGGCAGCGTTCCCAGCGTGTCCAGGTAGATCCGCCGCACGAAGACGGTGTCGGAAGACAGCTCGGATGGTACGATGTTCAGCTTCCGCAGCTTGGCGAAAACCAGCGTGTCGATAAGATGATTCGTTGGCGTCCGCGGATAGTCCGGCCCCGCCAGCTTGGCTATGGTGGCGATGGTGGCGACCGCCGTCTTACCCTGCGACCGGATCATGATGCTCGTTTCCCCCGGCCGCTTCGTGGTCACTTCTCCGTCATCGTCCACCGTCGCCAGCGTCTCGTCGTTCGACGTGTAGCGCACGTGTCCGCTCAAATCGGCTTCGGTCCCGTCCGAATACCGCCCCGTGACGATCAGCCGGAATTTGGCGCCCGCTCCCACCAGAATGCGCTCCGGCGGGTAAACGGAGATATCCTGCAGTTCCGGACCGCCCCCGTCGTAAACGCAGCCATTGGCGATCCATTCGAGGATCGTCTTGTATTCCACCGACCCGGGCTTGAAGCGTACTCCGCCGCCATGCGGCTCGAGAAACGACGGCTTTCGCAGAATCAGGGACTTCTCGGGCTCCCTGGCATTGATCCGGCGTCCATTGCCCGCTTTCACCACCGCTTCGTAATCGAGGTCGGGCCGGCCGCCGAACAGGGACAATTTGAAATCGGCTTTGCCCCGGACCGAGCCGTGACAGTTCGAGCCGGTGCAGCCCTTCTCCGTGAGGATGGGCGCGATATCGCGCTTGAAGCTAACCGCGTGGTTGGTGGACAAGTCCGTGACCGTCAGCTCGGCCACCGCGGTCCGTCCCTCGAAGGTTGCTTCGACCCGCGCCTTCCCCTCGCGCAGCGGCGACACGATTCCAGACTCGCTCACGGCTGCCGTTCCGTTGGGAACCACGCGAAAAGCGGTGCGGCGCGTCACATCCCGCTGCTCCCCGTTTCCGTAGTCAGCCGTGATCAGCAGCGCCTGTCTCGCCTTCGACCCGCGCAATGAGGAGCGCTCCGGATAAACCGACAGCCGGGTTATGCCGGGCGTGGCGGCCCACATCCCGCCGGCCCAGATCAACAGTCCCGATACGGCGATGCTCTTCATCATTGGGAATCCCTCAATTGCCGGCGACAGCAGACGCCTCTTTCTTCGGAGTGAGGACCAGTTCGATATCCGGCGTTTCCCGGCGATACTCATGCTCTCCCTGGCGCAGCAATCCGACCAGCGAGAGCACGCCCCCGCGCCCGGCGCCTTCCGCTTCCGAGATAACCCAGGCCGAAATCGTTTCCGTTCCCGGCTTCGCTTCGAACCGCTCCAGTCTGACTCCCGCCGGCATCCGGCCCGCCGTTACCTGGATCGCCTTCGGATCCCGCTGCTCCCCCAGCCAGCGCACGCGAAGCGGAATTTTCACCGGCTTCCCGCGCGTCAACTGTATCGTCGCCGGACCCTCCAGCTCGAACGCCTGCGCCTCGGCCACCGTCAGCAGCAGATCCTGATCGTCGGCCTTCCCGCGAATGTACCCCGTCTGCTGCCACGGATAGAACACCACCGCGCTCCGCTCGAGCGTCACTCCGTTCATGGTCCCGCTGGCCCTCAGACGCAGCGGATACGCCCCCAAGGCCGCTCCCTGGTGCGCCTCGACCGGGACGTCGACATTGGTTCCGTCGAAGAAGAAATCTTCTCCGAACGTTCCGCGAAAGCGCGTATTCACCGGCTCCGCGATCATGCTGTGGGATTCCACTCTCGACGGCAGGCCGTCCAGCCAGACCTTGACCGGCGCATTCCAGCCCCCCAGCCGGCGAACCCGGACAGGCAGCGCGGCTTTGTGCCCCGCCAGAACCGAAAGTTGATTGGTCAGCGACACGAGCTCGAAATCCGGCTTCGAGCGCCCGATCGACAGCCGGTAAACGAACCCTTCGCGGCCCCGGAATCCGGCGTCCCGCATCTCGATCCGGTACCTGCCGGCTCGCTCGAACCTGTGGTCGAGGTGAAAATCGAGACTCGGCGGCTCCTTATCGAAGCCGTTGGGCGCCGCTTCGTCCATGTAGGCCTCCACGTTGCCCTCCGCGTCGAAAATAGTGACGGCCGGGTCGAGGAAGTTTCCCAGGCTCATTCCATCGGCCTGCAGCGTGATCTGGTCCCCCGCCTGAACGTCGATCCGGAAATTGTCCGTCTGCTTCGGGTTCCGGATCATACCGTTGAACACCGCCGGAGCTTTCCAGTCGATCGCTTCGCCGGAACCGGGTCCCCGCACAAGAACTTCCTTTTGATCGGAGACCACGAAATTCAGCTCGTTCGGAACCGGGACGCCCGAGGCGTGGACCCGCAGTTTGTAAAAGCCGGGTTGCGCCGCCGGCGGAATGGACAGCCGCGCCCTCAGCCGATCGTTGCTCTTCTCGACAATCTGCGCCGGCGCCGCAACGCCGTCGAGCGTCACCCCCTCCGCCAGCTTCAGGTTCGCGCCCGCCAGGGATACCTCCACGGTCTCGCCCCGCCTGCCGCCCGCCGGAAATACCCACGACAAATCCGGCAGCTCGCCCATGGCGAGGCGGTATTCCGACGCCTTCGTTCCCGCTTCCCGGAATCCGGAAACCCGCAGAATGTACTCACCGGCGTTCGCAAACCGGTAGACCAGGTGCGGATCCTTGTCGAAATAGTAATCGTCCTGAGACGCGACCTCGCGGCCATGGCTGTCGAGCAGCGCCAGCACGCCGTCATAGCGCGTCCCCACCCGGGAGGATTTGAAGTCGAAGACCAGCGTCTGCCCGGCTGCGGCGGCAAAGCGGAAGTGATCGTAGTCGCCCGCCGGCGTCCGGCCGTTGACCACCACGGGCAGCTGCACCCGCTCGGCCTTCGACCAGTCGTCGTTCGGTTCGGCCTCGCTCTGCTCCCGCAGCGCGCCCACTTCGAACACCTGCACGAACGTGCCCTGCGGCGTCGCCACCCGCAAATCGCGCCGGCCCACCGCGGCCCCGGTCCGGATCGTTACCCGTGCTTTGATTCTGGATTCGGAAGAGTCGAGGATTCGGGCGCTGACGCCCTCGCCGGAGAACCGCAGCTCCGTCGCTCCCCCCAGGTGCTTGCCTTCCACGGATACCTCAAATTCCGTGCCCCGCTGGCCTCCCCGTGGAAAAATGGATTGAATCGACGGCTGCAGGGGCAGCAGAGGCTCCGCCGCGAAGCTCAACCGTATAGCCGCGAGCAACAGCACAAAGAGCCACACTATCAAGTGTGTCTCAATCGTCAAGCAGGTTCAAGTCCGAATCAACCGGGCTTCCGGGATGGTGGACGATTTAACCCGCCGGACGCCCCCGGCTGTGGATCACCCCGCCTTCAATATCTGCTTGACCACGCTGCCTTCCACATCGGTCAACCGGAAGTGCCGTCCCTGGAACTTGTACGTCAGCCGGGTGTGGTCGATTCCCAGGCAGCGCATGAAGGTCGCGTGCAAATCGTGGACGTGGACCGGATTCTCGGTGATGTTATAGCAGAAGTCGTCGGTTGCGCCGAGGGTCACGCCCGGCTTCATTCCGCCGCCGGCCATCCACATCGTGAAACACCGGGGATGATGATCGCGGCCGTAATCGTCCTTCGTCAGCCGGCCCTGGCAGTACACCGTGCGGCCGAATTCTCCGCCCCAGATGACCAGCGTGTCGTCGAGCATCCCGCGTTGCTTCAGGTCGGTTATCAGTGCCGCCGAAGCCTGGTCCGTGTCCTTGCAGCGCGCAGGCAGGCCTTTCGGCAACCCGCCGTGGTGGTCCCAATCGCGGTGGTAAAGCTGGATGAAGCGCACCCCGCGCTCCGCCAGACGGCGGGACAGCAGGCAGTTGGCGGCAAACGTCCCGGGCTTCCGGGCGTCCGGACCATAGAGGTCGACCACACTCTGCGGCTCCTTCGAGAGATCCGTCAGCTCCGGCACGGACGCCTGCATCCGGAACGCCATCTCGTACTGCGAGATCCGCGTCGCCACCTCGGGGTCGCCCGAATCGGCGGCCGTCATCTGATTCAGCGTCGAAAGCGAATCGAGGTAGGCCCGCCGGTCGTCGCGGTTAAAACCCCGCGGGTCCGACAAATAGAGCACGGGCTCGCCCACCGATCGGAATTTGACGCCCTGATACTTACTGGGCAGAAACGCGCTTCCCCACAGCCGGTCGAACAACGGCTGCCCGCCGCCGCCCGCTCCCGGCGAGATCATCACCACGAACGCCGGCAGATCTTCGGTCTCCGCGCCGATTCCGTACGAGATCCACGCCCCCATGCTCGGACGCCCGCCCAGCTGCGCTCCGGTCTGCATCATGGTGACCGCCGGATCGTGGTTGATGGCCTCGGTATGGACGCTCTTGACGAACGTCAGGTCGTCGACGATCTTGGCCGTGTGCGGCAGCAGTTCGCTCACCCACGCGCCGCTCTTGCCATGCTGCTCGAACCTGAATTTCGAAGGCACCACCGGAAAACTGGCCTGCTGCGACGACATGTTCGTCAGGCGTTGTCCCCTGCGAATGGATTCCGGCAGATCCGTGCCCTGCACCCGGACGAGGCTCGGCTTGTAATCGAACAGATCCATCTGCGACGGGCCGCCCGACTGAAAAAGATAGATGATGCGCTTCGCCGTAGGAGGGAAGTTCGGAAACGCGGGCAGGCCGCCGGTCGGCTTGGCGTCCAGGTCCCGGCTCAGCAGGCTGGAGAGTGCGGCGATTCCGCAGCCGGTAGCGGCTCGGCCGAAAAAATGGCGGCGTGTCAGAGAGTCCATGGCGTCAATCCTTGGTGATGGTCGCATCCAGATTGAGAATCAGGCTGGCGACGGCGGTGTAGGCGGCCAGCTCCGCCGTGTCCAGATTCTCGTCGCGCGGCGAATCGCCGGCGGCGAGAAACTCCCCGGCGCCGGCGCCGCTGCGATAACGCCGTTCGAACCGCGACAGGGTCTCAGCCATCACCTGCGCTTCGGCCGGACGGGCAGGGCGGCCAAGCGCGAGACGCCAGCCGTAATCGATGCGCGCCCCCGGCCCGGCCCCGCCCTCATGCATCATGCGCTCGGCGAGCTTGCGCGCCGCTTCCAGAAAGGCGACATCGTTCATCAGATTGAGCGCCTGCAGCGGCGTGTTGGTGCGGACCTCGTTCACCGTGCAGATCTCGCGATTGGGCGAGTCGAAGTTGATCATGAACGGCGGCGCCACCGTGCGCTTCCAGTATGTGTACAGCGACCGCCGGTACAGACCCTCGCCCTTGTCCGCCGTGTAGCCTTTCCCGCCGGCCAGCTCCTGCCACAGTCCTTCCGGCTGGTACGGTTTCACTGCCGGCCCCCCGATCTTGTCTACGAGCAGCCCGGCGATCGCCAGCGCCTGGTCCCGTATCATCTCGGGGCCAAGCCGCAGCCGCGGGCCGCGGGCGATCAGCCGGTTGTCCGGATCCTTCTGCAGCAGCTCCGGCGTGATGCGGGACGACTGGCGATAGGCGGCGCTCATCACGATCGTCTTCTGCATCGCCTTCACGTTCCAGCCGTTCTCCATGAACTCCACCGCCAGCCAGTCGAGCAGGTCCTGATTCACCGGCGGATCGCCCTGCGAGCCGAAGTCCTGCACGGTCTTGACAATCCCCGCGCCGAAATACATCTGCCAGAAGCGGTTCACGGTGACCCGCGCCGTGAGGGGATTCCCGCGGTCCACCAGCCAGCGCGCCAGTCCCAGCCGGTTGGCCGGCAAATCCGCTTTTACCGGCGGAAACACCGACAGGATGCCCGGCTCCACCTTTTCCCCGTGCGCGTCATATGCGCCGCGCTTCAGGATAAAAGTTTCGCGCGGCGGCTTCATGTCCTCCATCACCATGGTCGTGGGGACTGTCTTGACGAAGCCGTCGTATGCCTTCTGCGCTTCCAGAAGCTCCTCGCGCGCCGTGCGCAATCCCGCGGGCAGCAGCGTTTCGAGGAAACAGAAGCGGAGCTTGCCCGCCTGCGCGGCCGTTCTCGACCGCGGACGAATGCGGGCGATCTGTGGGACTGTGTCCGGCAAGGCGACCACGGCCGCTTCAAGGGCAGTAAGCTCGCGGCTGTAGACGCGGACATCGGCGATGTCACCCTCGAAACGCAGCCCCGCGCCCGCGCCGATGCGGAACGGCCGGTCTCCCTTCAGCGGCCAGATGTTCTCATCGAACAGAACTTTGATCTTCCTCGGACGGCCATCCACATAGATATGCACCCCTTTGGCCCGCATCCCGCCGTCGTAGGTTACCGCCACGTGCTGCCATTCGTGAAGTTTGACCGGTTCCTCGGTCTCGAGCCGCATGCCGAGATCGCTCCACCGGAAAATGACGTGGAGGCGCAGTTTGCCATCCATCAGGTACAGGCCGTGTCCCTTGCCTTCCATGAAATCGTCCGCGTGTGACAGAATGGCCCCTTTGGGTAACTCCGGTCTGATCCAGGCGGCGAAGGTGAAAGGCTCGTTGTATTCGAAGTCCGCTACCGGCCGGGTGGATTCGAGGAAGCTCTTGCCGTCGAAGCGCCTTGCCGGACCCGCCGGGCTGCTTACCACCGGAATTTCGCACGGCGCCTTGGGCTCGCAGCCGGTCGTTTGGCCGCTGGATTGGCCGAAGGTGAGATTCTGTGTGATCGTCCAGTCGGAGAACGGCCGGAAGTCTGCCGCCCGTTCGGCTTTGGCCACCGCGGGCTGCAGGCCGGTCCACTTTTTCTGAGCTTCATCGACCGCCCGCTGCAGCCTGGCGAGGACTTCCTGTTGCGGCGGCGTAGGAGCCTTGATCTTCGGCTCGTCGTTGCCGAAGTTGAACGCGAAACCGCTGCCCGGGACGCTGTTGAAATAGGCGAAGAGACGATAGTAGTCGCGCTGCGGAATGGGATCGTACTTATGATCGTGGCAGCGTGCGCAGCCGACGGTCAGGCCCATCCACACCGTGGCCGTGGTTTCCGTGCGGTCGGCGGCGTAATCGACGCGGAACTCTTCGGGTACGATGCCGCCCTCCGCGCTGGTGCGATGGTTCCGGTTGAAGCCGGTCGCGATGCGCTGGTCCAGGCTCGGACGGGGCAGCAGGTCGCCGGCGAGCTGGTCGATCGTGAACTGATCGAACGGCTGGTTGCGGTTGAAGGCCTCGATCACCCAGTCGCGCCAGCGCGACATGTCGCGCACACCGTCGTTGGAGTACCCGTTGGTGTCGGCGTAGCGCGCCGCTTCAAGCCAGCGGAACGCCATGCGCTCGCCGTAGTGGGGCGAGGCCAGCAGCCGGTCGACCACCTTTTCATAAGCGTTGGGGGAAGCGTCGCCCGCGAAAGCGTCCACCTCGGCCGGCGCCGGAGGAAGTCCCGTGAGGTCGAGGCTCACTCGCCGGATCAGCGTGCGCCGGTCCGCTTCCGGGGAAGGACGAAGGCCTTCGCGATCGAGGCGGGCGAGGATGAACCAGTCGAGATCGTTCACCGGCCAGCGCGGATTCGTGACGGCCGGGCGCGGAGCGCGTTTGGGCGGGATGAAGGACCACAGGAGCTGCCACTTTGCGCCCTGCTCGATCCAGCGGCGGATCGTGTCGATTTCCGCGGCGCTGAGTTTCTGCCGGCCGGCATAGGCCGGCGGCATGCGCACGGCCGTGTTATCGGAGCTGACCCGCTTGAACAACTCGCTCTGTTCGGGGTGGCCGGGGACGAGCGCCTTGCGTCCGCCCGGCAGCCCCGTGCGCGCGCCCTCTTCGATGTCCAGCCGGAGCTGTGTCTTGCGGTCGACAGTG
>DATJFH010000019.1:0-3462 GCA_035495815.1 Bryobacteraceae bacterium
CAGTGCTTTGCCATTCTCAACGCGCAGCCCGTACAAGTTGTTGCGTCCATCGCGAGTGCTGGTGAACAAAAGGGCCTTTCCGTCTGGGGTCCATCCTTGCACCCACTGGCGGAGTCCTGCTTGCTTGGGCAGGGGAACCTCGCGGCCGTCGGCTGTCGAGATCAGAGATAGAGTGTTCTCGAGGCTGGAACCTGGATGGCTAACCGCGACCGCGACCCAGCTCCCGTCCGGGGACAACTTCACTTGAGGTTGGTCGCCCTGGAGCGTCTTCAATGTCTGTACCGAACCGTCCGCCGCCGAAACCACGAGGATTTGAGTCTCCTTCGAATCGCGCCTCCCATACATGATCAGGACGTGGCCTCCCGCCCAGCCGTGTGTCTGTATCCACATCGGATGATCTTTCTTAAAGAGAGTGCGCTCGCCCGTGCCGTCGACATTGATTATCCGAAGCTGGTCGTTATCGGGCGGGCCGTGCCAGCCGTAAGCCAATTGTTTTCCATCCGGCGAAAAGACGGATAGCTCCGCGCCTACTTTCACATTCGCTTTGTGCGAAGCGCCCTTCGCCACTTGCTGCTTCTGACCAGTGGCCAGATCCATGACGGACAGATCGCCGTGGCCGTGCCCGCCATCCACGAACGAGAGATACCGGCCATCGGGTGAGATTCCTCCGATTTCAGTCAGGCCGTCGGCGAACTGGACGCGCCGCACCGCGACGCTGGCCGGCTTGCTTGCCTCCGTCCCGGAGCCGAGCCGGCTAAGCCCACCGCGCGCGGCCGCGACAACCTCGCCCTGCTCGGCGTATCGCGCACCACGCGCTCGTAGGCCTTGCGCGCCTGCGCGTCTCCCAGCTTCTCGTAGCACTGCCCGCGATAAAAGGTTTTCTCATGAGATTGAGTTTGCTCTCGTTTCAGAAAAGATCTGTCATGAGATCGCCCACCGGTCGAAAAGTTCTTGCAAACAATTTGTCAAATCCATCGGTATCCTACCCCATGCACCGTGATCAGCCGCCGCGGCTGGGCTGGATTGCGCTCCAGCTTGGCCCGTAACTGGCCGACGTGCGTGTCAACCGTACGGGTCGTCGGATACACTACATAGCCCCAGACCTGGTTGAGCAGCTCCTCCCTCGTGACCACCTGGCCGGCGCGCGAAGCCAGCGCCCGCAGGATCTGGAATTCCTTGCGCGCCATCTCCAGCGGCTGGCCCCCACGGGTCGCCTCGTAGGTCAGGAAATCGACCACCACGTCGTCGAACTCCAGCCTGTCGATCACTGTCGCGGATGGCTTGGCCCGGCGCAGTAGCGCACGCACGCGCGCCATCAGCTCGCGGACGGCGAACGGTTTGGCGACGTAATCGTCGGCGCCGAGATCGAGGCCCAGCACGCGGTCGGCTTCTTCGGACCGTGCCGTCAGCATCAGGATCGGCGTGTTCACGCCCTCTTTGCGCAACCGCTGGCACACTTCGTAACCGCTCAGCTTCGGCAGCATCAGATCGAGAACGATCAAATCGGGATTGTCCTGCCTCGCCGCGCGGTAGCCCTCCTCCCCGTCGGACGCCGTCAGGACCTCGTACGACTCGAAGCGCAGGCTGTCGGCCAGGCCGCGCAGAATGGCCGGCTCGTCTTCGATCACCAGCACTCGCTTCATACCGCGTCCTCCAACGGCAGCCGAATCGTGAAGGCGCTGCCCTGGCCCGGTGCGCTCTCGACGTCCACTGCGCCGCCATGCGCCTCGGCTATGTGCCGCACCAGCGCCAGCCCGAGCCCGGCCCCGGAGAGCTTGTTCTCCGGACTCGGCACGCGGTAGAAGCGCTCGAAGATGCGCTGGTGCTCCTCCGGAGGGATGCCTACACCCTGGTCCCACACGCGAATCCGCGCCTGGCGGCTGGCGGCGCTGAGGCGCAGGCCGACCTCGCGCGAGGGGCCGGAATACTTCATCGCATTGATCAACAGGTTGAGGATGGCCTGCTTCAGCGCATCGGCGTCGGCGCGCACGGGCCCGATGCCCTCCTGCGACTCCACGCGCAGCGTGAATCCCTTCTGCGTCAGAGGATACTCGATCGCCCGGGCGGCCATCCGCACCACTTCGTCGAGCGAGACCGCCCGCATGCTGTAGAGTTTGCTGTCTTGCTCAATCTTTGAGAAATCGAGGACGTTGTCCACCAGCCGGCTGAGCCGCTCGCTCTCGTTGACGATGATGTCCAGATATTCCGACTGCATCCGGGCTGCTTCCGGCCGGCTTTGCAGGTTTTCGGCGAACATGCGAATCGCCGTCAGAGGCGTCTTCAGCTCGTGCGAGACACTGGATACGAATTGCGACCGCATCCGGGCAAGATGCGCTTCGCGCTGCACGTCGCGGAACAGCAGGTAGGCTCCCAGCAGCGCCACCGTCGCCACCAGCGCCAGGACGACATAGAAGAACCGCTCGAGCGTCCCTGCCGCGCTCGTACTCTGCGGCGGCGGGAATGCCAGCCGTAATCCGGGGAAGCCTGCGCCCAGCGGCTCGCCGGACGCCGCGATGCTGGGGCGTCCTGTGACGGACGAGACAACGGGCGCGGCATCGATCGCGAGTAGACCGGACGGCGACGACAGGCCGACGAGCCAGGGCGGGTCTCCGAACGCAGCCCACGCCGGGTCCGGGCCGGAAATCAGCGGCAGGAGCTTCGGAAGGTCGCTCCCCAGCGCTTCGGCCCGCTCCAGCATATGAATCCGGGATTCAACCGGCGTCACGAGCTGCGTTGCGCCAGACTTGTGAACCAGGTCGCGCAGCAGATACATGGCGGTAAGCGGCCGGCAACAGGGCCGGGCTGCCTCGCGCTGGAGCGAGGCGATGATCGGGGCGCCCTTCTCCCTCAGCCGGCTGGCTGCATAGAGAGCGAACGGTATTCCGTACTCGTCGCTGGCGGAGGAGGCGAGCAGCTCGCGGTACAAATCGAGCGCCTCCTGGGAGCGCCCGCTGGCTTCGAGCGTGCGCGCCAGCGATAGCGAGGCATAGGCCGCATGGATCGGGTTTTTCGCGAGGGCCCGCGCCACGCGATAGTTTCGGGTGGTTTCCGCCGGCTGACGCAGAACAAATTCACTCCGCTCTGCCTCGCGGAGAGCCTCCACGAAGGCCGGCGGCGCGGCGTCCGCCCGGGTTGCGACGTTCCACGGAAATCGGACTACGCCGGCCTCGATTGAGGCGCTGAATACCACCTCGGCCGGCCGGCTTGAGGCCCCGAGTTCCTGCAGCTTGATCTTGTTCAGCCGATTGAGCAACTCGAGCCGCGCTTGTTCGCGCGTCCTCCGCCGTTCCTCGACCGCCCGCTTCTCGGCCAACTCCGATTCCTGGC
Organism: Bryobacteraceae bacterium; assembly: GCA_035495815.1. GTDB lineage: Bacteria > Acidobacteriota > Terriglobia > Bryobacterales > Bryobacteraceae > DATJFH01. Next base: position 3,328 of record DATJFH010000019.1, read on the forward strand.
GGTACATGCGGGCCGCCAGCGCGACCAGCAAGCAACACGGAGCCAGGATTGCGGCCAGGAGCAGAATCGCCCGCTTCCGCTGAATCTTCGGCCGCATAGTAGTATTCGTTCATTGTATGCAGACTGCGGCTGTCG
>DATJFH010000020.1:0-19067 GCA_035495815.1 Bryobacteraceae bacterium
CGACAGCCGAACACCTTGACTAAGGATTCGGAAGGTGCTCACTTTGCCGAAGGAAGCGATCCTGAAAGAAGAAGCACGGCTGAAGCCCAAACGCGAGAAGAAGAAGGCGCGAAGAAGAAGCAGCATTAATTCATGCCGGAAGATAGTCACGCCGCTGGAGCCTCCAAGGCCAGAAACAAGCTCGCTCGATACCTGAGGGCGAATGGCATTCTGATATACGGTTCAGCCCCAGAAGATCACGACTTCTTAGTAGCGATCCAAAAATACGCTGAGTGGTACGCGAGGAAGAATCCAAGAATCGTTTACAAGACAAAGACACTTTCTCCGAATGGCAAACCGTCGTCAATCATGGAACGGATCCGCTGGCTCCTGGACAGGTGATTTGTCAAGTAACTTTTTGCGGACTATAAGGCAAGCTGCTGAAAATGGCGCCAACGAGGGGCGTCTTCAATCCACATATTCCTGCGGGTCCTGCTGAGTCAGGATCCGCCTGGAGCGCTACGTCGGTCAGCGGCACGCCAACCATGGGCAGGCGCCAGCTTTGGGTGTAGCAGAGCAGGTGAAAGCTGGCGACTTTAGGGCAGTTTTAGACCGCGGAACAACAGCGGAGAAGGCAAGTCGGATTCAGCGCGATCCCCCGGCCCACTCGATGCTACCTCGGCTTTCTTGACCCGATGCGGCGCGGTACCCATGACCGGCTACTAGTCCGGCACCAAGGCCCGATGGACGTCAGGCAACTGAATGTGGAGTAGGATATGGCATGCTTCCCCGTCGATCCTTTCTCCCCGGCGCCGCCCTGCTGAACGCCGCGCCGCCCTCCCCCGACTCCCAGGGTGGATAGCGCACCCTCCAGAATCCTGCCCAGATTCGCAAGCTGACCGGCTTCAGCCTCGACCGCCCCGATCAGGATTTTGAATACGCCAGGAGAACCAGCATTCACGGCGGACTGCTCGTCGCCCGGCGCCTGGCTGGTCTATGAGAAATATTTTCGGACGCGCCGCCCCGCGCCGGACACGTCCCGCGACTCCTGGAAGCCGGGCCCGGCCACTCAGTTCGATGACGGACCGGTCAACGGCGACGCCGGCACGAGACGGGCGCTCGAAATGGTCGCCGCCGCCATCCTCGATTAGAAACTAAGCCGCGCGTTCAATTGAACACCGCGGGCCCCGGCGCTGGTTAACCGGCCAAAATTGGCAGCCGTGATATTCGTCGACAACCCGCCGAGGTTAGTGTGATTCAGCGAGTTGAACATATCGACGCGGAACTGGAAGCGCACCCGCTCGTTGAAGTCCAGGTTCTTGGCCAGCGCAAGATCGAGCGTCCACGCCCCGGGCCGCCGTATCGCGTTGCGGCCGATATTTCCCGGACGTATCGTGGCCCCGCTGACGGGGCTGAGCGGAACCCTGGCGAAAGCGCTGGGGTTCAGGTATTGCAGCGTGTCCCGATAGTTGGAGTTGACCGGCTCTCCCGAGACGTAGTCCGGACGGCTTTGCGACACTGCCGAGGGCTGGGTCAGGAGGGCTCCCTGGCCTGTTTGAGCAGCCAAAATTCCGCTGAATTGCCAGCCGCCTAAAAGCAGCCGGGAACCACGGCCCGTCATTTTGCTCAGCCGCAGGAAAGGAAGTTCGTACAGAAAATCGGACACGAAACGATGGCGCACGTCGTACGGGGTCGGCCCCTTGTCCTGACGGACATTATTGATGTCCTGGGGAGAGGCCGGCAGCAGCAAATCGCCCTCGCTGTAGGAAATGTTATTCGCGTAGGTGTAATGCCCATTGACCAGAAATTCCGCCGAGAACCTCTTCCGTATCGAAGATTGCCAGGCGTGGTAATGACTGGACTCCGATGTATCGTAATAGCGGAACTGGCCAAAAGCAGGGTTGCGCCTTCCAGTCACGCGATCCACCTGATTCTGGTCGCGCACCATATTCAGTTTCACTCCGCGGTTACCGACGTACGCTGTCTCGAAAGCGAGGTCTCGCGTGAGCTCCCTCTGAACGCTCAGGTTCCATTGAATGCTGTAGGGATTCGGAAAGTCCGTATTGATTGACGTGTTCGACCACGGGGCATTCGGATCTTTTACGTACTGTAACGTGTTCGCGTTTGTTATCGGATATTTAAGCCCCAGCCGGTCGACGTCCGTGCGGGAGAAGATGAACCGGCTCGGCTCGTCTATGGCATTCCGAACCGTCTCTACCGGCCCGCCGAAAAGGTTGTGCGGGCTCACGAAAAATCCCGCGCCTCCCCGGACCACGGTTTTGTTGCTCTGGCCGGGAGTCCAGGCAAATCCCACGCGCGGGCTGAAGTTGATGAAGTCCGCATCGAAGATGCTATCCGGCGGCCGCAGCGGTCCGAACCCGTAAGGTCCGGAACGGTTGAAGAGACGCTTGTCCTTCTCCTCCGGCACGCCGTTGTAGTCATACCGGATTCCGAGGTTCAGGATCAGGTGGCGGTTCACCCTGAAATCGTCCTGAACAAATCCTCCGAGACCGAAGTTAGTCATGGTGAACGGATTGACGCCCCAGCTTACCTGCGCCTGCAGCACGCGGTTTGCGAGGAAATCATCCACCGTGGCGTAGCGGATATCGGGCTGCTCGATGTTAAACCGGCCGCTCTTACGCAGCAGGAAGATCCCTCCCAGCCGCAGCGAGTGCCGGCCCTTCGTCAATGCAATCACGTTTTCGAAGGACTTGGTCGATCCGCCTTTGAAAAGAGTCTCTCCGTTGTCACCGAATCCCAGATTGCCGCCAATCCCGGGCACGCCCAGCGTGTAAATGTTGTCGAGACGCGTCACGTCGTTCCGGTTGTAACCGAAACGGAATTCATTGCTCCAACTCGACCTGATGTGGGTGAAGCTCAGCGTTCCCACTTCGCTCAGTCCGCTGTAGGTCTGGTTGTTGACCGTAACCCTGGGCACATCCCGAAAAGGACGGCCCCGCGTGTATCGCACGCTGAGTACATTCGCGCTGTTGATATGATAATCGCCCCGTACCACGGCGTGATTGTCTTGCGACGCATTCGCTCCAGCGCCCTGGTAAAAACCGGTCACCGCCCCGGGCTGCACCGCCGCCGTGGGAAGCGGAAACAAGTCCATGTAGGGCTTGTAGGCGGGCACGGCGGCGATGGCACGGGCCCGAAATTCCGCCGTCGGAACATTACCGCTGATGGCGCGAAACGCCTTCTCGCGATAACCTTCATAGACTCCGAAAAAGAATACTTTGTTGCGGATGATCGGTCCACCCAGAGAACCGCCGAACTGATTCAAAACCAGGGGAGGCTTGGTGGCGAGGAACTGATTCCGCGCCGCGTAGTTCTCGGTCTGGTTGTTTTCAAACAGCGTGCCGTGAAACTGGTTGGTTCCGCTGCGCGTGATCAGGTTGACGTTGCCGGACATGGTGCCCGCGATTTCCGCGGACGCAATTCCCTTGGCCACGCTCACTTCGGAAATCGCCTCCAGGCTGACCCCCTTGATATAGGCGAACCCCTGATACAGCGACAGAGAGGGCAACTCCGGGTCGCCTTCCGCATCCGTGCCGTCTACGGTGAGCCTGAATCCCGCCGGCGGCAGGCCGTTCAGCGCCAACCCGCCGGTCCCGGCAGTCGTGATGCCGTTCCCGATCTGCAGCAGATTCGTCCAGTCGCGCCGGGGCGTCGGCAGTTCGCGGACTTCCGTGGTGGCGAGGGTATTGCGATCCTCGGCCGTGGTCGTCGTCAAAATAGGCGCTTCCGCTGACACTGCCACGGTTTCGGTAACGTTGCCAATGTCGAGACTCACATCCAACTCCAATTGCTGACCCGCCGTGAGGCTCAGACCGGTTCGCTTGCTGGCTTTGAACCCCTTCGCCTCCAGGGTGACAGTGTAGGAGCCCACCGGCAGCAAGCTGGCCGTAAACTGGCCCTGCGTGTTTGACTTTGCTGTTGAGGTGGCTCCCGTGCCTTCATGTACGAATGTGGCGACCGTACCCGGCACGGCGGCGCCGGATGCATCCACAATAGTTCCATAGACAGTCGCGGTGGTCACTTGTGCAGGCGCGACAGGCAGCGCGAGCAGGACAACCACGATGGATACGAGACTACAGATCCGAGCTTTCATTTTCGCTCCCCTTGTTCCTGAGATTCTTCCGGTTCCGGATAGAGTACCACGATTGCCGCGCCGCCAGCAGGCGCCGGAAAGCGGGACACATCCGGTTACAAGCGGGAGCCCCGGAAGCCCGGCTGGCTTGAGAGCAGCGGGACCCGATTCATTCAAGCAGCGTGGCGTTGCCTGGCTGGCGCCGCATCCTGGAGCACCTCCGGCGGCTTCAGTCCGCAAGGAAAAAAGATACATTCGAAAACGATCAGCCGAAACCCTCGATTCGCGCCCTGATTCGACCAGCCTTTTCCTGCCGCCTCACGCACCCGGTCGCTGTTCCGCACCGGAAAAGTGTGCGAATTCTTCCCGCCGCTCGGTCAGGATCGGGCACGGCGTCTCTTTCGGGAATTCCGCCCCCGGCGGATCGGTAGCGTGGCGTTGTCCGCATTCCACCTTGAGCGGCCAGCGTAGCCTCCCCGAGCGCCTCCAGCCGTGGAGCATCCCTCGTCTATCTCAGTGCTTTGGCGCCCGGCTCGTGTACTTCACTTCGCCGCTGTCTCCGATATCGAGGTGATAGCGCTTCCAGTAGTTCTCGCGAGGCTCGAATCTGTCGGCGGTCTGTTTGAGCATCTGCTCGAGCCGGCCCGCCAGTTGGGACTGCTGACGGGAATGCTCCGGCGCGCCGACCACGTTCTTCATCTGGTACGGATCCCGCCGGTTGTCATACAGCTCGGCCGGCCCCTTCCGCGTCTCCACATAAGTGTGGGTGGCGGTCCGGACGCCGCGCCACTCCGGATATTGGAACGCCTGGCGCGCGAAGGGCATATAGTTGGCGATCAGGGAGGCGTCTTGTCCAGCCGATTCGATACCCTCCAGCACGGGTGACAGATCCTTCCCTTCAGCGCTCTTCGGAATCGCTACGCCGGCCAGTGACAACAACGTCGGCATCACGTCGACTACGTTCACCATCGTTCGCGGCTTCGTACCCGCCCGGATGCGCCCCGGATACCGCAGCAGGAACGGAATGTTGACCGCTTCGTCGTACCAGATCTGCTTGTCCTTTTTTCCGTGCGAGCTCAGCATGTCGCCGTGATCGGCGCTGAACAGCACGATGGTGTCGCCGGCGATCCCTGCGGTGTCGAGCGAGCCCAGCAGCCGGCCCATCTCGCCGTCGATCGCCGCCAGTTGCGAGTAGAAATCGGCCAGCGATTGCAGGTCCGGAGACTGCATGTTCGGACGGGTCTTGATCTGCTCCGGACGGAAGACCCGCAGCGCCTCGGGAATCTGGGCGTAGGGCGGATGCGGCGGCCCCCAGGAGATCGTCATGAAAAAGGGCGCCTCCGTGTTGCGTTTCCGCAGAAACTCCTGGAACAGCCTCGTCTGGACCGCGGGTTCGTACTCCTTTACCGGAATCGGTGTCGGCGAATCGCGGTAGTAGAAGGTGTTCATGTAGCTGTGGCTGCAGTTGTTCACGGCCCAGAATTGGTGGCCCTGCCGCCGCGGTCCGGGAGGCGTGAACGCCCAGCGCTCGGGCCCGTCGAGATGCCACTTGCCGATGTAGCCGGTCTGATATCCGGCCTCGCGCAAGGCCTCGGCCATCGTGTACTCGCTCTCCGGCAGCCGCAGATCGTTGGCTATCATGCCGGTCGTTAGCGGCCAGCGGCCCGTCTGGAGCATGGCGCGGAAAGGCGTGCAGACCGGGCAGTTGGAGACGGCGTTCACGAAGCGCGCGCCCTCGCCGGCCAGCCGGTCGAGATTCGGTGTCCGCGCGTTCGGATCGCCGGCGCAGCCGAGCGCGTACGCCGGAAGCTGGTCACCCAGCACGATCAGGATGTTGGGACGCCGCTGCGGCGCAGTCAGCGCCGCCGCCGAGTAGAGCCATTGCCGTCGGGTCATCGCGACCCAACATAGCATGACCCCGCCGGCCTGCTCTCGCGGCAGCGTTCCGGATCGCCGCCGGCCGTGGCTACCCGCGCGCCGTGCTGATCCTGGGAGCGTAATCCAGTGACGCGTACCAGTCTCCCCGCCCCTGGGGAGTCAGGTCCAGGATGTTATACACCGGTGTCAGCAGATCGAGACCGCGCTCCTTGATGTCCGGCGCCATCTGCGGATGAGCGCTGTAAAAGTGCCGCAGCATGCCGTCCCCGTCGCGCGTGAAGACCGATACGGTGGAGTCCTGATTCCCCTGCCGGTCTTCCCCGCCCATATCGTATTTGAAGGTGCTGCCTTCGCCGGTGCTCAGGAGCCGCAGGCTGCTCCAGCCCTGTCTCCGCGCGTGCGCCCGGAATTCCGGCGGATCGGCGGCCGCGACGATGGCAAAGTCCACGTTCTGGGCCAGATGATGGGCCACGCCGTTCAGCCCGTCAATCAGGAGCGTGCACATCGGACACGGGCTGGTCTGCCGCTTGCCGTACATGAACTGGTAAATCACCAGGGAGCGATTGGGCCCGGTGAACAGTTCGCTCAAATGGACGACTCGGGTCGGAGTGTCCCCCGCGTTCAGATCCGCCGGACCTTCGATGAAGGTGTAGTCCTTGATCGCCGCGCCCTGTGGAAGCTGCCGGCGGAGCTCCGCAACCCGTTCGCGCTGCTTCATGGAATCGATCTCTGCCTTGCGGAGCTCCTCCCGTTTGGCGAGGTACTCCTCGGATTCGTTCTGTAATCTGGTTCGCCGTATTCCGGTTTGAAGATTTTCTTGTGGCATGGAGACTCCTTGAGCCATTCCCGCAGCACTACCGTTGCCAGACCCTGGACCCCTGCTGCCTAGCAATTCTCTTGCCACGCGGCCGGCAGCCGGTCAGTCCTCGCTGCCGAGGATCCCGCCCAGACTCCCGAGTGGGCTCTGCTCGTCGCCGCCCATCCGCGCCGGCGCCAGTTCTCTCCGCAGCTTTTCGAGCGTCATGCTCTGCACCACCACGCGGCCGGGCCCGGTCAGTGTCGCCATGAACAGCCCTTCGCCTCCGAAAATGGCCGTTTTGATTCCGCCTGCCATCTGGATGTCGTAGCCCACCGATTCGTCGAAGGCGACGATGCAGCCCGTATTCACCTGCAGCACCTCTCCGATATTGAGGCTGAACTCCACGAAATCGCCGCCGCCGTGAATGAATACCTTGCCTGGACCGGTCAACTTTTCCAGGATGAAGCCCTCGCCTCCGAAAAATCCGGCGCCCAGCTTCTTCACCAGCGCGACGTTGAGCTGCACCGTGCTCTCCGCCAGCACGAACGCGTCCCGCTGAGCCAGCACGCTTCGTCCGGGTTCCAGGTCGAACACCGTGAGCTTGCCGGGATAGTTGCCGGCAAAGCCCACTTCACCCTCCCCGTCGCTGCGAAAATACGTCAGGAACACGGACTCGCCGATCACGGTCCGCCGCAGCGCGCCCAGGATCTTGTCGCCGATCGAGCCGCCGCTCATCCGCGTCTCCCAGCGCACGTTGGCCGTCTTGTAGACCATCTTGCCGGCTTCGGCGTAAATTTCCTGACCCGGCCTGAGAATGATGCGGGCCACCTGAAGGTTGTCGCCCTGAATGCTGTATTCGAGCGGCCGGACGGCCGCGGGCTCGGCTACGCCTACGCTTCCGCCGTTCAATGCGCGGCCGCAGTTGGTGCAAAACCGGGCGCTCCCGCCCATCTCCGATCCGCAATTCGTGCAAAAAGCCATGTCTCCCCCTTTAAACCCGGTTGATGAGGCTGGCGACGTATCCGGCTCCGAAGCCGTTGTCGATATTGACCACCGTCACGTTGCTGGCGCAGCTGTTGAGCATCCCCAGCAGCGCCGCCAGCCCCTGGAAGCTGGCGCCGTATCCGACGCTGGTCGGAACCGCGATCACCGGGCAGGATACCAGGCCGCCCACCGCGCTCGGCAGCGCCCCCTCCATTCCCGCGCAGACCACGATCACCCGCGACTCGGTCAGCCGCTCCCGGTTGCTCATCAGGCGATGGATGCCGGCCACGCCGATGTCATGAATGGTTTCCACCTCGTTGCCCATGATCTCGGCCGTGATCTGCGCTTCCTCGGCCACCGGGATGTCGCTCGTGCCCGCGCAGACGACCGTGATCCTGCCCTTGCCGAAGCGCGTGCGGTCGCCCCAGATCCGGATCGCGCGCGATGCCGGAAAGTATTCCGCGCCGGAAAGCCGCCCGGCAACGTACTCCGCGGTCGCCGGATCGGCGCGGGTGATCAGCACGTTCGGCGCGTGCTGCAAAAGGCGCGCCCCGATCGCGGCCACCTGCTCCGGCGTCTTGCCCATGGCAAAGATCACCTCCGGCATTCCGTGGCGCAGCGCCCGGTGGTGGTCGACCTTGGCGAAGCCCAGGTCCTCGAACGGCATGTGCCGCAGCCGCGCCAGGGCCGCATCCACGTCGACGGCGCCTGTCCGTACCTGCTCCATCAGCGCGCGCAGTTGAGCTTCATTCATTCATTGCCTAGCGTAACAAAGGAAACGGTAACTCTATTGCAAAAGCAGTTTCAGTTTCTTTAGCGCTTCTTCGGCAAGCGTGTAGCCGGGTTCGATTTCGAGGGATTTCTGGAAACACTGCCGGGCTTTGTTGTAGATTTCCTGGGCGACGTAGACGCGGCCAAGGTTGTACCAGGGGTAGTGGTAAGCTTCGTACCGTTTGCTGGCGATGGCCTGCTCCAGCCATGGAATCGCCTGCTGATGCTCGTCGCGCTCGATGAGGTAGGCGCCGATGTCGTTGTATGGATTGCCGAAGGTCGGATCGACGGCGATGGCTTTCTTGCACTCCTCAATGGCTTCGTCCACTTTGCCCTGGTAATGATAGGTCCAGCCGAGAAACGTGTGGGCCTCGGCTGTGGGATGGAGTTCGATCGAGCGCTGGTAGAACTGCGCCGCCAGATCGAATTCACCCTGCATTTGCAGTTGGTAGCCGTTTTGAAACAGTTCCCGGGCCATTTCGGCGCGCGCGTTCGTCATGGCGGATGTAGTATAAATTACCAAAACTTTCCCTGTTGCGCATTTGAATGCGCTCACGGACACTTGAGAGAGTATGCTGGCCAAAGTACGAAAGGCTGTCTTCCCTGCCGCGGGTTTGGGAACCCGCTTTCTTCCCGCCACCAAGGCTCAGCCGAAGGAGATGCTGCCCCTGGTGGACAAGCCCCTCATCCAGTACGGCGTGGAAGAAGCCATTCATTCCGGGATCCAGAACATGATCATCGTTACCGGAAGGGGAAAGAGCGCCATCGAGGATCATTTCGACGTCAGCTTCGAGCTCGAACAGCTGCTCGAATCGCGCGGCAAGCGGGAGCTGTTGTCGGTGGTTCGCAACGTCTCCGACATGATCGACGTGGCCTACATCCGTCAGAAGGAAGCCCTCGGACTGGGACACGCCGTGCTCCGGGCGCGGGAACTGGTGGGCGAGGAGCCCTTCGCCGTGGTCCTTTCCGACGATGTGATCGACGCCGATATCCCGTGCCTGCGCCAGTTGCTCGACATCCACGAATTTTTCACCGCGCCGGTGCTGGCGGTGATGGAGGTTCCGCGGGAGAATCTCTCTTCCTACGGCGTCGTCGACGCCGAGCGGGTGTTCCACAACGGGTCGAAGGATCGCGTTTTTCGTATCCGGGACATGGTGGAAAAGCCGAAGGCGTCCGACGCCCCGTCCAACCTTGCCATCATCGGCCGGTACGTGCTGACGCCGGATATTTTCAGCTGCCTGCACGAAGTTCAGCCCGGCTCGGGCGGCGAAATCCAGCTCACCGACGGGCTCAAGCAACTGCTCCACAGCCGTCCGGTTTACGCCTATCGCTTCGAAGGGACCCGGTACGACGCCGGCGACAAGCTCGGCTTCCTGAAGGCGACCGTGGAATTTGCCCTTCAGCGCCATGACCTGGGCGAATCCTTTCGAACCTATTTAAAAGGTCTGAAGCTGTAGTCCACCACCGGCCATCCGCTCGGCATAGAATATTACGGTGACTCCTGTGCCGTTGGATCTGCCCTTGAAGGCCGGTGAAGCCGCTTCGCTGGCCGAAATGATTTTTTCCCACGTCGAAGATAAGCCGCTGACCGAGGATATGCGCAATCGCCTCGCCGGCCGCGCCGCCGGTCTGCAGCTCGAGACTATCAAGCCTTATTTCGGCTCGCTGGCCAAGGACCCGGTGCATCCGTCGTCTTATTACCTCGCCGTCGACGGGCGCGACGGCCAGCCGCTGCTCCTGCACATGGCGCCGGCCTCGGCGCCGACGAGCGGCGTCTTCCCTAAGGCGCTGCTCATCGGACGCATGCGCGCCAGCGGCCGGGAGATCGTGGTGAACTCCATCCCGTTCTCCTCCCGCGATTGGGAAAGCGTCGGCAAATACGCTCAGCAGATCGACCGCGCGTTTCTGCCCCGGCCGCAGGGTGCGCGGCCCGCCATCGCCGTCGGCAACCGGCATCCGGAGATCAGCCTGCCGGCCGCCTTCGAGGCCTTCCGCACGATTCTGAAGTCGACGGGCGTGAACATGGCCTCCACCGTGCAGCTTTCCGCGACCCGGGAAATGACCGTGGATGACGCCATTGCCGCGCGCGACGGCGAGAATCCCACGGCGGCCGGTCACACGCGGGTGTCCATCCGGCATCTGTATCATGCGGGCTTGTGGGCGGCCATCCGCGCCGGCTGGCGCGAAGGATACAACGCGGAGGCGGACCATTTTATCGTCTCCGGCAATACACCGGAGGAGATCGCCCGCTCGGTGGAGGCGGCCAAGGAGGCCATCCGTCACGCCGCGGGCTTTACCAAGTTCACGACGGACACCTCGCGCCTCTTCATTCTGGAAGCGGATACGCGCCATCCGCAGGCCTGGGACGATACCACCGTCGACGAGAAGTTCCATGAGCTGTTCACCGCCGCCGAGCGCGCCTGGATTCTGGAGGAGTTCTCGAAGCGCTTCGTCACCGGCGAATATCAGTACCAGTTGCCGGACGTAGACGTGCGTCGCCTGGCGGTGAAGTTCGGGCAGAGCCTCAAGCTGAACGAGGACCTGTATGACACCATCAAAGCCCAGACGCGCTCGTTCGATTTCGAGCCGTCGATCGACGAAGCCGAGACGCTGACCACGCCGGCCGAGATGATCTTTTACATGCACTGGCTGAAGCAGCGGGGACGGCCCGCGCAGCTGGTGCCGCCCAATCTCGGATTCAAGAAGCGGCAGGCGTATCCGGAGACCGTCGAGGCGCTCGAGAAGTACGCCCATCACAAGATGTGGCCGGAGCTGCTGCCGCGGGTGAGGGCCGAGTACGACGGCAAGCCGCTCGAAGAGCTGGGCGCCCGTGTGAAGGAGCTGGCCGCGGTGGCGCGACATTTCCAGGGCACGCTGAGCATCCATTCCGGCAGCGGAAAGCAGCCCGGGGCGCTGGAGCGCATCGGCAAGGCGACGTCGGGCAGGGTCAACTACAAGATCTCGGGCGAACTGCAGTTGCAGTTGTTCGACGTGCTGTCCGAGCAGCCACCGGGTTCGCGCTGGCGCATGCTGTTCGAGCGCATGGTGGACCGCACCAACGAGTTCGCGTCCAAGGGCGCGTTTGGAGCCGAGAGCGAACTGGCCGCCCAGTATACCGGTAACTACCTGGGCGACGCGGAACGGGGGCGCGTGGACGGAAATCTGTTCCTGGTCTTCTGGCTCGGCAACCTGGTGGGCAGTCGCGACGTGAACTCGCCGGACGGCGATCACCGCTTCTTCAAGGAGAAGCTGGACGAGATCCCGGCGGACATGCTGGCCGAAGTGCGCAGGCGAAACGCGAAGTACATCGTCTGGCTGGCGGAGCATCTGCGCGGTTAAGATCCGATAGTTTGCCGGCCCCGTGGAATACGGCCTGTGGAATTCGTTGAGGAGTTTTTGCCATGTCTGTTCTTGCCCGGTCGCTGTTCGTGTGCCTGCTCGCCGCTGCTTCGGTTCTTGCCCAGACCATCACCGCTTCGCTCGAGGGGGAGATTAAAGATGCCACCGGCGCGGTCGTGCCGGGAGTCCACGTCCGGATCGTGAATGCCGATACCGGCGTGGTCACGCGCGTCGAAAGCGGGTCCGACGGCCGCTTCATCGCGCCTTCCCTTCAGCCGGGGCGGTACTCCATCGTCATCGAAGCCTCCGGCTTCAAGAAGGTCGATCGCAGCGGGATCGTGCTCCAGGTGAACCAGACCGCGCGCGTCGATCTCACGCTCGAAGTCGGCTCCGTCACTGAGACAGTCGAGATCCGGGGCGAAGCGCCGCTGCTCGAAAGCTCGAGCTCCGCCCTCGGCCAGGTGATCGAGAATCGCAGCATCACCAATCTGCCGTTGAACGCCCGCAATCCGTACGCGCTGGTGTTTCTCGCGCCCGGTGTGATCGGCAACGTGGCCTCGCAGTTCAACCAGGCCAACATTTCGATCAACGGCGGGCGGCCCGGCGCGAACGAGATCCTCGCCGACGGGATTCCCTCCTCGCCCCCGCTGGTGAATCCGATCCAGGGTTTTACGGTGTTCCCGTCGGTGGATGCCGTGCAGGAATTCAAGGTGCAGACCAACAGCTACTCCGCCGAGTTCGGGCGGTCGAGCGGAGGAATCATCAACCTGGTCTTTAAATCGGGTACCAACCAGTTGCACGGCTCGGTCTACGAATTCCTGCGCAATTCAAAACTGGACGCCAACGGTTATTTCGCCAACCAGCGCGGTCTGGAGCGGACGAATTTCAAGCGCAACCAGTTCGGCGCTGCGGTGGGTGGTCCGGTGCTGATTCCGAAGCTTTACAACGGCCGCAACCGGACCTTCTTTTTCGCCGATTACGAGGGCTTGCGCGAGCGGTCGCAGAGCAACCTCACCAATACCGTGCCCACCGAACTGCAGCGCGCTGGCGACTTTTCGAAGACCGTGAACTCAGCCGGCGCCCTGGTCAACATCTACGATCCGGCGACCACCACCCGATCCGGCGCGGCCTTCGTCCGGACCGCGTTTCCCGGCAACGTGATTCCAGGCTCGCGCATCGATCCGGTCGCGCGCAATGTCGTGAAATACTACCCGCTGCCCAACCGTCCACCGGACAACGCAGGGGGCACCAACAATCTGGCTCTGCCGGGGTCTCAACCCACCAACAGCAATTCGTTCGACATCAAGGGTGATGAGAATATCAACGACCAGAACCGCTTCTTCCTGCGCGTCTCGCATCGCAACTACGATCTGGGACTGCCGAGGCGGTTTCCGTCCGACATCGAAGTCGCCGAGGGCGGCTCCTACCAGCCCCAGATTTCCAACAATGCGGCCTTCGATTACACCTACAACTTTCGGCCGACATTCCTGGTCGACTTCCGGTATGGCTTTGGACGGACGCTGCTGACGTTCAGTCCCCGGAGCGCCGGCTTCGACCCCACCAAACTGGGCTTTCCCAGCTACCTGGCGGGCAACGCCGATGGTCTCTACTTCCCGACCTTTTCGCCCACCGGCTACCTCGCCCTCGGAGCAACCAGCTTCTACCGGCGAAATGCCTTCGAAACCCATAACTGGAGCCTGAACAACAGCAAGGTGATGACCGGGCATCTTCTGAAGTTCGGTTTCGAATCCCGCCTGGTGCGAGTGAACAACAGCGAAGTCGCCGATACGGTGGGGAACTTCACTTTCGACAAGACATTCACTCAGGGACCCAACCCGAACGCGGCTACAGCCATTGCCGGAGACGGAATGGCGTCCATGCTGCTCGGGCTCGGCGGCGGGATCCAGACCCGCTGTTTCAAATGCGTCTCCACGCAGAGCACCTATTGGGCCTGGTATTTTTCAGACGACTGGAAGGTGACCGGCAAGCTCACCTTGAACCTGGGGCTCCGCTACGAGCTCGAAGTTCCCCGCCACGAACGCTACAACCGGGTCAACGTCTTCGACGCCGGTGTGGCCTCGCCGCTGGCCGGCCCCGCGGGATTGCCGGGTCTCAAGGGCGGGTTGGTTTTCGCGGGCGTGAATGGTGTGAGCCCGCAGCAGTTCCAGACGGACAGGAACAATCTCGCTCCGCGGCTGGGGTTCGCGTATCAGGTGGCGAGGAACACCGTGATCCGCGGGGGCGGAGGCATCTTCTATGCGCCGTCCCTGCGCGCCGCGGGCGGCACGGTGGGCAACTTCGGCTATCGCGCCGATACCCAGTTCATCGGCAGCCAGGATGGCGTCACCCCGCTCAATTACCTTCGCAACCCTTTTCCGGACGGCTTCACGCCGGTCGTCGGCAACAGCCTGGGGTTGCTGACCGCGGTCGGTTCAAGCGTCAGCGCCAGCCTCAAAGGCGATTATGTGGTTCCCTACAGCGAGAACTGGAGCTTCAACATTCAGCATCAATTGCCGGGGAATCTGCTGGTCGAAGCCGGATATGTGGGCAGCCATGGGCTCCATCTGACTCAGACGGGCGAAGGCACGGCAAATCTGAACCAGTTGAGCGCCGAGCAGCTCAAGGCGGGCACGCAGTTGCAGTCCCAGGTGAGAAATCCGTTTTTCGGGATCATCACGAGCGGTCCGCTGGCCACCGCCACCATTCCGCAGAGCTTCCTCCTTCGCGCGTTCCCTCAATTCACCACCATCAACCCGCTCTATTGGACCGGCGCGTCCTCGATTTATCATTCTCTACAGGTTAAAATCGAGAAGCGCTTCAACAGCGGCTTGAACCTGCTGGTCTCCTACACGGACGCCAAGCTGATCGACGATTTCTCGATCATCTCCAATCTGGGGCGCAACGCCAACATACAGAATATCTACGACCGCCACGCCGAACGCTCGATTTCGGCCAACGATATTTCGCAGCGCTTCGTAGCCAGCTTCGTGTATGAGCTGCCGGTGGGCCGTGGACGGAAATTAGGTTCGGGGATGAACCGCGTGGTCGATGCGTTCGTGGGGGGCTGGCAGATGAACGGCATCGTCACGCTGCAGACAGGGGATCCGCTGGCGCTGACCACGACCAATTCATCCAACTCGGGAAACAACGTGCTGCGTCCGAACAGCAAGGGACAGAGCGCGGCGCTGCCCGGCTCGGTGAAAGACCGGCTGAACAAATACTTCGACACCTCGGCGTTCACGCAGCCTGCGCCGTTCACGTTCGGCAATGTCAGCCGGACGCTGCCGGATGTCCGCGGACCGGGAGCGAAGAATCTGGACTTCTCCCTGTTCAAGAACTTCGCCCTGGTGGAGCGGATGTCGCTGCAGTTCCGGGCCGAGGCATTCAATCTGACGAACTCGCCGAGCTTCGCCGATCCCAACCAGAACTTCAACGCGGTGGCCTTCGGGCAGATTACGGGCACGTCGAATTCCGCGCGGCAGGTTCAGTTCGGATTGAAACTTTTGTTCTGACGTGGAGCGGCCGGGCCGCTGTTTCAAAAAGTCCTGGCAGCGGGTCATTCTTACCAGCCACCCCCGGCGCCCGGGGAGGCGACGCAAGCCGCATCACCGGAATCGGGACGGAGGACGAATTGCCTCAACTCACGCAGAGGTGATATAGCAGGCCTATGCGGGAATTCACTAAGGCGCTGTTCAGCTATTCGCTGTCGATCCCTTTTTTTGGGTTGAAACAGGCGCAGAATATCGTGCTACCCGGGAAAAGCGACGACTTGCGGAGTCCCGCCGTCAAGGCGTTCGAATCCGTAACGCACGCCACCATCCAGCAGTTCGGCGAGCCTCTGGGTTCCGTTTTCAGGATGATGGACAATATCCAACGCGGCTTAATAGGCTTTACATTCAGTGTCTTGCAGACCCAATCCGACAGCCGGGCCAAGGAATCCCGCCGACGCGAAGAGGAGCGGGAGGAATATCAGTGGACTCCGAATGCCATGGACGACACGGAACTGGAACGCAGCCGCGAGGAGATGGAGGTCGCTGAAGCGGCATTTGTCCGAGGCTGGCGCAACAGCTAGCCGTTTCAGGACGCCAGCCGTTTACGAGAGCATATGTTCCAAGCGAACTACGGTAAGACCTCTTCCGTCTGGATGGCCGAATCGGATGTGCCCCGGTATGAATCGCTGTCCGAGGATCTGGAAACCGACGTGTGCATTGTCGGAGCCGGAATCGCGGGACTCTCGACAGCCTACCAGCTGCTGCAGGAAGGCGTGTCCGTCGTGGTGCTCGAAGCCGGTTTGATCGTCCGCGGAGAGACTTCGCGCACCACCGCTCACCTCTCGAATGTCCTGGACGACCGCTATTACGAGCTCGAGCGCCTGTTCGGCCGGGAGGGCGCCGCGCTGGCCCGGGAGAGCCACGCCGCGGCGATTGACACCATCGAGCAGACAGCCGCGCGGGAAGGGATCGAATGCGACTTCGTCCGCCTGGACGGCTATCTGTTCGTTTCTCCGGACCAGCCGCTCGACGAGCTGGACCGGGAGCTGAACGCCGCCCTCCGCGCGGGCCTGAATTGCGGTTGGGTAGACAATGCGCCCCTGCCCGGATTCAAGACCGGTCCCTGCCTCCGCTTTCCCGGCCAGGCCCAGTTCGATCCTCTCGCCTACCTCGGGGGCCTGGCCGGAGCGGTCACCCGAGGCCGTGGAAGGATCTTCACCAGGACGAGGGTCGCAAATGTCACCGGCGGCACACGGCCGCACGTGCGGACTCTCCAGGGCAACACTGTGCGCGCCAAGGCGGTCGTCGTAGCGACCAACACGCCGATTCACGACAACCTGACCATCCATTCGCGGCAGGGTCCGTATCGAACTTATGTCATTGGGGCGCGGATCCCCTGGGACGCCGTCCCCAGAGCTCTGTATTGGGATACGCAGGATCCCTACCATTACGTTCGCCTCCGCAGCGCGCGCACGCCCGGCCAGGCCGGCGGCGGCGACGTCCTGATCGCCGGCGGCGAAGACCACAAGCAGGGGGAAGCCGATGACGGAGAGCAGCGCTTCCGCTGGCTGGAGGAGTGGACACGGAAACGTTTTCCCATCGAAGAGATCCTGTATCGCTGGTCGGGAATGGTGTGCGAGCCCGCCGACAGCCTGGCCCTGATCGGAAGGGACAACGTAGAGCAAAACGTGTACATCGTCACGGGCGATTCCGGCCACGGCATGACACACGGCGCCATCGCGGGCATTCTTCTGAGCGACCTGATTCGCGGGCGGAAGAACAGCTGGGCGTCGATATATGACCCCTGCCGCATCACGGCCCGGGCGGCTTCCGAGTATCTGAGCGAGAACGCGGGAGTGGTTTCCGAGTTGCTGGAATGGTTTACGCCCGGCGAGTTGCCGTCCGAGGACAACATCGCGCCCGGCCATGGCGCGGTGGTCCGCCGGGGCTTGGGGAAGGTCGCCGTCTACCGGGACGTACACGGACAGTTTCATGAGCGCTCCGCCGCGTGCCCACACCTGGGATGCATCGTGTCCTGGAATTCGACGGAATCGTCCTGGGACTGCCCCTGCCACGGTTCGCGATTCGATACGGAAGGGAAGGTGCTTCGGGGACCCGCTACACGTGACCTCGAAGCGCCTTAGGCGCGCTAACGCGGCAGTCCGCTGAGAAAGGCTGTCACACCCTCCGTCAGATCCCGTTCCGCCTGCTCGCTGAATGGCGACGTACGGGGTTCGTATCCACCTTCGCCGAACGCCTTCGCCGTCGGCAGATACCCCAGCCAGCCGTTGGCGTATCCGAAATAGAACGTGTGGGCGAAAGGCGATTCCGACCGCACCTTCATCGCGATCTCACAGAACAGCTCAACCGGCGCCGCCCACACGACGGTGTCGTTGAGCCGCAGAAATCGAACCGGAAGCCGCACCAGCGGAGTCCCGGCGCTGGGTATCCGCGAGTACTCCGCCAATTCCGCGGGCCAGCCCAGGCCACTCTTCCGCGGCGTCTCGATGACGTTCGCGATGGCCTGGAGCTTGACATCGGCTGTCCCCGCGGCCAGGGCGCGATGCGCCTCCAGAATCCGGTCTCCGAGCAGCACGTTGAACTCGGTCAGGTGGCCGCTCCTGGGGTTCTCGGCGACGGTGTAAATCGGCGCGATATTTCCGGCGGCGCCGTTCACGTAAAGCATCGGCGCTCCCAACTTCTGTTCCACATAAGCGGCCACTACGCCCGGTCCGTCACCGCTGATTTCCAGATACTTTCCGCCAAGCACCGTGCCGTGCATGGCGTAGTTGGCCACCAGCGCGACCGGCGAACCGTCCGGCTTCTCCAGGCGAATCAGCCCGATCTGGCGGTCGACCGGCCCGTCGGGATTGAGCCCCAGCGATATCTGCCCGTTCACGTCGCGCGCCCGGCGGTTGATATTGGCGCGGGAGAGGCCGGTCCCGACCGCCAGCCGCGCCGGTTCCAGCCGGGCCTTCGCCTGCTTGATGCCTTCGATCAGCGATGTCCTGATGAACCTGGTATATTCACGATCCCAATCGTGGTCCGAGCGCCCCGCCAGCAGGACCTTGTAAATGCCCGGCGGTCCGACTTCGGGGGCCGAATGGGTGTGAGTCACGGTCCACCAGAAATGCGCACGGTCGATGCCGGTTTCGCGCTTCAGGTCCCGGGCGACTTCGTCGTAGACTTCCGGCGAGAACAGGCACACATCGGTCGCAGCCAGGTAAAACTGCGTGGCGCCGTCGTCCATGGCCACGATGCGATGGAAGATCCTGTCATGCACCCCGGTGGATTTCCTGGCGGCGTATCCCAAAAGCCACTGAGGCCCCGGCGGCGTGATATCTACCTTGACGGCCGAAGCACGAAAAGCGGCCGTCCCGGGCGAGGCCAGAAGCAACAGCGCAAGCAGGGATCGCATTGGTAAGGGCAGCATCGCATTCCTTGCTCCTGGTTTGCAACCGTGGGGCAGCCAGTCACGGCCGCAGACGCTTCTGAGGCGGACGGCGCCACGATGGCCGTCTCACCGTCTGCGCTAAAATAGAAGATGGCGTGAAGCGCCGAAATCGAGATTTATTATGATAGATGCAGTTCTCGCCAAGATTTTCGGCACTCAGAACGAGCGTGACGTCAAAGCGCTGCGTCCGAAGATTACGGCCATCAATGCCCTCGAGTCTGAAATTCAGCAACTATCCGATATCGACCTGGCAGCCAAGACTATCGAATTCAAAGAGCG
>DATJFH010000021.1:0-2190 GCA_035495815.1 Bryobacteraceae bacterium
GCCCGGCTGGATGGGCGATTTCTGGAAGAGGAAACCGGACCCGTTCACGATCTCGCTGTACCAGGCGCCGGTGATTTTTCCACCTGGAACGCGTTACCACTACAGCAACACGGGAATGGCGGCGCTCTCCTACGCGGTGACGGCGAGTCTGCGCGGTGCGCCGGAGCCGGATATCCGGACGCTGCTCGAGACGAGAATCTTCACGCCGATTGGCATCCCGCAGTCGGACTGGTCGATCGGGTATGGTGAGGCTACAGATCTCGATGGGCTCAAAGTAGTTGCCAATTGGGGCGGCGGCGGATTCACCCCGCGGGCGACCGCGCGAGTGGGCCAACTGCTCCTGCAGAGAGGGACCTGGGACGGCCGGCGGATTGTAGGTGGCGAGTGGATCGAAAAAATGGTCGCGTACGGCGGCACGGCGATTCCCGACCGGATGAAGGAGGAGCCTCGGGCCGCTTCCGCGCTTTGCTGGCACATCAACATGGACGGCTTCTGGCAAGGCGTTCCGCGCGATGCGTTCGCCGGCCTTGGCGCAGGCGACCAGACCCTGCTGGTGGTCCCGAGCCTGAACCTGGTGGTAGTGCGCAACGGAGGGGACCTGAATGTCGACCGGGCGAGCATCCTGTTCCGGCCGGTGGTCGAGGCGATAGTGGGCCGCGCTCCGAAAGCGCCCTACCCGCCGAGCGCCGTGATTCGTAAGATCACCTTCGATCCAGAGTCGACGATTGTCCGCAAAGCGATCGACAGCGACAACTGGCCGATCACCTGGGCGGACGACGGCGATCTGTACACCTCCTACGGCGACGGTTTCGGATTCGAGCCGTTCATCAGACCGAAGCTGAGCATGGGCGTGGCAAAGGTCGCCGGAGATGCGACCGCGTTTCAGGGCATCAACATTCGTTCCGAATCGGGCGAGCGCCTGGGCGACGGGAAGAAGGGTCTCAAGGCCAGCGGCATGCTGATGGTGGACGGAGTGCTTTACATGTGGGTGCGGAACGCGGGCAATTCACAGATCGCATGGTCGGGCGACCATGGGGTGTCGTGGCAATGGGGCTTCCGGTTCGATAAGAGCTTCGGGTCTCCTGCTTTTCTGAATTTCGGAAAAAACTATGCGGGGGCCAGGGATGAGTACGTTTATACTTTCTCGCAGGACGGGAACAGCGCTTATGGGATTGATGACGGGGTCACGGTGGCTCGGGCTCCGAAGAGCGGCCTGCGGAACCGCGGGGCCTATGAGTTCTTCGAGAGGTTTGACGCCGGCGGGAAACCGGTTTGGACTAAGGACATCGAGAAGCGTGGTCCGGTGTTTTCCTATCCGGGCGGGTGCCAGCGGCTCGACATCGTCTACAATCCCGGGATTAAGCGGTACCTGATGGCGTTGAGTTACGGACACGGCGGCGCCTGGGGGATTTTCGATGCGCCCGAGCCGTGGGGGCCGTGGACTACTGCGTTCCATACGGAGAACTGGGGGCTGGGCGGGACTCACGGATACCGGCTGCCGTCGAAATGGATCAGTCCGGATGGGCGGACGATGTATCTGGTGTTTTCCGGCGTTAAACCGAATGACGCGTTTTGTGTGCGGCGATTTACGTTGGAGTAGGGCGAGCCGCGTCTCGGGCACCACGATGCAACTTATCCCCGCAGTACTGTACCGACGGTTCCGGTGCGTTGCCCAGAACCACCAGGGCCCACTTCGGGACGGAAGGACCTGCATGATAGCGCAGGCGCCGGGCGAGGCAGACGGGTAACCATTAACACAGGCGGCGCAGTTCGCTCGCTTTTTACGCCGGTCGCGTTTACTTCTCGGGAACCAGGCGAACCTTAGTTCGCCCGGCTGAGCAGACAGACACAAACCTAAAGCTCGGTATTCTCGGGCGAGTTTGTGCTCGGCCAGCTAATCCCGCGATGTTGAAACTATGATGGCGACTACGAGCCTGTACACTATTTCACTTGAAAGGGCGCCGAATACGTCGAGGCGCCAGTACTGGCCTGAAAGTTCAGATTGTAGCTCCCGGTGCTCAGTCCGGACGTCTTCAAGTTGAAAATGTAGCCCCCTGTGCCGCCGATCGTCGAATCATACCGGAAGTCATTATCAGGGTTCGCGTTGCCCGCATCCTCGACAGCTCCTGAAATGCTAGTTGAGGTTAGGCTGATGCCAATGGCGTGGAGGGTGATACTCGCAGAGGACAG
>DATJFH010000022.1:0-7597 GCA_035495815.1 Bryobacteraceae bacterium
CAGCGGCGCGGCGCCGAGCAGCGCTCCGGCAGCCAGCACGGCCGCATGACGGCGCGGGATGAGGATCCGCTTACCCAGCGCCAGCGCGCCGGCGGCCGCGGCCGACGCCGGAAGCCAGACGAAATCCACGCGGGTCCAGACTCCGAATCCGGCGGCCACTCCCAGCCAGAGCGCCGTTCGCTCTCCAGGATCTTTCAGGTATTGCGCCAGGGCAATCGACAGCAGGCCGAACGAGACCATCCACTCGCCCACGCCGCCCCGGTACAAGGTGAGCGCGAGGCAGGCGGGATGGACGGCCAGGATCCAGCTCACGGCTACCGCCGTCCGCGGTCCGAACAGGTCGCGCGTCAGGATGGAGAAGCCCCAGATTCCAAATGCGCCGAGCAAGGCGGCCAGCAGCCGCACGGTGGAATAGTTCGCTCCATAGGCGGCGAAGGGGAGCAGCGACAGGTAGCCGCGCAGCGGACCCCGGTCCGGCGTGGCCATCAGGGGCCACCAGCGGCCGGCGAAGGTGAACCCGGACGCCGGGTCGTGCGCGAAGGATGCCTGTCCGGGCGTCAACATCCGCACGGCGCCGGTAAGACCGACGGCCTCGTCGCGAGACAGGCCGGGACTGCGGAAGCCGAGGAGAAAGGCGCACAGCACGAAGGCGGCGGCCGCGCCGAGGCGGGCGCGGTTCCACAGCCGATCGGCAGGCGGGGCGGGGCTCAACTGCTTTCGCCGAGCGATGCGGCGAAGGCTTCAAAAAGCCGCCTGGCTTCGGGGCGGATCGCGACCAGGTCCTCCGGATGCCACTGCACGGCGACCGCAAACCGCTTGTCCTGGCGCTCGAGAGCTTCGGCGTAACCCTCTTCCGAGCGCGCCGAAACGCGCAACGAATCGCCGATGCGGCCGACCACCTGGTGATGCCGCGAGTTGACCACGTGCGAGCCGAAACCCATGGCGTCCGCGAGGCGGGTCCGGGGCTCGACGCCGATGCGGTGGGCGCCGCTCACTCCCGGCCGGCGGTGATTTTCCACGTGCTGTTCGAGAGTGCCGCCATGGGCGACGTTGAACAACTGCATGCCGCGGCAGATGGCCAGCACGGGCAGATCGCGCTCCAGGGCGGAAGCGAGCAGCGCCGTCTCCATTCGGTCGCGAGGGTCATCAGGCTCGTCGTTCGACTTGTGCGGCTCCTGCCCGTAGCGCGCGGGATTGACGTCCGTGCCGCCGGTGAGCAGCAGGCCGTCGAGACCCTCCAGACTACCCGGCGAGTCGGGATGAAGGCGCACCGGCTCCACTCCGACCGCGAGCAGCGCCTGCTCGTAAGGCACGACTTTTTCCGGATTCCGAAAGGTGACTCCGACCCGTTTAGACATCGCCCTCCCTCTTGAGCTTTTCCTCGAGCGGCGTCAGCAGCAGCAGCGAGAAATAATTGACCGCGGCCAGGAGAACCGCCAGGCCGTAATTGCCGTAGGAAACACAGACCCCCACGGCCCCCATATTCCAAAGGCTGGCGGCGGTGGCGGTGCCGTGCACGGTGTTGGCGTCCTTGACGATGGAGCCGCCGCCGATGAATCCGATTCCGGTCATCACGCCCACCAGGATCCGCGACTGGGCCTCCTCGCCGACCGGGGAAAGGGCCGCCGCCAGCATGTAGGCGCAGCTGGCGAGCGAAACCAGGGGAAAGGTGCGCAGCCCGGCGCTGCGGTCGTGCCTGAAGCGCTCCCATCCGGTGGGCAGCGCCAGGACATAAGCGATGGTCACTTTCAGGAGCAACGCCATGACGCCGGTCCCTTCCAGGATTGGCAGGCTCATGCACTTATTGTCGAAGTGGGCGGAGGGCAGGCGCAAGCGGTTCTTTTGCTATTCTGAGTTACTTGCAATGAAGATCACCAGCGTTCGGTCCTTTCTGCTGTCCTATCCTCTTGCACAGCCGCTGAAGCTGAGCTTTTACGGGGGTGAGCGGACGATCGTGAAGCGGGACGCCATGCTGATCCGGGTCGAAACCGACAAGGGCCTGGTGGGATACGCGCCGGGACCGGGCAGCGAGATCACACACCGGGGGATCGAGACCGCCGTCGCCCCGTTTCTCGAAGGCCGCTCGCTGACGGATCCGGATGCGCTGCGCGTCCAGTTTTTCGATCAGGCGGTCTGCGATATGGAGATGCGCAAGGTTTACTGCGCGGCCGAAGTCGCGCTGTACGATCTGGCGTCGCAGGCGCAGGGCATCCCGCTTTCCGAGCTGCTGGGCGGCCGCGTGCGGGACCGGATCCGTCTTTACGGCAGCGCGGGGATGTACATGGATCCGGCGGGCTACGCGGAAGAAGCGGCGGCGGTGGCGGGGCTGGGGCTGCGCGCCTACAAGATGCGCCCGGGCCGCGGTCCGGAGCAGGACCTGGAAGCGGCGCGGCTGATGCGGCAGGCGGTCGGTCCGGATTTCGACCTGATGATCGACGCCCACACGTGGTGGCGCATGGGCGACCGCAGCTATAGCGCGGACACGGTGGATCAGCTGGCGAGAGCGATGGCGGAATACGAGCCGGCGTGGCTCGAAGAGCCTCTGCCTCCCGACGATCACGAAGCCTACCAAAAGCTGAAGGAGCGCGACTATCTGCCGATCGCGGGCGGCGAGCACGAGCCGAGCGAGGAGCGGTACCTGGACCTGATCCTTTCCCACGCGGTGGATTATGTCCAGATGGATGTCTGCTGCCAGGGCGGCTTCACCATGGGCCGCCGGTTGTTTTCGGAAATTGCGCGGGAGGGACTGCGATTCGCGTTTCACAGCTGGGGGACGGACCTGGAAGTGATGGCGGCGGCGCACCTCGGGGTCTGCTGGCCGGAGCCGGTGGTGGAGTGGCTGGAGTATCCGGTCTACACCAGCGCCAGGGTGAAGTCCATGTATCCGTTCCCGCTGGCGTCGGAGATCCTGAAAACGCCGCTGCCGGTCGAAGCGGGGGAGCTGGTGGTGCCGCGCGAGCCGGGATTGGGAGTGCAGGTGGACGAATCGGTGATCGAGCGATATCCCTGGATTCCGGGCCCGTGGTCCTTCTTCCGGCTGGAGTCGCCGCCGGGAACGTGGGCGGTGACGGCGGATCACAGCGTCAAGTGGAGCTCGCCGGGATGAGGATGCCGGAACGGCGGCTGCCGTGTTAACTGTATTTTCGCCGTCAACCGAGATATTCTAATGTGGCCATCAACGAACCCCTCCGTTCACTGATCCGCTATGGAACGATGTCTCGAATGCGACGGCCTGCTGACGAAGAACGAGAGCGTCTGCCCTATTTGCGGCAAAAGCGTCAGACATGGCAAGCGGCCCATCGCGGAGTTCCTGGCCGGCGCCGGCAGGGTTATCTTCTTCGTCTCTATCGCGGGAGTGATTGTGTCGCGCTTCACGCCGGGCGGATTCGGCTTCATCCTCAGCCTGTGCTTGTGCGCTTGCGCGCTGTTTTTCATCGCGCGCACCAGCAGGCGATAGCCAGGGAGTCAGCTCCTGGGTTCCGCGCGGCTTTTTGAAGCGCCGCCGACTGTTGCGCGACCGTCCTTCCGCGCGGCCTGAAAATCGCCAATCAAGTCTATCCCAAACAGCGCTCCGGCGGGGCTTAAGAAACTTCAGGCAAAACACTTAGATTATTCTAAGGTTAATGCCCTACAGATTCCCTCGATAATCACTAGATTAGAACCACAGTCCCAGTACTGATGAGAGTGAAATACATCAGTTTTCGATTGGAAGTTCAACGATTTTCGGTTATCGTCATTACTAAGGAGATTGTGCTATTGGGCCGACGCCAGCATGCCTGGCTGAGGTTAGTCCCTGGAGTCGAAAGAAATCACTTGATCGACTGTAATGGGCCCTCAGTGGACGTGTGTCCGTCGGCGGACGCTGGAAGGCAATGAGTATGAATGGGCTTGAAATGTACGCCTTAGCCGAAGGCTAAATCCTCAGAGAAGAACCGTAGAGGCACGAACTCCGAATAAAAAAAAGCAGCTCAAAGGCGTGACGTGAATGCAATTGCCATGTCGCACATCGCTGGACGTGTGACTGGCGGGAATGTGGTGTGAATTGTTCGCATCATTTCGAATATTGGTTGTTAATTCGGAGGAAATCAAAGATGTTTCGTTCTAAGCTCTCGGATAAGAAACGCCTGGTTCGCAGCGCTTCCGTGCTCCTGCTCCTGGCCATGGCTGCGCCGATGCTGTTTCTCGGCCAGCGCGTTCAGCCCCGGATCCCCGGCCAATGGATCAAAGGTCGCAATCTGAGCGACGCTCGCGCGGGCGCCTGCACCGTGTCTCTATCCGACGGCCGGATGCTCACCACCGGCGGCCAGGGGCGAAGCGGAGCGCTGGCGTCGGCTGAATTGCTGACCGCGGCCGGCGATTCCATCCCGGTCTCGCCGATGAGCTCGGCGCGCAGCGAGCACGTTTGCGCGACGCTCGACGACGGGCGCGTGCTGGTGGCCGGCGGACGGGTGGCCGGCGACGCCGCGACTAACGCAGCGGAAATCTACGACGTCGCTTCGGACTCCTGGAGCAGCATCCTGTCGATGCGCGAAGCCCGCATGGGAGCCACCCTGACCCGGATTGCGGGCGGGCGGCTGCTGATCGCCGGTGGCGAAGCGGCCGGCCTGCCGTCGGCGACGCTGGAAATCTTCGATCCGTCGAGCGGCGCCTTCTCGCTGGCGAGCGGGGCGATGAGTTCTTCCCGCAAGGGTCATGCGGCCAGCCTCCTCCGCGACGGCCGGGTGCTGATCGCCGGCGGCATCGGCGGGGAGGGCAGGACCGTGCTCGACACGGCTGAGGTGTTCGATCCGGCCAATGGCTCCATCCGGACGATCGGCAGGATGATGGTAGCGCGCGAGGGCCTCTCGGCCACACTGCTCGATAACGGACGGGTGCTGATTGCCGGCGGTTCGGACGGGGCAGCCGATCTGGCCAGCTCGGAGCTGTTCGACGCCGCGACGATGTCCTTCTCCGCCGGCCCCGCCATGAGTTCCCCGAGGCGCGGCCATAAAGCGTTTCTGATGCCGCATAACAATACTGTCGTGATGGTGGGCGGTGAGGCCGCGGGCGAGGCGCTGGCTTCGACCGAGCAGTTCGCCTGGTGGGGCAACCGCTACGCGGGCACGTTCAAGAAGCTGGGCGACCTTTCTTCAGGGCGCACGCAGATTACCGGGGCTCCTACGGACGCGGGCATGTTGATGGTCGCAGGCGGCATGGCGGGGCGCAGCGTGGTGTCGGCGTCGCGGGACGCGGCCAGTGTAGCCACGGTAGTAACCGACAAGCCGGATTACCACCCGGGCGAAATCGTGTACCTCTCCGGCAACGGGTTTGGACCGAATGACCTGGTGCACGTGGTGATCCATGAGAACCCGACTACGCACCCCGACATTACCGTGAACGTGCAGGCCAACGCCAGCGGCGCGTTCAGCAATGTGGATGTCTATCACGTCGAAGAGCACGATTTGGGTGTTTCGTTCCACTTGATCGCGACCGGGGATCCATCGGGGATTACGGCGGAGACGAGCTTTACGGATGCCCGCAACCTGTTCCTGGCCTTCGAGGGCAGTGGCGGCGGTTCAGTGACAATCACCCCGAGTACGGGCACTGTTGAAGCACCGGGTGGGTGCGGCGGCACCGGCACGAATGCCAGCTCGCAGACCGTTTCCGCTACGTGTTTGCCCAACATCACGACGTCTCACAGCGAGGCAACCGTGACATTCAATGCGACCGCCGCTCCTGGATCCACCTTCGGGGGCTGGAGTTCTGCCGCCAATCTGAGTTCCTCCACGTGTACGGGCACGACGAACCCGTGTTCCGCCGTGTTGGACGCAAATCCGTCGTTGACCGTCACGTTCAATTCAGCCCCCACGGTCTCCATTACTGTCGCTACTTCGCCTGCCGGCCGGCAGATCAGCGTCGACGGCGGCGGCCCTCTCACTGCGCCACAGACCTTTAGTTGGGTTGTGGGTAGCAACCACACCATCACCACCACTTCGCCGCAGACGGTGGGGACCACGCGATATGTATTCAACAACTGGAGCGATACCGGAGCCATCAGCCACAGCATCACAGTCCCCGCCTCTGCGACTACATACACCGCGAACTTTACGACCCAGTTCCAGCTCACCTTCGCCCAGAGCGGCATCGGTGGAGATACCGGCGCCAACACGGTGGTGACGGTGAACGGGAGTCCCAAGGCAGCGGGTGTTCTCCCGTTCAGCGACTGGTTCGACAGCGGATCGAGTCTGAATTATTCGTACTCGGATCCGGTGGCCAGCAGCGTGACGGGCAAGCGCTACGCGCTCACGACTCCGGCGGCCTCGCCGACGAGCCCGATCACCGTCTCCGGGCCGGCGACTGTGACCGGGACATACAAAGTCCAGTTCCAGATTATCTTCGCGCAGAGCGGCATCGGCGCCGACTCCACCGGCACGGTGGTTACCGTGGCCGGAAGTGCGAAGACCGCGGCTGATCTGCCATTCACCAGCGACTGGCTCGACAGCGGATCGACTCTGAATTATTCGTACTCTGACCCGGTAGCCAGCAGCGTGACAGGCAAGCGCTACGCGCTCATGACTCCGGCGCCCTCGCCGGGGAGCCCGATCAGTGTCTCCGGACCGGTCACCGTCACCGGGACATACAAGACCCAGTTCCAGATTTCGTTCGCGCAGAACGGCATCGGCGCCGACTCTACCGGCACGGTGGTCAACGTGGCCGGAAGTCCCAAGGCAGCCAACGTCCTGCCGTTCAGTGATTGGTTCGACAGCGGATCGAATCTGACTTACGGCTACGCGGACCCGGTGACCAGCAGCGTGACGGGAAAGCGCTACGCGCTCACGGCTCCGGCGGCGTCGCCGGCGAGCCCTATCAGCGTCTCCGGACCGGCGACTGTGACCGGCACATACAAAGTCCAGTTCCAGATTACGTTCACGCAGAGCGGCATCGGCGCCGACTCTACCGGCACGGTGGTCAACGTGGCCGGAAACAACAAGACCGCCAGCGCTCTGCCATTCACGGATTGGTTCGACAGCGGATCGAGTCTGACTTATACGTATTCCGATCCAGTGGCCAGCAGCGTGACGGGCAAGCGCTACGCGCTAAGCACTCCGGCGCCCTCACCGGCGAGCCCGATCAATGTCTCCGAGGCGGCGATTGTGACCGGGACGTACAAAGCCCAGTTCCAGATTATCTTTGCGCAGAGCGGCATTAGCGCCGACTCTACCGGCACGGTGGTTACCGTCGCCGGAAGCCCCAAGACCGCGGCCGATCTGCCATTCACCACCGACTGGCTCAACAGCGGATCGAGTCTGACTTATTCGTACTCGGACCCGGTAGACAGCAGCGTGAATCGTAAGCGCTACGTGCTCACAACGCCGCCGTCGTCGCCGGCGAGCCCGATCACCGTCTCCGGACCGGCCACCGTCACCGGGACATACAAAGTCCAGTTCCAGATTGTGTTCGCCCAGAGTGGCATCGGCGCCGACTCCACCGGCACGGTGGTCAACGTGGCCGGAAGCGACAAGACCGCGGCCGAGCTGTCATTCACCACCGATTGGCTCGAAAGCGGATCGAATCTGAGCTATACCTACTCCGATACGGTGGCCAGTAGCGTGACGGG
>DATJFH010000023.1:0-5958 GCA_035495815.1 Bryobacteraceae bacterium
GGCAAGGCCCAATGGGTGAACGTAGCCAAAGGAGCGCCTGCCGGAGACCTGGTGCCGGTCATCGGGCCGCTGCAGCCGGGCGATATGATTCTGAAGCGCGCCAGCGATGAAATTCGGGACGGAAGCGTGGTGAACTGATCCGGCGGAGTTTAAAATCAGGCTGATTTTCCCAATCAGGGAATCTCGATTCCCGGCCTCCGGGAGCTAACATGGTACCGAGGATCGGAATGGCCGCCGTCAGGAAGTCCATTAAGCCCAAAGCCGCTCGCAACCGCACGCAAGCCCCGCCGCCCGAGAGCCCACTGCAGGAAGACAAAGGGACTTGTACGGTGGTCGGAATCGGCGCGTCCGCCGGAGGGCTGGAAGCCCTGTCGGAACTGCTGCAATCCCTTCCCCGCGATCCGGGCTTCGCCCTCGTGCTCATACAGCACCTGGATCCGAAACACTCCAGTATCCTCTCGGAGTTGCTGGGACGCGCATCGGCGATTCCGGTCAGCCAGGCCCGCGATGCCTTGACGGTAGAGCCGGACCATATCTACGTGATCCCTCCCAATTCCGACATGACGCTGTCGGACGGGAAGCTGCATCTCCGGCCCCGGGCGGCCTCGGGTCATCACATGCCTGTCGATACCTTTTTCCGCTCGCTGGCGGACGACCAGGCCAGCAAGGCGATCGGTGTCGTATTGTCGGGCACCGCCTCGGATGGAACGATGGGGCTGAAAGCCATCAAGGCTCAGGGGGGCATCACCTTTGCGCAAGACTCGCGCTCGGCCAAGTACGACGGCATGCCCCGCAGCGCGATTGCCGCCGGCTGCGTGGATTTAGTGCTTCCGCCCAACGAGATCGCGGGCGAGCTGGTCCGTCTCTGCCGGCACCCCTATCTGAATCCCGCGCCCGAGACATCCGAAAAGGGAGGCGATGAAGATAAGCCCGCCTTCAGCGAAATATTCGCCCTCTTGCGACAGGCGACCGGCGTTGACTTCAATTTCTACAAGTCCGGAACCATCCGCCGGCGCACCCTGCGGCGGATGGCTCTCCACAAGATGGACAACGTGCGGCAGTATGCGCGCCATCTCAGGGACAACCATGCCGAGCTTCAGGCGCTGTTCCAGGACATCCTGATCAACGTGACGGCTTTCTTCCGGGAGCCCGATACGTTCGCGCGAATCCGCTCCATGGCGCTGCCCGCTCTTTTCAAGGACCGTTCGCGGGAAGATCCCCTGCGGGTCTGGGTTCCCGGCTGCTCCACGGGCGAAGAGGTTTATTCCATCGCGATCTGCATCCTCGAGTACATGCGAAGCGCCGGGGTCGAGATACCGCTCCAGATCTTCGGCACGGATCTGAGCGAGTCGGCGCTCGACAAAGCTCGCGCCGGCGTCTATCCGGATTCGATTGCCGTCGACGTTTCGGCCGAACGGCTGGGCCGCTTTTTCGTGCGTGTCGACAGCAGTTATAAGATCGCCCGTTCCATCCGGGATAGTTGCGTTTTTGCCAGACAGAACGTCACCAAGGATCCGCCTTTCTCCAGGCTGGACCTGATCCTTTGCCGCAACCTGCTCATCTATCTGGGTCCCGTGCTCCAGCTAAACGTGATGCGGATTTTCCATTACGCCCTCCGGCCCACCGGCTATCTCGTGCTCGGCCAGTCGGAAAGCATTACCGGCGCCGAGGACCTTTTTGTCGCCGAGGAGCGGAAACTCAAGATATTTTCGAAGCGTCAGGCGACGGAAACACAAACGCCGGACTACAAGGCCTACGAAGAGCCGCACGCCCGGGTGGAATCGAACGAGGCGCCGCCGGGCGGACCCGCCGAGTTGTCGAGGCAGGTCGATTACCTGCTGGTCACGCAATACTCGCCGCCGGCCATTGTCATCAATGCGGATATGCAGATCGTGCACTTTCGCGGACAAACGGCGCCATACCTCGAGCACGCCTCGGGCGAAGCGAACCTGAATTTGTTGAAAATGGCTCCCGCGATCCTTGTGCTGGAGATCAGAAAGCTCATTCAAAAAGCCGATCTGAGAAATGGCAAGGTGAAGAGCGGGCTGATCCGGATCTCGAGGAAGAACGGTGATCTCAACGCGATCATCACCGCAATTCCGTTTGCAAGCCCCGCCTTTTCCAAGCCTCATTACCTGGTAATCTTCGAGGACGCTTCTGATGACACTCCCCCCCTCTCGAGCCCGAAGGGGAAAGGCTCCGCAAGGAACCTGGCCTCCGGGCTCCGGAACCGGGAACTGGAGCAGGAGCTCATCTCGACCCGAAAATACCTGCAGGCGATTATCGAAGAGCAGGAAGCCGCCGCCGAGGAATTGAAATCCGCCCACGAGGAGCTGCAGTCGGGCAACGAGGAGCTGCAAAGTACGAACGAAGAGCTGCTCACGGCCAAAGAGGAGCTGCAGTCGACCAACGAGGAATTGACGACGGTAAACGAGGAGATGCAGAGCCGCAACAGCGAGCTGCGGCAGCTCAACAACGACCTGCTCAACCTGCTGACCAGCGTCAACATCCCGATCATGATGTTGGGCAACGACCTGCGCATCCGGCGCTTCACTCCTCACGCGGAGAAGATTCTCAACCTGCTCGCGACCGATATCGGCAGGCCGATCAGCGATTTTCGCCTCAAGATCAATGTCCCCGATCTGGCCCGGTTGTGCCAGGATGTGCTGGACGACCTGACCGCCCGGGATCGCGAGGTGCAGGACGCCGAGGGCCGGACCTACTCGATGTGGATACGTCCCTACCGTACGGCTGAAAACCGAATCGACGGAGTGGTGCTGGCGCTGCTCGATATCACCGGGCGGAAGCAGCCGGCGGAAGTGCGGTACCGGCGCATCTTCGAAACGGCCGCCGATGGATTCGTGGTTGTCGATGCGGCTTCGGGCGAAGTGCTGGACGTCAATCCGCAGGTGGTCAGGATGTTCGGCCATGCCCGCAGCGCGCTGGTCGGGACCCGGTTCTGGGAAGGTCCCCTGTTTGGCGGCGGGGTAATGGAATCGTCCGTACTCGAAGAGCTGAAACATTCCGGTTCGCTGGAAAGGCTGCGGACACTTCGGGCCGAGTCCGGCGAGCTGATCCAGACCGAGATTGTATGCACCCGCTATCTCGAAGGAGTGCGGCAGGTCGCGCTGTTCACGATCCGGAACCCGGGCGCCCGGAAACAGACGGAGGCGCTCGTCCGGCGGCAGGAATCCGAAGTGGGGCAGACTCGGAAGCTGGAGGCCGTAACCAAGCTGGCGGGCGGCGTGGCGCACGATTTCGGCAACCTCCTGACGACGATCCTCGGCTACTGCGATCTGCTCAGCGAGCAGCTGGCGGCGATGGACGGCCCCCCGCGGGAGCTGCTCTCCCAGATCCGGGCGGCTGCCGAGAACGCCGCCCGGTTGACCAGGCAGTTGCTGGCATTCGGCCGCAGGCACATCGGACCTCCGGAGATCGTGGATTTGAATGAGGTGGTGCGCGGGATGCAGCAGATCCTGGCGATTTCCGTCCCCGGAAAAATTCGTGTCGAGACGGATCTCTCGCCCGAGGCCGGCTGCGTGGTTTTTGACCGCGGCCAGCTCGAACAGGTGATTCTCCACCTGGCGTTGAATGCCGCGGAGGCGGCGCCGGACGGCGGCCGGATCACGGTGAAGACCGAAGCCGTCGACGTAGATCAGGATTTCTCCCGCCGCCATCCCTCCGTGCCGGAAGGCCAATATTATGTGCTGTCCGTACAGGACTCGGGCGGCGCCCTGGAAACGGAGCGGGAACAGGCGTTTGAGACGATGTATTCCACGATGACGCAAGGCAGAAGCCCCGCCGGGTCCGGGGCAGTCTACGAAATCGTCAAGAGAAGCGGCGGCCATCTGTGGGTTTACAGCGAGCTGGGAGTGGGCTCGACCTGCTCCATCTACATGCCCCGCGCGCAGGCCGGTTCGGCGCAGCCCTCCCGGATCGAGCCCGTCGGCGGTTCGGAGACGATTCTGCTGGTGGAGGATGACCCGGCTCTTCGGACGATGACGAGGCTTGTTCTCGGACGGCTTGGCTATCGTGTTCTCGAAGCCGCCGGCGGCCCCGAGGCGTTGAGCCTGGCCAGGGATGAAGGACCGATCCACCTCCTGATCACGGATGCTCTCCTGCCGGCGATGAGCGGCCGCGATATCGCCTCTGAGCTCGCGCCCGCCCGGCCCGAAATGAAAGTTCTTTACATTTCCGGATATCCCGAAACGGCCTTTGCGGATCAGGGCATTTTAGGCGATGGCAGAGCCTTTTTGCCAAAACCCTTCTCGCAATCGGCCCTGGCGTCCAAAATTCGCGAAGCTCTCGACGGAAATCCATCGGGGTGATAAACTGAAATCGATTGTCGCGCTCAAGGTGAGGATGGCAATTGAGTTCATAACGACGTTTTCCAACTCCGTCGGAGTTCCGGTCGCCGGGACTTTTCTCGACGAGGGGGCAAGATGGAAAATTTCGACTGTTCCACTCCGTCATTTTTCTTCACAGGAAGAAGCCGTGGCCTTCTTCAACGGCTACTGCGATCCTGAAACCGGCATGCAGTGCCGGAATCCTTTCCGGCAGGATTTGATTCAGAACCTGGAGCGGGAGGTCGCCCGGGGAAAGCGGCTGCGGGAGCAGAGCGCCTCGCTGGCGCGAGACGTGAATTCGGCATTAAGCCGGCATCGCGCGCTCCTGGCCCAAATCCGCAGCGCCGCAAAGACGTCCTAGAGTGTCCACCGATTCCCGACAGCCGCGCGGGACGCCCCACCGGTTCGACCTTTCCGGCGGTACAATCGAACGATTGCCTGAGGTAGCTGGGTCTGCCTGGGATTGGCCGGGTCCGGAACACGGGCGGCTTTCCGGCCGCAGCGTATTCGCAAATGGGAGGGAAGACGATGATTGACCGCCGCGAATTCATCGCCTCAGCGGGGATCACCGCTCTGGCGAACCGTCTTTACGGGGCTAAGGACGCGCCCACGCGCGCGGCTAAAGTAGTGCGGCTGTTCAAGTCGCCGGACGGGCATCCGAACGGGCTCGAAACAGCCAGGGAGGGATTCTGGATCGGCGAGCAGACCACCGACCGGGCCCACCTGGTGAGCCTGGATGGGAAGCCGCTGCGCAGCGTGGACACCGAATCGTCGAACACCAGCGGCATCGCCTTCGGCGGCGGATATTTGTGGATGGCGGCCAACGGCAAAGCGACCGGACGGGAGGCCAAGCCCACCGACGCAACCACGGGCGAAGTGATCCAGGTGGATCCCGGAACGGGTAAGACGATCTCCCGTCACAAAGTTCCCGGCGACGGAGGGGTCCACGGACTCGAGTATGCGCAAGACAAGCTGTGGATCACCTCGCTCAAGATTCAGAAGCTCACGCAGGTCGATCCGAAGACGTTCCGTGTGCTGCACCAGATCCCGGTGCATCTCGGACGGGCGCACGGGCTGGCCTTCGATCCCCCGGGAATCTGGGTGATGCATTCCACAGACCGCCTGATCCACAAGCTGGACCTCAAGGACGGCCGGATCATGGAAGTGATCACGCTTTCGAAGGAAGACCCGGATCCGCACGGCATGTGCCTGTACAAAGGCCATCTCTACTACTGCGACGCCGGCATCGCGCCCACAGGCAAGGATAACAACAGCCCCTACGCGGGGTACATCTGCCGCATCGACCTGGCTTGACGCTACGGCCGCACGGGCTGGATCAGGATCCGGCCTTTGTCTTCCCAGGCAGCCAGCACCGGACCGTTCGGGACGGCCAGCAGTTGAGGATACGCACCCTGTCCGGCCAGCACGATTGTCCGGGGACTGCCGGCAGCCCGGGCGTGCACCTCCGGTCCGCTGCTCCAGACCGCATACACGCCGCCCGGTCCGGTGGCGATGGCGGGATCCTTCCCGGCTTCGATCCTGCTCTCCGGCGAGCCTTCCCGCGCGATGTAAACGTCGCTCTCGCGCCGCCAGATCGTGACCGGCTTTCCGT
>DATJFH010000024.1:0-36398 GCA_035495815.1 Bryobacteraceae bacterium
GGGCAGCAAGCCAGCTTGCAAAGAATGCGCGAAGATCAATGACAGTATCATGAGGAAGCCGTAGCGGAGTTCATTACCGCCGAGCCTCATCAAGAACGCCAGGTAAAGTGGATAAAGAGGAGAGGTGTGGGCAGTCGGACCGGTTTGCGCCGCCATGTAAGGGTTGGCGAAGGACCCGTCCCTTGCCAGGCTTTTGGCAACCGCTAATACTTCGAGACCGAGGCCGCCCGTCGGGGGGTTCTGAGTGAACCGATACAACGTGAGGAGGAAGGCGGCAATAAAAAGAATCGCGGGGATGAGATCGCTGAAGCGACTGGCTGATCCCGACGCCTTGACAGTCAAACTAAATTGGCTCCAAAGGTGAGGATAGATAAAGTTGGCGTGTCATGCCCACATTATAGTGTGGGCGGCTGCAGGGAGTGGAAATCGGTAACGTCTTCGATGGCGGCGGCTACGCGCAGGATGGTGGCTTCGTCGAAGGGCTTGCCGACGATCTGGGCGCTGATCGGCAACCCCGCGGTGTTCAAGCCGCACGGCATGGCCAGCGCCGGGAGTCCGAGCAAATTCAGCGACCGGACCAGACGCGTGGTGGCCAGCCGCACGTCTTCCGGCTCGCTTCCGACCGTCACCGACATCTGGCCGATTTTCGGGGCGCCGATGGGCGCGGTCGGGGTGAGGAGGCAATCGACGTTCTCCCACACGGAACGGAATTCCCGCTGCATCATTTTGCGAAGCCGCTGGGCGTTGACGTAATCGGCGCCGGAGAGCAGGCGGCCCTGGTCGAGCAGAGCGAGGACATCGGCGCCGAAGTCTTCCCGGCGATGGAGGAACGGCTCCATGAGGGCCGACGCCTCCACCATCAGAATCACCCGGCTGACCGCGTTGATGGCGGCGATATCGGGGACGCGAACGGGCGTAATTACGGCGCCGCAGGATGCGGCCGCGTTGGCGATCTTTTCGAGGCCGGTCCGCACCGCAGGATCCACGCAATCGAAGAAGAAGTTTTCCGGCCAGCCGATACGGAGGCCGGGGATCCGGCTGTCCCTGGGCGGCGTGTAGGAATCCACCGGACGGCGGGAGGAAGTCTCGTCGCGCGGATCGAAACCGGCGAGCACGTCGAGGGTCAGGGCGGCGTCCCGGACGGAGCGGGTAAGCGGGCCCATGTGATCGAGGCTGAAATCGAGCGGCATCACGCCGTAGCGGCTCACGCGGCCGAAAGTAGGCTTCAGCCCGACGGTTCCGCAATAGGCGGCGGGGATGCGGATCGATCCGCCGGTATCGCTTCCCATCGCCATGAAGGCCATGCCCGCGGCGACCGCCGCGCCGGAGCCGCCGCTCGAGCCGCCGGGAATGCAGTCGGGATTCCACGGATTCCGGACGGGGCCGAAGTGCGGGTTGTTGGAGGTGACCCCATAGGCCAGCTCATGCATTCCGGTCTTGCCGATGAGGACGGCGCCGGCCGCTTCCAGCTTCTCGACGACGGCGGCGTCGCGGTCGGGCACAAAGTTCGTGAACAGCTTGGAGCCGCAAGTGGTGCGAACGCCGTCGGTCTCGAACACGTCTTTCACGGCGACGGGGATGCCGTGCAGGGGGCCCAGGTCCACCTTCTTGCGCAATTCCTGGTCGGCCTGCCGGGCGCTGTCGAGCGCCGTCTCTTCGAGCACGGTGAGAAAGGCGTTCAGCTTCGAATTCAGTTTGCCGATGCGCGCGAACGCATCGGTGGTCAGCTCGACCGAGGAGACTTTGCCGGCGCGCAGGGCATGGGCGGCTTCCTGAATGGTCATGCTTCCTCCTCCGGCAGGTCGTCACCGGTGTGGAACTGGACGGCCGGCTCGACATCGTGCGGAATGTTTTTGACCAGCGGCCGGAAGGAGGATTCGAGAACGTCAAGCGCCGGGATGATGCGATCGATATCGGGGATACCGAGGCCGGCTGCCTCGGCCATCTGTTTCCAGTTTTTCATAAGAGAATTAACAGGCTAACACTTTCCAGGCCCGCGTCCCCGGAGAGCACCGCAGCCGCGGCGGCCGGTACGCGAAGCCAGAGCGAACAAGGCCACGACGACGATGACCGACAGGACCTCTACCATGCTACGCCTCCACCCGGGGCCGTCTCCGCGCCGACCAATCCGCGCCGGCCAGGATGATCATGGCCGAGACAAAGCTCCACAGTATTATTGTGACCGAAATATAGAACGGTCCGTACTCCTTCTGGAGCTTGGTTTTGAGCAAGGGCCAGGTCAGCAGGTTGATGTATTTCAGCAGCTCCAGGGCCAGTCCGACCAGTATGGCGACGGGAACCATGCGGGCGGGGGCAATCCGGCGGTTCGGCAGCAGCCAGTACATCAGGCCGAGCGCGAGGATGGAGATCGGCACGGCGGCGATTTTGAACAGGACCAGGCTGGCGAAGGTCGAGACGTGGCCCGAGCCGGAAGCGATCTGGCGGTTCATCGCGGTGAGCACGAACGAAGCCAGCGTGAGGCCGCCGCAGAGAAAGATCAATCCGAGGCTGACCACCTGATTGCGAACGTAGCTGCGGTTCTTCGGGACGCCCCAGGCGCGGTTGAGGGCCACTTCCAGCGGCTCGAAGACGCCGTTGGCGGTGAACAACAGCAGAAAGACGGAGGTGATCTGAAAGGGGCCGCGGCTCTCCACCACGGCGGTGAGATTGCGGAGAATGAACTGGCCGATCTCTCCCGGAAAGTAGTCCGTGAGCGCCAGATTGAGAGCGGCCACGCCGGCCGGCCATTTGAGGCCGTAGCGGCAGATGGACATCATCACGATGAGGAAAGGGAAGACGGAGAGGAGCACGCTGGCCGAGATCGAGAGGGCGAAGACGTGGACTTCGGTCTGCATGCAGTACAGGAGAGTCGGCTTCCAGGTCCCGGCCAAGCGCGCGGGAATGGCGGGACGCGGGCGGGCAGGCGGGTTGGGTGAAGCGGGATGCACGAACCGCCCATCATAGCGGAAGAGAGTCCTTGCAGGGTGCGGGAGCGGGGGCCGCTCACGGGGAGGAGCGGGCCACGTCAGATCCGGAAATGATCCGGACGCCAGTTCACGATCATCCTCTTGATTTCGCTGCCGGGCAGCTTTCCGGTTAGCGCCTTCTCCACCAGCGCCGGGATTTCGCCGTCGGAGGCGAAGCGCAGGGCAACCAACTGGCCCTCGGTAAGCTCGGGGATCCTGGACCTGAGCGGCTCGGGCAGCAGCATCGAGAGCCGCAGACGCTCCTCCAGCCGGATCACGCGGTCCTGCGCTTTGAGCGCATACATACGGATCTTGAGCACGGCCACCACGGCGGCGAGCGACACCACTACCATCCAGGCGGATTCGAGGCCGAAATTCCGGATGAGGTTCCAGATGGAAAGGAGAATGGTCAGGGCGAATACGGGAAAGGCGAAGTAATGGTAAGCGGGATCGAGCCGGGTGTGATTGGCGAGACTCTGGGGCGTCTGATCGGGCACTCGAGGACTCCTAGCGCATCTTTTGCAGTTCGCTCTCGACCTTCTTGAATCCGGCCGGTATGGCGAACTTGGACTCGTCGGCGGTGCGGGAAAGGCCGCTCATCTCGGTGGTCATTTCCATGAGCGTCGCCGGCTCGCCGGGGGAGGATGCGGCGGCGGGAGCGGCAGCCTCCTGTTTGGGCTCCTCCTTCGCGGGCTCGGCGGCTTTTTTCTTGCGGCCGAAGCCTCCGAAACCGCCCAGCCGTCCTGCCAGCGCGCCGGTCAGCGAGGGCGTCTCCGGCTTGGACTTCGCCTGGGACTGTTGGGGCGGCGGGGCCTGCCCTTCGGCGCCGGACGAGGCGGTGACCGGCTGGCCGTCGGCGGTCGGGGTCATCTTCATCACCTGCAGCAGGGGAATCCCTTCCATCTTGGCAGCTTCTTTGGCGATACCGGCCATGCCCCTGGACATGTCGGCGCCGATTCCGGCGGCCATCGCCGAAGCGCCGGGCGTCCAGGCCATCTTCATGGCCATCTTCTTGTGGAACTCCTGGATCTCCTCGTAGCCGGCCACGGCAGGCGCGAGCCACATGTCGTTGGTGACGATCATCGCGCCCTTCTGGCCGGTCTTCTGGTCCGTGCCCTCGAGCTTCATGCTCAGGATCACCTGTCTGGCGTTGTAGCCGGCGATCTGGCGGGTCTGCCCGGTCTCCTTGATGTCCACCTTCAGGTCCATCTTCGTATCGGCGGGCTTGCTCTCGGCGGGCGCCTCGGACTTCCTGCCGCTCTGCATCCGCTGCATGCCCCTTTCCATCGCCTGGGTCATTTCAGCGAAGGTCATCACGCTGTATTGCTTCCTGGCGAAGTTGACGCTGGTGATGGTCTCGCTGTCGAGGTCGATGATCTGGGCGTTATCCCTGGTCCAATGGACCATGCGATTGCCTTTGACGGCGACCGTGGCCTGCATGGGCTCCCGCAATTGTTTGGAAAACGCGCCGGCGAATTTCATCACGCCGGCCATGGCGCCACCGGACATTTTCGTGACCTGATCGTAACTGAAATCAGCCAGAAGAGCGGCGGGCAGACACAGGGCTATGCACAGAGATCCGAGTTTGAACATAACTCTTATCCTACACCTGCGCGGTACAATGAGCGGTCGGAGCGGTGAGCATGGAAGAACTGGTGATTCGTCCCACAATGAAATTCGTCCGGTTGGGTTACCTGGCGGTGATCGTGCTGTTTCTGGCGGCGCTGGCGGTTCAGA
Source organism: Bryobacteraceae bacterium (assembly GCA_035495815.1). Classification (GTDB taxonomy): domain Bacteria; phylum Acidobacteriota; class Terriglobia; order Bryobacterales; family Bryobacteraceae; genus DATJFH01. The sequence goes on from DATJFH010000024.1 coordinate 4,704, forward strand.
GCCAAATCGAGATGCCTGCCGGATGGCCGGGGTGGGCGATACCGGGCGTGTTCCTGCTGGTCCTGATATGGCCGGCGTCGCGGCACCTGGCCCGGCAGTTCACCCGTATGACGATGGTGGGGGACAAGCTGCGGTATGAAACGGGCATGCTGTCGAAGTCGACCCGCACGATCCAGCTTTCGAAGGTGCAGGACGTGACGGTGCGTCAATCGCTGGCGCAGCGGATGGGGGGCGTGGGCGATCTCTCGATCGAGACCGCCGGCGAGAGCAGCCGCCTGACCTTTTCCAACATCGACCAGCCCCAGGCCATTGCGGACCGGATTATCGACGCATCCCATCGAATCGGAGTCAGAGGAATACTTGATGAACGCGAAGAAGCTCCAAGGAAGAGTGGCCCTGATCACGGGGGCGAGCAAGGGTCTGGGAAAGGCAATGGCCCTGGCGCTGGCGGCGGAAGGCGCTAGACTGGCGCTGGTCTCACGCAGCGAAGAGCAGCTGAATGCGGTTGCCGGGGAGGTACGCGGCGCGGGAGGGGAAGCGAAGGTTTTCGTGGCGGACGTATCCCGCGAGGACCACGCCGCCCGGCTGGAGCGCGAGGTGACGGCGGCTTACGGGGGCGTGCAGATTCTCATCAACAACGCCGGCATCAACGTCCGCAAAAGCATCACCGAATTCACGCTGGAGGAGTGGAACAGCGTGATGAACACCAATCTCACGAGCGTGTTTCTGCTCTGCCGGGCGTTCGTCCCGCACATGAAGGGCAAAGGCTACGGGCGCATCCTGAACATGACTTCGATCATGAGCTGGGTGTCGCTGCCGGGACGGGCGGCCTATTCCTCCAGCAAGACTGCGCTGCTGGGCCTGACGCGGGCGCTGGCGCTCGAGCTGGCCGGCGATGGGATCACGGTGAACGGCATCAGCCCCGGTCCGTTCGCCACGGAGATGAATACGCCGCTGATGCAGAATCCGGAGATCAACCAGCAGTTCCTCTCGAAGATTCCGGTGGGCCGGTGGGGCAGGGTGGAGGAGATCGGGCAGCTGGCGCTGTATTTATGTTCGGAGGACGCGGGGTTCATTACCGGGACGGACATTCTGATCGACGGCGGCTGGTGCGCGCAATGATGCGCGGATTTCGCCGGGCGCAGAGTTGAGTCCGGCAGCGCCGGGGGCTTTTACAGCAAATGCTTCTGGATCTTCCCGAGCGCGGTGCGCGGCAGTTTTTCCACGACCGTGAAGCGGCGCGGGGTCTTGAAGGACGCCAGCTTTTCCCGGCAGGCAGCTTCGATGCGCCCAGGGTCGAAGCCTTCGCGCACCACCAGGTAGGCCACCGGCACTTCACCGCGCGCCGGATCCGGCGCTCCGACGACGGCTGCCTCCGCGACGCCCTCCTGCTCCTCCAGGAATTCCTCCACTTCCCGCGGGTAGATATTGAACCCGCCGGAAATGATCAGATCGCTCTTGCGGCCCTGCAGGGTGTAATAGCCGTCGGGGGAGCGGGCGGCGAGGTCGCCGGTGCGGAAGTAGCCGTCGACGAAGGCCTCGCGGGTGGCCTGTTCGCGCCTCCAGTATCCGGGGAAGACGTTGGGACCGCGCACGTAGAGCTCGCCGTCGATCAGCCTGGCGGACACACCGGGCAGGGGCAACCCCACGGCGCCCGGCCGGCGCTCTCCGGTGTAGGGATTGCTGATGTTCATGAACGTCTCGGTCATTCCGTAGCGCTCGAGGATCACGTGCCCGAACAGCGACCGGAACTCCTCGAGCACCTGGGCGGGCAGCGGCGCAGAGCCTGAGACGAAGAGCCGCATGGATTCCCCGATCCGCCGGGCCACCTCCGGAGGCGTTTCGAGCAGCCGTACATAGATGGTGGGGACGCCAAAGAACAGCGTCGGCTGGAAGTTCAGGAACTGGGCCGCCGCCGTTTCGCGATCGAAGCGCTCGAGCAGCCTCATCCGGCACCCGCTGATCAGCCAGGCGTGCAGACCGTTGCCCAGCCCGTGGACGTGGAACAGCGGCAGCGGCAGCAGAAAGCGGTCGGCTTCGGTGATCTTCCAGCAGGTGACCAGGTTGATGGCGTTGGCGGCGAAGTTGTTGTGGGTGAGGACGGCGCCTTTGGACGCGCCGGTGGTCCCGGAAGTATAGATGATGCCCGCGGGCGCGTCGCCGTCGAGCGCAGAGGGGGGCCGGGTGGAGGGCAGCCTGGCGGCCTGCGCGCTGATCTCGTCCGCCTGCCACACGCCGGCGGAGCCCGGAAAATCGCCGGCCGCCACGACCGCCTTGGGCTCGGCATCGGCCAGAATGTGCCCGATCTCGCGCTCGCGGTACAGAATGTTGATGGGCACGAAAATCACGCCGAGCTTGACGCAGGCCAGGTACACGTCGATGATCTCGACGCAGTTCGGCAGGTACACGCAGAGGCGGTCGCCGGCTTGGAGTCCGCGGGCCAGGAACAGGTTCGCGACGCGGCTGCTGCGCTCGTCGATTTCGCCGAAGGTAAAGGTGCGGCCGCGAAATTCGAGAGCGGCGGTGTGGCGCCGGTCGAGGAAGGAGAGATCAAACAGGTCGATCAGATTCATGTTCGTGAATGGCGAGCGTGGCGGTCCAGGCGGCGGCCGTGAACGCGGCCAGCGCCAGAAAGCTCGAGCGGAACGTGCCGGACCATTCCACCATCTGGCCGATGAGCGGCGGGGCGGCCAGGATCATGACGATTCCGAGCATGTTGACGAGTCCCATGGCGGCGCCGGCGCGTCCGGGATAGAGCGCGGCAGCCCGGTTGAATACCGCGGCGTAGGGAAGGCCGCAGCCGAGTCCCAGGAGCAGCACGCCTGCCGAAGCCCGCGCCAGAGACTCGCCGCCGAGGCCGAAAGCAAGACAGGCCGCGATGCTCAACGCCAGGCTCACCTGCATTGTCCGGCGCGCGCCCCAGCGTGGAACCAGGGCGCCGCCCAGAGGCCGTGTCCCGATGCCCATGAGCAGAACCAGCGATCCGATTCTGCCGGCGGCGGACATCGGTATGTGGAAAGAGCGGCTGAGGTAGGTGGTGACCCAGACGCCGACCACGATCACCAGCCCGAAGCTGGCCATCTGGACGATGCCGAGCAGCCAGAGCTGGGGGTTCGACAGCATTCCGGCCAGGGGGGCCGGCTTGTGGGCCAGCGCGGGCGGGGCGGGCGTCAGGAACATCCAGACCAGCCAGGCGGCCGCCGCCAGCGCCGCCGTGGAAAAGAACGCGCCCTGCCAGCCGATGGCGGCGAACAGCAGCGGGACGGCAAAGATCACGAAGCCCGAGCCCATCAGGATCGAGCCGCCGTACAGACCTTGCGCGAGGTGCAGACGTGGTCCGGCAAACAGGGTCGCGATGTAACGGGCTCCGGCCACAAAGCTGGCGCCGGTGCCAAGGCCGACGAAAATCTTCCAGAACAGGAGCTGTGAATAGCCGGTGGCGAACCCGATGGCCGCATTGCCGAGACAAACAATGGCCAGCGCGACGGCCAGGACGCGGCGGGAGCCGAACCGGTCGGCCAGATAACCGCCGGGGATCTGCATGCCGGCGTGAGTGAGGAAGATGCCGGTGGTCAGGAGTCCGGCGGCGGCCAGGTTGAAGCCGAATTCGGCTGCGAGGGCGGGGGCCAGGGGAGCGTGGTTGGTGTAGTTGGCCGAGAAGGCGAAACCGATGGCGCACACCGACCATAATCCGAGCCGCTCGACAGATGTCATGCTTCCTTTTCGCGGAGTCTGCAAGGAGGAATCTTACCACCGCCGCGCGGAGCCGCCCACCCGGCGCATCCCGTCGAACTCAGCGGGCGACATGGGCCGACGGTCGAGCGCAAGCCGGCGAAGCGGTGGGGTGTTGGGCATTGTCGCTTTAGCTGGAGGGATCCCGACGTCAGGTCCGGTTCGTCCCGGAGTCATCCGCGGTCTCCACCGGATATCCCAACTCCCGCCAGCGCTCGAACCCGCCCGCCAGGGGACTGACGCGGGTCACGCCGAACCCTCGCAGTTGCAGCGCCACACGGGCGCTGGTGGCTTCGTTCGGTCAGGAGCAGTAGAGCACGATGTCGCGGTCGCGGGGGATCTCCTCGTGGCGCTGGTCCAGATCTTCCGGCGGGAAGCGCAGCGCGCCGGGAAGCCTGCCGCCCTCCGGACCCTGGGAGTGGCGCATGTCCAGAATCGTCAACGCCTCACCCGCTTCCATGCGGCGCAACAGCTCCTCGGGCAGAATGCGGGCGGAGTCCAACATCCGGAGGTAGCTCCGGCGGGCGCGCCACTTCCAGGCGAAATAGGCGCCGGTCAGCAGGGCGGCGATCAGGGCCAGCGACGTGCCGGTTCGCGAGATGACGGCGGCCACCTGCTCGAGCTGGCTGCGGAAGATGAACCCCAGGCCCAGGTAGAGACCGGCCCACAGGGTCACGCCCAAGCCGTCGAGCAGGAGGAACCGGGCCGGATGCATGCGCAGCAGCCCGGCCATCGGGGTAGTGAGGGCTCCCAGCCCGGGTACGAATTTGGCGATCACCAGGGTCCTCGAACCGTGGCGTTGAAACGTGCGGGTGGTCCGCTTCACGCAGGTATCCGGCTCGATGGAAATGCGGCAGAGCACGCGGAGCACGCCGTAGCCACGCCGGCGGCCAAGCTCGTACCAGACCATATCCGCGGAGAGTGAAGCGAGCAGCGTCAGCCCGAGCGCGGCGGCGATGGAAAACCGGCCGTCCGCCGAAAGGGCGCCGATACCGAGCAGAACGGGAACGGAAGCGATGGGCAGTCCGGTCTGCTCGAGGAAGACGAAACAGAACAGGACCGCATACCCATGCCGTATGAGAAACTGCAGAACTTCAGACATGACCGGCCGCGATTAATGGACGCCGCCCATCAATTTTTTCATGGGACGGACGAAAGCCGCCAGCGCCAGACCCAGCACGATGCAGAAACCGGCCACCGCTCCGAACAGCGCCGGCAGCGAGAAGGACTCGTAGAACGACGCCATCCGCCCGCCCAGGTAATCGCCGATCGAAGTGGAGAGAAACCAGACTCCCATCATGAGTCCGGCGACGCGCGCGGGGGCCAGCTTTGTGAAAGCGCTCAAACCGACCGGGCTGAGGCAAAGCTCTCCGACGGTGTGCAGCAGATAGGTGAGCCAGAGCCAGAGCGCACTGACCTGGGCGCCGCTCTGAGCGCGAAGTCCGGCCATGACCATGACCACGAATCCCAATCCGACAAGGATCAAGCCCCAGGCGAACTTGGCCGGGCTCGACGGCTCCTTCGAGCCAAGCCGCACCCAGAGCCAGGCCATCAGCGGGGCCAGGGCGATGATGAACAGCGAATTGATCGACTGGAACCAGCTGGCGGGGTAGCTATAGCCGAATACCGTTTTCTCGGTGCTGCGCTCGGCAAACAGATTCAAAGTGGAGCCGGCCTGCTCGAACGCGGACCAGAACAGCGCCGAAGCCAGGAAGAGCACGATGATCACGATGAACCGCTTCTTTTCGACCGGCGTCCAGTCGCCGGCGCGCAGCAGCCAGGTGAACACGCCGCCCGAGAGCACGATGAGCAGCAGGCCGACCAGATTGGCGATTGCTTCCGGGGTGACGGCCACCGCGCCGGAAGCGGAGAGCAGGGCGAGCAGTCCGATTGCCGCGGCGGTCCCGACGATTCCGATCCACAGCCATCGCTTTTGCGCGTGGGCTTCGGCTGCGTCCCTGGGGGGGACGGGGTAAAGACCGGCACTGCCCAGAAATTTTCCGCCCAGCGTGTACTGAATCAGGCCGAGGGTCATGCCGATGCCGGCCAGTCCGAAGCCCCAGTGCCAGTTGATGGTCTGGCCGACGTAGCCGCAAGCGAGCGGCGAGAGGAAGGCGCCGATGTTGATCCCCATATAGAAGATGGAGAAGCCGGCGTCGCGGCGGTGGTCGTCAGGACCATAGAGCTGGCCGACCATCGTACTGATGTTGGGCTTCAGCAGGCCCGTCCCGACGACGATCAGGGCGAGGCCCAGATAGAACGTGGGGAGGCCGGGAACGGCCATGCTGAAGTGCCCCATGGCGATGATGATTCCGCCATAGAGGACGGACCGGCGCTGACCCAGGATGCGGTCGGCGATCCAGCCGCCGGGCAGGCTGACCAGGTAAACCATGGCGGTATAGAGTCCGTAGATGGCGCCGGATTTGGCAACGTCGAACCCCAGTCCGCCCTTGGCCGTGGGGGCCACCATAAAGAGGATCAGGAGGGCCCGCATGCCGTAGTAGCTGAACCGCTCCCACATTTCGGTGAAGAAGAGGGTCGCCAGGCCGCGGGGATGTCCGAAGAAACGGGTGTCGTGTCCGGCGGAACCCTGTCCGCCCGGCTGTGTGGACACGGGTTGGCCCGTATAGGTGCTCATGACATGCGCCACTTCATCATAACTGATGGTACGCCGGTGTCCGGTGTCGAGGCACATTTTGGCACCAGCGCCTCCACGTTACAATGAAGGTCTCCCATGAAAATAGCGTTGGGACAGATCAACTCCACGGTGGGCGACCTTTCAGGAAACGTCGACTTGATGGTGTCGGCCGCCCAGCGCGCTTCGGGCGGGGGCGCAAGCACCGTGGTGTTCCCGGAGCTTTCCCTGACCGGTTATCCGCCACGGGACCTGGTGGAAAAGGAAAGTTTTCTCGAGCGCTGCGAATGCGAGCTCCAACGCCTGGCCCGTGAGACCGCGGGCACGCCGGTTTCCATTATCTGCGGCTACGTAGGACGGGCGCCCGACGACGCGGGCAAGCGGGCGACCAACAGCGCGGCCATCGTCAGAGGCGGGCAGGTCGTTTTCCGGCAGAACAAGATGCTGCTGCCGACTTACGACGTTTTCGACGAAACCCGGTATTTCCTTCCCGGCGATTCGCCCCACCTGACCGTACTCGACGGCGCCAGCCTGGCCCTGACCATTTGTGAAGACGCGTGGAACGACAAGCAGTATTGGGAGCGGCGGCTGTACTCGCGCGATCCGGTGGATGAGCTGGCGCAGGCGGGCGCGGGAATCCTCATCAGCATCAACGCCTCGCCCTACCATATGGGCAAGCGGGCGCTGCGCCGGGAAATCTTCGCCGCAACGGCGCGTCATCACCGGCTGCCGCTGGTTTACGTGAACCAGGTGGGCGGGAACGACTCGCTCGTGTTCGACGGCAGCAGCTTCGCCATGGACGCGAACGGAAACGTCACCGCGTCGGCGGCTTCGTTCGAAGAGGATCTTGTCCTCTGGGACACGGGGTGTTCCTCCGGCGAGCAGCACGCGAATCTTCCCGACGAATGCGAGGCCGTTTACCAGGCGCTGGTCCTCGGCACTCGCGACTACATCCGCAAGTGCGGGTTCCGGAAAGTCCTGCTCGGATTGAGCGGCGGCATCGACTCATCGCTGACGGCCGCCATCGCGGTGGATGCGGTGGGCCGCGAGAACGTGGTCGGGGTGGGCATGCCCGGACCGTTTTCGTCGGCAGGCAGCGTGTCGGACGCGCGCGCGCTGGCCGCCAACCTCGGCATCCGTTTCGAGATTGCGCCGATCACGGCGGTCTATGACCAGTTCCTGGGAGTTCTCGACCCCATCTTCGCGGGCGCGCCGCGGGACGTGACCGAGGAGAACCTACAAGCCCGGCTTCGCGGCGTCACCCTGATGGCGCTTTCGAACAAATCGGGCGCGCTGGTGCTCACCACCGGCAACAAGAGCGAGCTGGCGGTCGGCTACTGCACCCTGTACGGCGACATGTGCGGCGGGCTGGCGGTGATCAGCGACGTGCCCAAGACGCTGGTCTACGAGCTTTCCCGCGTGGCCAACCGGCGCCATTCCGGAGCCATTCCCGAATCCGTATTCGAGAAGCCTCCGTCGGCCGAGTTACGGCCGGACCAGAAGGACTCCGATTCGCTGCCGGAATATCCCGTGCTCGACCGCATTCTTCGCGCCTATATCGAAGAGAATCAGCCGCCGGCCCGGATCGCCCGCGAGCAGGACCTGGCCCTCGAGCTGGTGCGCAACATCTGCACGAAGGTGGACCGCAACGAGTATAAACGCCAGCAGGCGGCGCCGGGGCTGAAGGTCACGACCAAGGCGTTCGGGATCGGACGCCGGTTCCCGATCGCGCAAAGGTACACCGAATGAAACCTCTACTGTCGATCGCGCCGATTTTCGTGGCGGCTCTGCTGGTTTCGCAGCCGGCGCCCCGGGAGCGTGTGGGACCGCATCCCCGCGGCGGGTTTCTGCTGAACAGCGGCTGGCTGCTCCGGCCCGCCGGAAAGCAGGTTCCGGTGAGCACCTTTCCCATGTCGTCGGCTCTGTCCCCGGACGGGCGCTTCCTGCTGGTGCTCAACGGCGGCTACAATCCGCCCTCGATCAGTATCCTGGACGTCGCCGGCGAGAAGGAGACTAGCCGCGTGCCCATCGACGACGGCTGGCTCGGTTTGACGTTCTCTCCGAAGGGCGATTTCGTGTACGTGGGGGGCGGCTCCCGGGCGGAGGTGGTCCGGTTCAACTACGCCGAAGGGGCGCTGTCGGGCAGGCGCTCGTTTGCGGTCGTGCCGGAGAACAAACGCACGGTCAAGGACTTCATCGGGGACGTCGCGATCTCGCCGGACGGACGGCTCATCTACGCGGCGGATCTGTATCATGACTCGGTGGTGGTGATCAATCCGCAGTCCGGAATGATCATCGAGCGCTTCAAGACAGGGCGCCGACCCTACCGCATCCTGTTTCATCCGGACGGCAAGAGCTTCTTCGTGACCAGTTGGACGGACGGATCGCTGAGCCATTACCAGGCGGGGAACGGCGCCCTGATCGAGACCGTGCGGCTGGCTCCGCATCCCACCGATATGGTGTGGAGCGCCGGGAAGGTGGAGACCGCGGAAGGAGAAACCGCGGTGGCAGCCCGGCTCTTTGTCGCGGCGGCCAACACGAACAACGTGTACTCCATCGGCGTGAGCCCTTCGAAAGAGCTGCGGAAGCTGGAATCGATCAATGTCGCGATGACGCCGCGGCATCCGGTGGGCATGACTCCGAGCGCGCTGGCGGTGAGTCCGGACGCAAAGCGGCTTTACGTGGTCTGCTCGGACGCCAACGCGCTGGCCGTCGCCGACATTTCCCTGGAGCGGACGAGCGTGCAGGGCTTCATCCCGACGGGCTGGTATCCGACGGCAGTGAAGGCGCTGCCGAACGGCAGGCTCGCGATTCTGAGCGGCCGCGGCCTGGCGTCGCATGCGAATCCGAAGGGTCCGAATCCTACGAAAAAGGCGGCTCCGCGTCACGAGGGCGTCATCGCCGAGGAATATGTCGGCAAGATCCAGACCGGCACGGTGGCCTTTCTGCCGGTTCCCACCGAAGAGCAGCTCGATGCGTACACCAGGACGACGCTGGCCAACTCTCCTTACACCGACGCCAAGCTGGACAGCGCCGGCATCCCGCCCGGAGGACCGATACCGGCGCGGCCGGGCGAGAAATCGCCGATCGAGCACATCATCTATATCGTCAAGGAGAATCGTACATACGATCAGGTGCTGGGCGACATGAAGGAAGGAAACGGCGACCCGTCGCTGGTGCTGTTCGGGGAGCGGATCACGCCCAACCACCACAAGCTGGCGCGGGAATTCGTGCTGCTCGACAACTTCTACGTCAATTCGGACGTGAGCGCCGACGGGCACAGCTGGTCCACCGCGGCGATCGCGTCGGACTACGTACAGAAGCTGTGGCCCAACAGTTACGCCGGCCGCCGCAAGGGAGGCTACGACTACGAGGGCCAGGAAATCACGGCCGCCCCAGGGGCTGGCTATCTCTGGACGAATGCCGCCGCGCGTTCCATCTCCATGCGCAATTACGGATACTTCGCCACGAATCTGCCCCAGGCCGCGCCTGAGGGGGCGGTTCAGATCGAGGGCGTGCGCGACCCGATTCTGAGCCGTGTGACCAATCCGCGCTACCGCGCCTTCGATCTGGACTACCCGGACGTGGAGCGGGTGAGGGTCTTCGTGAAGGATCTGGAAGAATTCGAAAAGTCCGGCCAGATGCCGCGGTTGATGTTGGTCCGGCTCGGCAACGACCACACCTCCGGCACGTCGGCGGGAAAGATTTCGCCGCTCTCGGCGGTGGCGGACAACGATTACGCGCTGGGGACGCTGGTGGAGGCCGTGTCGCGGAGCCGGTTCTGGGCGTCGACGGCGATCTTCGTGCTCGAAGACGATGCGCAGAACGGAGCGGACCATGTCGATTCGCACCGCTCGCCCGCGTTCGTAATATCGCCCTATGTCAAGCGCGGCGCGGTGGACGGGAATCTGTACAACACGACTTCCATGCTGCGGACGATGGAGCTGATCCTCGGCCTGAACCCGATGACCCATTTCGACGCCGGGGCGCGTCCGATGAACATGTCGTTTCAAGCGAAGCCGGACAACAGGCCCTACGCGGCGGAGAAGCCGCGGGTCCCGCTCGATGAGCGGAACCCGGCCGATTCGCCGGCAGCTGCGCGGTCGGCGCGCATGGACTTCACCGAAGAAGACCGGATCGACGACGACGAGCTGAATGCCATCCTCTGGCTCGCCATCCGCGGGACGCCGCCTCCCGCCCCAGTCAGGAGTTATTTTGCAAAATAGCAGCGGCTCGAGAGTGAAAGGTCAAAGATCAACAGACAAGTATCGCCGCGGGATCGAATTTCGTGCCGTTGCCTTTTGACGGTTGACCTGCCTTTCTCATGCCCTCCATTCATCTCTGTTTCCTGTGGCACATGCATCAGCCTTTTTACAAGGACCTGATCTCGGGAGAGTACCATCTGCCCTGGACGCGATTACATGCCATGAAGGACTACTACGGCATGGTCAAGATTCTGGACGAGTTTCCGAAAGTGCGCCAGACGTTCAACCTGGTTCCGTCCATGATGGTCCAGCTGGATGAATATGCCCGCGGCGCCGCCAAGGATCCGTTTCTCGACGCGGCGCTGAAACCTGCCGAGGCCCTGACCGCGGCCGAGCAGGGCTTTCTGCTGCAGCAGTCTTTTCACGCCGACCCCGGCCGGATCATCTATCGTTATTCGCGATACGGCGAATTGTACGATGCGTGGCATGCCTCCAGCCGCAACGTGGAGCGGGCTCGCCATTCCTTGGGCGTGCAGGGATTTCGGGACTTGCAGGTGCTGTCGCAGCTCGCCTGGTTCGACGAGGAGTTTCTGGCCGGCGATCTCGAAGTGCGCGCTTTGGTTGAAAAGGGCCGCAACTTCAACCTGGAAGATCAGGCCGTGATGGGACGGAAGCAGCTCGAGATCCTCGGACTGGTTCTGCCCACCTACCAACGCATGCAGGCCTCCGGACAGATCGAGATCTCCACGACGCCGTTCTACCACCCCATTCTGCCGCTGCTCTGCGACTCCGACATCGCGGCCGTATCGCATCCGGGCGTCCCCTTGCCCAGCCGGTTCCGGTACAGCGTGGACGCCCGAAAGCAGCTGGAGATGGCGCGGGATTACTTCGCTCCATCCAAGCCGTGCGGACTGTGGCCGTCGGAGGGATCGGTCTCGGACGAAGTGTTTGCGATCGCGGCCGAGACGGGCTTCTCGTGGGCAGCGACCGACAGCGGCGTCCTCGACCGGACGCTGGGGCATGGCGCGGGCGTGCCGGAGTTGTACCGGCCATACCTGTGGCAGCAGGGCGGCCGCTCGATGCGGGTGATTTTCCGCGATCATTATCTGAGCGACCTGATCGGCTTCGTTTATTCCAAGATGGAGGCGTCGCACGCCGCCGGGGATTTCTTGCATCGAATCCGCCAGAATTGCCAGGGGATCCTGGAGGCCGGACGGGACGCGCTCGTGCCGATCATTCTGGACGGAGAGAACGCCTGGGAGTATTACGACCACAACGGGCGTCCGTTTCTGCGCGATCTATACCGGCGGATACAGGATGCGCCGGATCTGAGAGCGGTGACGGTCAGCGAGGCGCTGGAGTTGAATCCGGCGCAGCCCATCGATCACATCTTTCCGGCGTCCTGGATCAACGCCAATTTCGACGTGTGGATCGGGGCCGACGAAGACAACCGCGCCTGGGAATATCTGTTGCGAGCGCGCCAGGCGTTCGACGCGCACTCGGACGGGGCGAGTCCGGAGAAGCGCAAGCTGGCGTACGAGGAGCTGCTGATCGCCGAAGGCAGCGACTGGAACTGGTGGTATGGCCCGGAGCACGATTCGGCCAACCGGCCGGAGTTCGACGCGCTGTACCGGAATCACCTGGCGAACGTGTATCGGGCGCTGGACTTGCAGCCTCCCGAAGAACTCTGCCGTCCGATTCTCCGGATGGCGGCGGCGGGCCGGCGGATCGAGCCCAACGGACCTGTTTACGCCACCATCGACGGAAAAGTGAGCTCCTATTTCGAATGGATGGGGGCAGGGCAGATCCAGGTGGACGGACGATCGGGCTCGATGCACGGGAACCGCTCACCGGTCCGGGAGGCGTATTACGGAGCTGACGGGGAGCATCTTTTTCTCCGGCTGGATTTTCACGACACGAAGGACGACTCGCTGCGCGCCGTGGAAATCCGCCTGACGATGGAGGCCGGCGGGAAGAGCCGCAGCGGTTCTCTGGGAGCCTTCGACGCGTCGTCCGGCGCGGGGTTCACGACCAGCGGGGATTTCGAGGGCGCCCGGTGCGCGTTTCAGAAGATTCTGGAAGCCGCGATTCCGTTGAACAAGCCCGGCCAGCCGGTCAAGTTCCAATTCTCGCTCTGGAAAGACGGGCTGCCGGTGGATGCCATTCCACCGCAGGGCTGGATCGAGCTGGCAACCGCAAGCGACCCCTGGCAATGACCGGCGGGTCCGTGCTCGTCAACCCTGCCTGAGATTGGGCATCTCGAGGAAGGACTCCACGGGTTTGGGTTCCGGAACATCCGATTCCAGCCGGTACTCTTTCAGCTTGCGGTACAAGGTGGTCCGGCCGATGCCGAGCAGCTGGGCGGCCCGGCCATGATCGCCCTTCGTATAGCGCAGCGCTTCGAGAATGGCCCGCTTTTCGATTTCGCTCAGCGGCAGGATCTCCGGAGGGGGCGAGGGCGGGGGCGCGGGAGGAGGAGGCGGCGCGGGCTCGGAGCGCGGAGGATCGATGGCGACGAGGCTCTGCGGCCTGGGCAGCGCGGCGGCCGCCATGCTGCGCTGCTCGAACCGGGCCGAGATCAGGAAATTTTGCAAGGCGCTGGGCAGGTCCGTGGTGTGCAGCAGCGGACCGGAACTCATGGCCGCCATTCTCTGGAGGCAGTTCGAGAGCTCGCGGACGTTGCCCGGCCAGTCGTAAGCCAGCATGGCCTCGAGCGCTTCCTGAGTGAGGGAATAATTGGATCCCATATTCGAGAGAAAGTGGCGGATCAGCGCGGGCAGATCCTCTTTCCGGTCACGGAGCGCGGGAATGCGAACGGTAATCACGTTCAACCGGTAGTAGAGATCTTGGCGGAAGGCGCCGCGGGCGACCTCCTTCTGCAGATCGCGATGAGTGGCCGAAATCACCCGAAGGTCGACCTTGTGGCGCGTGAGCGACCCGACCGGACGGTACTCCCGTTCCTGGAGGACGCGCAGCAGCTTCACCTGGAGCTCCAGCGGGAGGTCGCCTATTTCGTCGAAGAAGGCGACGCCGCCGTTGGCCAGCTCGATCAAGCCTTCCTTGGATTGGGCGGCGCCGGTGAACGAGCCCTTGGTATGGCCGAACAGTTCGCTCTCCATGAGCGGGCCCACCAGGGATCCGCAATCGATGGGCACGAAGTTGCCCACCGGATTGCTTTCGTAGATGGCCCGGGCGACCACTTCCTTGCCGACACCTGTCTCGCCAAAGAGAATGACCGGTGACCTGGATTGTCCTACTTTATCGATGAGTTGCCGAATCTTACTGATCGGTTGGGACTGGCCCACGAAGCTGTGGGCGCCACCCCCCACGGAAGAAGAACTCACTTGCTGTAGACATTATAGGCTATCCGGCCGCGCCGCGCTGTCCAGACGGACCACGAAAGCGTTACCCGCCTGGGCGGAAGGATCGGAACGGATGCGCGCCGCGAGCGCTTCCGCCTGCTCCTCGGCCGCCTCCTCGCCGACGAGCACGCGCCACTGCGCCGGCCGGCCGTCGCGCATGACGATTCTGGCGGCGCCGTAACGAGTCTCCATGAGCGAGCGGACGCGCTCGGCGTTGCGCCGGTCGGTGAAGGCGCCGACCTGGACGGCGAAAGGCGTCGCCGGCGATTCGGCCAGGATGACGGGCGGCGGGGGTATTGCGGACGGCGTCGGCGCAGGTGGAGCCGGGGCCGGAGCAGCCGCGGCGACCATGACGGCCGGCGCTTTGATGACGGTCAGCTTTATCATTGCGGTGCCGGGTCCGATCATGTCGATGGCGGCGGCGGCGGCGTGCGACAGATCCAGGATGCGGCCGCCGACGAAAGGTCCGCGGTCGGTGATCCGCACGTCCACGGATTTATCGTTGGCGAGGTTCCGGACTCGCACCCAGGTTCCGAAAGGGAGGGTCCGATGGGCGGCGGTCATTTTCTCCATGTCATAGATCTCGCCGTTGGCGGCGCGCCGGCCGTGATAAGGGTTTCCGTACCAGCTGGCGACGCCGGTCTCGGCGGCTCCGGCCCGTATCGCGGAAGGCGTCTTGGCGCGCTTCTTCCCTCCGCAGCCGGCCAGGAGAATGCAAACCGCCGCCACGCAAACAGATTGCCTCATCTGATGTGATACTATCGTGCGCTTCGGTTGTGTTTCAAGGAACGACGTGAATGCCTCTTCCCATCGCCACATGGACTCAGAACTATGACCCGCTCTCGAACCCCTGGCTCTCCACCGGGGCCGCGGCGGTTCCGGTCGTGCTGCTGTTCTACCTGCTGGCGGTAAAGAAGATCGAAGCCCACATGGCGGCGATCTACGCCTTCGTGGTGTCGATCCTGATGGCGGCGCTGGTATTCGGGATGCCCACGGTGATGGTTGCGGGCGCCGTGGCTCACGGGCTGGTGTATGCGGTGGTCCGGATCGCGTGGACGCTGCTGTGCGCCGTCTTCGTATACGAGGTCACGGTGGAGACCGGCCACTTCGTCATCATCAAGGACTCCATCGGAGGGGTGACGCCGGACAGGCGGCTGCAGGTGCTGCTGATCGCGTTCGCATTCGGCGCGGTGCTCGAAGGCGCGGGTGGAGGCGGAGCGCCGGTGGCGATCGCCGGAGCGATGATGGTGGGGCTGGGATTCCAGCCTTTCGCCGCGGCTGTGTTGTGTCTGATCGCCAATACGGCGCCGGTCGCGTTCGGCGGGGTAGGCAATCCGATCCGGGTGCTGGTGGCGGTGACCGGCCTGGGCGACGCGGACCTCAGCGCCATGGTGGGCCGGATTCTGCCCTGGACGGCGCTGATCCTCCCCTTCTGGCTGGTGCGATCGATGACGAGTTGGGCGAACACATTCGCGGTATGGCCGGGCCTGCTGATGTGCGGGGGCGTATTCGCCATGGTGCAGTTCTACTGGTCGAACTACCAGGACAGCGCGCTGGTGGACATCGTGGGAGGCATGGTCACGCTGATCGCGCTGGCGCTGTTCTTCAAAGTGTGGAAGCCCAGGGAGGTCTGGCGTTATCCGTCCGAGCCGCCCGCCAAGGACAAGCCGAGGAGCCATACGGCGCTGCAGGTGCTGCACGCGTGGTCGCCGTTCCTGCTGCTGGCGGCGCTGGTGATCGTGTGGGGACTGCCGTCCGTGAAAAAAATTCTCGATCCGACGACATTCACGGTGCCGGTGCCCGGTCTGGACCGGCAGGTGGTGCGGGTGGCGCCGGTGGTCAAGGAAGTGGAGTATCAGGATGCAAAGTTCGATCTGGCCTGGCTCTCCGCGGTGGGGACGGCTACGTTTTTCGCCGGCGTGCTTTCCGGTCCGATGCTGGGGCTGAGCCTGGGCAGGACGATGGCGATCTTCTTTCGCACGTGTTATCGCATGCGCTACAGCATGGCGGCGATTCTGGCGATGCTCGGTTTGGGATTCGTCACGCGCTATTCGGGAATGGACGCGGTGCTGGGGCTGGCCATGACGCACACCGGCTTTCTATTTCCGTTCTTCGGCACGATGCTGGGCTGGCTCGGCGTAGCGCTGACGGGAACCGACGCCGGATCGAACGCGCTGTTCGGCAGCCTGCAGGTGATCACGGCCAACCGTCTCGACCTGAGTCCGGTGCTCATGGCCGCGGCGAACTCGGCGGGCGGCGTGATGGGGAAGATGATCGACGCGCAATCCATCATCGTGGCCTGCGCCGCCGTGGGAGAGGAGGGGAAAGAAGGCGATCTTGTCCGGGCGGTGCTGCCTCACTCGATTGCTCTAGCGGCCATCGTGGGCCTGCTTGTTTATTTTTTTTCTACTTACGGCCAGGCGTGGATTCCCCACGGCAGAGTGTGGGGCCAATAGCCGCGATGTCGCCGGAGGCCCGTATTCAGGGCCTCCGGAAGGGCTCCGGCCTCCAAAACATTTATGAAAGTCTTCGTTTTTGGCCGCGGAAGGCCCGCCTGCAGGGTCCGGAACCGGCTCGAGCCTTCATTTTTCTCTTGACTTTCTTCTCGAACCACCTTATATATGAATCACATTGCGATTTTTTCAAGGTCGCAAAATCTATGTTAGGAGTTTCAATCGATGAAGAACGCAACTAAGAAGGCCGCCCCGAAGAAGAAAGCTGCCCCGAAGAAGAAAGGGAAGTAGCTGGTGGCGTCCCGTTAGGGACAAGGAAGCAAGTTCACTCCAAGGCCCCGAGGAATCGGGGCCTTATTATTTTTCCTGCAGAAGAACCCGGAACGTCTCCCCCATTCCGAACAACAAAGTCTTCAACTGCATCCGGCGGCGCAGCTCATCCGGACCGGCCAGGGCGGCGGCGAACCGATCGGCTTCGCCCGCGGCGAGCAGCGTCTGCGACAGTCTCTCGAAGCGCGCCGTTTTCAGCCCCAGCTCTCTGCCGCGCTCTTCAAGGGCCGTGAAGCAGACATGCGCGGTGATATCGCGCTCGCCGGGTCCGGCGAGGACGTCGTCCAAGGCCGCGTGGCGCCGGTAGCTCATCAACGTGCCGTCCGGGAACCGTTTCGATTCGGCCGAGGTGTAGCCGTAATCGATAGTGAACACATAACCGGACTGAAGGCGGCCGGCGATGCGCTCCATCCAGCGCAGCGCGTCGAGGTTGACTTCGGCGCTGACGCGGTCCGGGGCCGGTGGAAGGTAGCGGTCGAGGTAATCGCGGATCTCGTCCGTAACGGGATCGCCGGGGACCCAGACGAAGCGTCCGCCGCGCCAGCCGACCCGCGATTCCCGCGGCTCGCCGGCAATCCAGACCACGCGATGGACCGGCAGCGCGTCGAAGAACTCATTGGAGAAGACGACGCCGCGAAAAGCCTCCGGCAGGTCCGCGCCGACCGGCGCGAGGACGAGGTCCCCGATGGCCTCAGACATCTCACCGCGGCCGGGGCCGAGCTCGACCACGGTGAAATCGTCCGGCGATCCCATTTCTTCCCGGAGAGCCCGAATGCGGGCGGCAATCAGAATGCCAAAGACGGGCTGCAGCTGCTCGGCAGTGAAGAAATCTCCTTGTGCGCCGAAGGGATCGCGTCCGGGCCGGCGATAGTAGCCGTACTCGGGATGATAGAGGGCGGCGTCCATGAAGGAGTAGAAGGAAATGGAGCCTTCGCGGTCGATCCGGTCGCGCAGAAGAGCGGCCAGGGGAGTCACGGCCGGCCTTCGCGGCTCTGCGGAGTGAGGGTGAACATCTCGATGACGTAATCGTGCAGGCAGGCGTAGAGGTAGCTCTGCAGGGTCCAGGGGAACTGGGCATGCTCGATGTCGCGGGCGTGGATGGGGGCGTAGTAGGTGTGGAGGCCGAGGTCGCGGTTCCTGATCTCGATGACCAGCTCGATTCCGCCGTTGTGCTCGCGCGCGGAAAACTCCATCAAGGCGTGCTGATACCGTTTCAACTCCTGGCTGACCTTCTCCAAATGCGTCACGCATTCATGCTAGCTTGAAAATGCTTTCAGATGTCCCTCCCGGAAACGATTCGCGTAAAGCTCAGCTCGGAGGCCGCCGACACGATCTCGATCACGCCGGTGGTGCTGCGGGACATCCCCATGCGCGAGCTGATCGAGCACATGCTGGGGGTGACGGGGAAAGACACGCCGCGCATCCACGAGTTGCTGCTGCGGGGCACGCTGGTCAGCGGGGCGTCGCGATTCCGGTGGGCGGGATGGGACTCGGACCGCGCGGCGATCGGTGAGATGCTGGCGACGTTTCCCGATCCCGATCCCCTGCGTCCGTTCTCGGCGTCGCGCTGCGTACGGGCGTCGCTGCGGGGACCGGGGCGGCGCATCGAGATCCCGCGCGAGGTCGGGCAGCGCAAGCCCTTGTTCCGGCGCTCCAGCTTTTGGGACACCCTGATGGACGTGGTGGTCCAAAGCGAAACGCGGTATCTCGACTACTCCTATCGGGAGCGAGCCGACTGCTACGCCGCCTCATTGTCGCTGGACGGTCTCGAGAAGCTTCGCGCCCGCGCGGGTCTGGTCAAGTACACGACTCTGCAGCAGCAGATCCGGCAGAGCCATCTGGAAACGGTGGATCTGTGGGTGACGCGGTAGAAGAGCTTCCTTCCGAGATTTCGCGGGCGCGGTCCGGGAGCGCAATTTCGATACCGCTATACTGGACCCTATGCACTTGCGCGACGAAGATGCGCTCGAATACCATGCGGCGGCGCCGGCCGGAAAGATCGCGATCCGCGCCACCAAGCCTTGCCTCACTCAACGCGATCTGAGTCTTGCGTATACGCCGGGAGTGGCCGTACCCTGCCTGGCGATCGAGCGCGATCCGCAGCTCGCTTATCAGTACACGGGGAAAGGAAACCTGGTGGGCGTGGTCACCAACGGGACGGCGGTGCTGGGGCTGGGGAACATCGGGCCGCTGGCGGGAAAGCCGGTGATGGAGGGGAAGGCCGTCCTATTCAAGCGGTTTGCCGACATCGACGTATTCGACATCGAGCTGGCGACCTCCGATCCGCGGGAAATCATCCGGACGTGCCAGCTGCTCGAGCCGACCTTCGGTGGAATCAACCTGGAGGACATCAAGGCGCCCGAATGCTTCCTGATCGAGGAAGAACTGCGGCGCACGATGAAGATTCCGGTATTCCATGACGATCAGCATGGAACGGCGATCATCTCCGGCGCGGCCATGATCAACGCGCTGGAGATCGCAGGCAAGCGCATGGAGGACGCAAAGCTGGTCTGCAACGGCGCGGGCGCGAGCGCGATCTCCTGCTGCGAGCACTATATCCGGCTGGGAGCGCGGCGCGAGAACATCCTGATGTGCGACACCACCGGCGTCGTCTACAAGGGGCGCGAGAAAGGCATGAACTCCTACAAGGAGCGGTTCGCGGCCGAAACGGAGGCACGAACGCTGAGCGACGCCCTGCGCGGAGCGGACATCTTCCTCGGGCTGTCCACGGCGAACTGTCTGACCGCTGAAATGATCATGCCCATGGCGGAGAATCCGATCATCTTCGCGCTCTCGAACCCGAACCCCGAGATCCCGTACGAGGCGGCGACGTCCGCCAGGCCGGATGCGATCGTGGCTACTGGCCGGTCCGATTATCCGAACCAGGTGAATAACGTGTTGGGGTTCCCGTTCATTTTTCGGGGCGCGCTGGATGTTCGGGCCACCACGATCAACGACGAGATGAAGCTGGCGGCGACGATGGCGCTGGCCGCGCTGGCCAAGCAGGATGTGCCCGATTCGGTGCGCCGCGCCTACGGCATGGAGCGGCTGGAATTCGGCCGGCATTACCTGATTCCCAAACCGTTCGACCCGCGGGTGCTGGTCTGGGAGGCGTCGGCGGTGGCGGAGGCGGCCATACGGACCGGCGTTGCGCAGATCTCACTCGATATCGCGGAGTACCGGGAGGAGCTGGAGCGCAGGCTGGGCAAGGCGCGGGAGGTGATGCGCGTCATGATCAACAAGGCCCAGCGGCAGCCCCGGCGGATCGTGTTTCCGGAAGGCGAAGAGGAGAAGATCCTGCGAGCCAGCCAGATTCTGGTGGACGAGAAGATCGCGATGCCGGTATTGCTGGGAAACAAGCCGGTGATATGCGAGCGGATGCGCGAGTTGCGGATGCAAGCGGAGGGGGTCACGATCGTGGATCCCGCCGAGGCGGCGCGGAGAGACCATTACGTGGACGAACTCTACCGCCTGAGGCAGCGCAAGGGCGTCACGCGGCGCGAGGCCGAGGACCTGATGGCCAACCGGACGATCTTCGGCTCGCTGATGCTCCACAAGGGCGAGGCCGATGCGCTGATCGCGGGACTGACGCAGCATTATCCCGATACGATCCGTCCGGCGCTTCAGGTGATCCCTCCGCGTCCGGGACTGAAAAAGGTTTCGGGGGCCTACGTTCTGATCACACCTCCGGGCGGCATCTATTTCCTGGCGGACGCGACGGTGAACATCGAGCCCTCGGTGGAAGATCTGGCGGAGATCGCGCTGTGCGCGGCCGAGGTGGCGCGCCGGTTCGGCCAGGAGCCGCGGGTGGCGCTGCTCTCCTTCTCGAACTTCGGCAGCACACGGCATCCGCTGGCGGAGAAGGTGGCCCGGGCGGTGGCCCTGGTTCGACAACGCGCGCCGAACCTTGTAGTGGACGGCGAAATGCAGGCCGACACCGCGGTTACGCCGGAGATCCTGGAGAAGGAATACCCTTTCAGTACTCTGCGGGGCGGAGCCAACGTGCTGGTCTTCCCGAACCTGGAAGCGGGGAACGTCGCCTACAAGCTGCTGGCGCGCATCGGCGGAGCGGAGGCCATCGGGCCGATCCTGATGGGACTGAGCAAGCCGGTGCACGTGCTGCAGCGCGGCGCCGAGGTGAACGACATCGTGAACATGGCCGCCATCGCGGTTGTGGAAGCGCAGGAGCGGGAGGCGGCCATTTCCTGACGGCGTGAAAGGCGCGTGGCGAGGACTTGGCGCTCACCCGCCTATCGAATACATCGGCCGCGGCGGCGGGACGAATTTGGCGCTGTTGATCTCGTGCCCGATCCACTTGGCTTTGACGTTGCCCCGGATGACCTCGGCGATCGACTCGTCCGGAGCGCCGTTCCGCAGCAGCGTCTTCACGTCCGCTTCCTCGATGGCGAACAGACAGTAGCGCACCTTCCCGTCCGAGGTCAGCCGCAGGCGGTTGCAGTTCAGACAGAAGGGGCGGCTGACCGAAGCGATGAAGCCGATACGGCCCACGCCATCGGCAAAGCGGTATTCGGTCGCGGGCGCGCGCGGGTCGCTATCGGGAATGGGCTCGAGCGGACCGATCTCACCGGTCAGCAGCGCGAGCATATCGTCAGCCAGCAGAACCCGGTTGCGGTCCCACAGCGACTGCGCGTCGAGCGGCATGAACTCGATATACCGAATCTCGATATCCCGCTCCCTGCCGAAACGGGCCAGCGGGACCACATCGGGCTCGGTCAGTCCTTTAATGGCGACGGCATTGATTTTAACCGGTCCGAAGCCGAGCTTCCGGCAGACTTCGATTCCCTCCAGAACCTTGTCGAGATCGTCCCGCCGGGTGATCTGGAAAAACCTCGCGCGGTCGAGCGTGTCGAGGTGGACGTTGAGCCGGCGCAAGCCCGCGTCATGGAGCGAGCGCGCCTGGCCGGCCAGCAGCACGCCATTGGTGGTGAGGGCCAGATCCTCGATTCCCGGAATGGCGATCAGCTTCCTGATGAGCCGGGGCAGATCCTTTCGCAGCAGCGGCTCGCCGCCGGTAAGGCGCAGCTTTTTGATCCCGAGCCCGGCGGCTATACGGGCGAAACGCTCGATCTCCTCGAACGACAGAATCTCCCGCCGGTCGGTGAAGTGAACATCCGTCTCCGGCATGCAGTAGAAGCAGCGGATATTACAGCGGTCGGTCACGCTGATCCGCAGATTGTCGTGCGAACGGCCGAACGAGTCGATGAGGGTGGACGTCACCGCAAAGCCAGCATGCGCTCGATGGGCGCCAGGGCCCGTCGCATGATGTCCTCGGGAAGCTCGACGCGCGGCTCGAGAGTGGTGAGGCAGTCCCGCAGTTTTTCGAGCGTGTTGAGCTTCATGTACGGGCACTCGCTGCAGTTGCAGTTTTCGTTGGCGACGAAGTAAAACTTCTTGCCCGGCGCATGGCGCTCGAGCGAAAAGCGAACGCCGCTCTCCGTCATCACGATGAACTCGGCGGCGTCGGTCTCGACGCACCATTTGATGATGGCGGAGGTGGAGCCGATGAAGTCGGCCATCGCCAGGACCTGGGGCGGGCACTCGGGATGGGCTGCGACCCGCGCGCCGGGATGAAGCTGCCTGGCGTCCACCAGGCGGCGCGCGGGAAACGTCGCGTGCACGATGCAGGTCCCCTGCCAGATCTTCATATTGGCGCGGCCGGTCTGGCGCTGGACGTAATTTCCAAGATTGCTGTCCGGCAGGAAGAGCACCGTCTTCTCAGGCGGAATGGAGTTGACGACCTTGACGGCGTTGCTCGAAGTACATAATATGTCGCTCTCCGCCTTGACTTCGATGGAAGTATTGATGTAGCTGACGATCACGTGATCGGGATGCTGGCGGCGGTAGGCGCGGATGGGCTCGACCGGACAGCTTTCGACGAGGCTGCAACTGGCCAGCTTGTCGGGCACCACGACGACGCGCTGGGGATTCAGAACCTTGGCCGTCTCGGCCATGAACCAGACGCCGCAGAACGCGATCACGTCGCCCTGGAAGTCGCGGGCTTTACGGGCGAGTTCGAGGCTGTCGCCCACGCAGTCGGCCAACTCCTGGATTTCCGCTTCCTGATAGTGGTGCGCCAGCAGGACGGCTTTGCGCGACCGCTTCAGTTCCAGGATCTCTTCGGCGAGCGTAGGGGCTGCGGCGACCATGTTCTATTCACCCTATTTTAACAGGAACCTACGTAAGATAATGGAAACAGGGAAGTGAAGGTAGCGCTGATCTCCACCTACGAGATGGGCCGGCAGCCGTTCGGGCTAGCCTCCCCGGCGGCATGGCTGGAGAGGCGCGGGCATGAGGTGGTTTGCATCGACGCTTCGCGCCGGCAGCTTCCGCTGGCCGAAGTGGCGGACGCGGGACTCATTGCATTCCATTTGCCGATGCACACGGCGACGCGACTGGCAGTGCCGCTGATCTCGAGAATCCTGGCCGCCCGTCCGGACGCGCACATTTGCTGCTACGGACTCTATGCTCCGATGAACGAACCCTTCCTGCGGGAGCAGGGCGTGAGAACGATCCTGGGCGGGGAGTTCGAAAAAAGCCTGGCGGACCTTGCGGACGGCGCCGCCACCGGGGCGGCAACTCTGGACCGCTTGCGTTTCATCACGCCGGTCCGGGCGCAACTGCCGGGGCTGGGGTCCTACGCGAAGCTGAAGCTCGGGAACGAATGGAAGACGGCGGGGTACACGGAAGCCAGCCGCGGCTGCAAGCATCTCTGCCGGCATTGCCCGGTGGTCCCGGTTTACAACGGCGCATTCCGGGTGGTGCAGCGGGATGTGGTTCTGGCGGACATCCGGCAGCAGGCGGCGGCGGGAGCGGAGCACATCACGTTCGGGGATCCGGATTTCTTCAACGGACCGGGCCATGCCATGGCCATCGTGAACGCGCTTCATGCGGAGTTTCCGGAGCTCACCTATGACGTCACGATCAAGATCGAGCACCTGCTGAAACATCGCGATCTTCTGCCGGGGCTGCGGCGCACGGGCTGCCTGTTCGTGGTTTCGGCGGCGGAATCGATCGACGACGAAGTCCTGGCGCGTCTGGACAAAGGGCACACGAGAGCGGATTTCGCGGAGGCGGCGTGCCTCATGCGGCGAACCGGCCTGACGCTTTCGCCCACCTTCATCACGTTTACGCCCTGGACGACGCGGCAGAGCTATCGCGAATTGCTGGAGACGCTGGCCGGGATGGAACTGGTGGAGAACGTGGCTCCGATACAACTGGCGATGCGGCTGCTGATCCCGGCGGGGTCGAGACTGCTGGAGCTGCCGGAAGTGCGGCGGATCGCCGGAAGGTTCGATCCGTCGGCGCTGGCCCACCCGTGGCGGCACGAGGATCCGTCGATCGACGGGCTGTGCGTGGAGATCCAGCGCCTGATCCAGCGGGAGGAAGGCGCGGCTTCCCGGGGCGAGATGTTCGGCAAGATCAGGGAGCTGGCGACGGGCGAAGCGTCTCCGCCGGATTTCCATTTGCCTGCCCGGGCAACCATTCCGTATCTGAACGAGCCCTGGTACTGTTGAGCGGAGCCCACGCCGGAGCAGGTTGCTCTGGTTTGATCACCCATGTCCGATTACGACAATGAACTTGCCCAGATCGTCGCCCAACTGAACCGGGCGGCGCCCGGCCCGCGGCCGCAGCGGACCGAGAGCGGGCAGAGCACGGCGACTCTCGACCAACTGCTGGCCTACGCCACGCGGCGGGGCGCGTCGGATGTGCTGCTGATCGCCGGGGCGCCGGTGATGCTGCGCGTGAACGGCGCGCTGACTCCGGTAGCCGGGCCCGCGCTGGCCGCGGAGGACGCCCGCGGCTTACTGCTCCCGGTGCTCGGCTCGTCGCGATACGAAGAATTGCAGCGCCACAAATCCGTGGATTTGTGTTTCACGCGCGACGGCATCGGGCGCTTCCGCGGGAACATCCACTACCAGCGGGGAACGCTGGCGGGAAGCATCCGGCTCCTGCCGGAGAAGATCCCCACGCTCGAATCGCTGCACCTGCCGAATTCGCTGCGGAGGCTGGCCGACGCGAGGCAGGGCCTGATTCTGGTGACGGGTCCGACCGGCTGCGGCAAGAGCTCGACCCTGGCCGCGCTGGTCGACCTGATCAATATGCAGCGGCGCTGCCACATCGTGACCATTGAAGATCCGGTGGAGTACGTGCACGCCAACCGCAGCTCGGTAGTGGAGCAGATCGAAGTGGGGCACGACGCGGTGGACTTCGCCGGGTCGGTGCGCAGCATCCTGCGGCAGACACCGGACGTGATCCTGGTAGGCGAGATGCGCGACGCCGAGACGATGGCGACTGTTCTCACGGCCGCCGAGACCGGGCACCTGGTGCTCTCCACGCTGCACACCAACGACACGGCGCAAGCCATCTCCCGCATTCTGGATTCGTTTCCGACCGGGAATCAGCCGCAGATGCGGCAGCAGCTGTCGCTGGCGCTGCTGGCGATCGTGGCGCAGCAGCTGGTTCCGGGCACGGGCGACGGCGCCAGGTATCCGGCGCTGGAGATTCTAGTGGCGACGCATGCGGTGCGCAATCTGGTGCGGAAGGGAGACGATCACCAGATCTACACGGCGGTAGCCACGGGCCGCGCCGAGGGCATGCTCACGATGGAGCAGTCGCTGGCGGAGATGGTCCTTTCCGGCAGAATCGCGCGCGAAACCGCGCTGGCGCACTGCAACCGCCCGGAAGATTTGCGGCGCTATTTACAGGAGTGATCAAGATCCCGTTTTGGCGCGCGCGCCGGCGCTACCTGACTTTGCCAAGCCAGCGGAAACGGAAGTTGAAGCTGCGGCCGGTGGTACCGTAATACGTCAGGAAGCGCGCGGAGGCGGCGTTGTTGAACACGCCGGTCGGATTGCGGTGGCTGGTGACGTTGTTGGCTCCGGCCCGTAAAGCCCAGCGATGCCCGTGAAAAGCGAAGCGCCTTTCGATGTGCAGATTGCTGTTGAAGTAGCTGGGATAGCGGCGCGAGTTGAGGGCGCCGATCTGCCGTCCATAATCGTCGGACACCGAGAAGGGAAAGCCGCTGCGCCACTCCACCAGGTAGGCGAGCCCGTAGTCCTTGCGGAAGAACGGCAGGAAGCCCCAGCTCATGGCCCGGTTGGGCGCGTCCCAAGGCATCGGCCCGACGTTCTCGGTGACGATGACCGGATCGTCCACGGCGATGTCCACCACCCCGTTCGACAGAGCCCGGGACCGGGTATAGGACAGCATCCACTCGTATTCCGGGCCGAAGGACTGCTTGACGGTGACCTCGGCTGAATCGATGACGTCGCGACGGTCATTTCCGAGCACGTTCACGGTATCGACGAGCTTGGCCGAGCCGGGAAAGCCCGCGGGCGAAGGCGGCGCGTCCGGGTCCACGATGTTGCGGTAGGTGAAGCCGCTGGCGCCGCGCTTCCGGAAGTAGTTGACGCGGGTGTAGAAGTTCCGGGGAAAAGTCCGCTCGAATCCGAGGCTGAAGTTGCGGTATTGGGGGCTACGGAAGTGGGAAGTCCGGATCTCATAAATTCCCAGCGCCGGACCGCGGACCACGGAACCATCCGCGAAACCGCCGGCGAAGTAAGTCCAGGTGAGGCTGTACTGATCGAGCGGCCGGGTGAACAGCCGCAGTTGAGTGGCGTCATTGATAACGGCGTAGCCGCCGGAGATCTTGGTGTGGGCGAGTTTGCCGGGACTCCAGGCGAAGCCGAAACGCGGGGATTGGCTGGTATTGTTGGTGAGAGTATCCCTGTCCGCGCGCAGTCCGAACTCGAGCACGAAATTCCGGTGAACCAGCCAGGAATCCTGCAGGTACGCGGCGAACTCCAGGTTCGAGCGGTGGAACTGGCCGGTCCCGGCGAAATGGACTTCGCGCAGCAATTGCCCGATGGAATCGTACTGGCGATAGCCGGTGCGCCTGGTGTTCTGCCAGTAGCCAACCTTATCCATGTCGGTACCCATTTTGAGCTGATGCCGTCCGCGGTATCGGAGCGAGGGAAAGAAGAGATTGGCCAGCCACTGATCGCGGGATCCTTTCCGCAGGGCGTTCACGAACTGATTTCCCCGGGTCCCTTCGGGATCGATCATCAACATGCCGGAGCCCTGGGGAATTTCGCGCTCGAACGTGCGGTTGATGGCGACTCCGCTTTCGAGGAGCGCTCCGCCGCGGAAATATTTCTGATCCTTGACGTGATAGAACCACTGGCGCGAGCGGCGGTCCACGGTGGTCTCGGGCGGATTGACGTAAGTGAGGCCGTTGCGCGGCGCGTTCCAATAATTGATCAGGAAGCCCGTATACACGATGTTCGAGGGCGTCACATTGATCTGATTGCGGAGCAGATTGCTATAGCGCCAGCTGCTGGTGCGATCCTTGCCGGCGGGCAGCTCCTCCACGATCGACTGGTCATAGCGGGCGTCGATGCTGTCGGAAAACCAAGCCCGCCCGCGGACCAGGGGTCCGGAGAGGTTGAAGCGGGGGGTCCAGTTTCCGATCGTGAGGCCCTTATGGTTTTCCACGCCGGGAAAGAAGTTGGTAGCGGAATAGCGGAGTTTGTCGTCGCCGGTGGGAGTCTGAACGGCCATCGCGCCGGCGGATCCCTTGCCGTATTCAGCCGAAAAACGGGCCCGGGACACTTCCACGGTCGAGACGGATTCCACGCTGAGACGGCTTTCGAACTTTCCGGTCAGCGGGTCGCCGATATTGAACCCGTCCAGCGTGTATTGCACCTGGTCTTCGGAGCTGCCGTCGACGTGGATACCACCGCGGGAGTCCTGCACGATTCCGGGCAGCAGGGAGATGGCATTGCGCAAATTATTCGTGCTCGAGAAGGGGACGAAGAGGATCTCCTTGCCGGTGAGGGTTTCCTGGGGAGTGGTTTGCTCGGGATCGATCCCGGGCGGGGAGGCGGAGACATCGAGGGATTCGAACACTTCGCGCAGACCGGTCAGCACGAAGGTGGCCTCGGTGCGTCCTTCTTTGATCTCGACCGGACTTTCCTTGAGTTGGAAGTAGCCCTCGTGTTGGATGGAAATCAAATAGGGCCCGGGGCGCGGGGCGGCGAAGCGAAAGCCGCCGGCAGTGTCCGACACCAGCCGCACATCCGCCCCGGCCGCGGTCGACGCCAGACTCACCCGCGCTCCGGGAACGGGAGCATTATTCTCGTTCAGTACCCGCCCGGTCAACAGCGCCTGCCCATGCAACACGCCAGCCGCCACACTGGCGAGAAGACAAATTCGTCCTCCCAAGAAAATTACCCCCAATTCGACTCGGCGGTCCCTAGCTGCGAATGATATGCGAACGGGCCATGAAATTGCAAGACTACGGCGGTTGCTACGATGAGGGTGGTCTCGCCTTGGTATGAAACGGATCCTGATCGTAACCGCGACCACCGGATACCAGACCCGGGCTTTCGCTGAAGCGGCCGCGGCGCTCGGCATGACCGCGGTTCTGGCCACGGATCGATGTCACGTTCTGGACGATCCGTGGGGAGATGGCGCGATTGCGGTTCGGTTCGACGAGCCGGCAGCCGCCTCAGGTGCAATCGCCGCGGGGGGTCCGTTCGAGGGGATCATCGCGCTTGGGGATCGGCCGGCTCTGGTGGCGTCGCTGGCCGCGGCCGCGCTGGGCATTCCGTACAACGATCCGCCGGCGGTGGAGGCTGCCGGGAACAAGTTTCTGTCGCGCCGTCGCCTCGCGGCCGCCGGACTGCCCGTGCCCGAATTTTTTCGCGTGCCGATCGATTCGGACCCGGCGGCGGCAGCGGCGCGCGCTTCCTATCCGTGCGTGCTGAAGCCGCTCGGCCTCTCCGCCAGCCGAGGGGTGATCCGCGCCGGCAGCCCGGATGCATTCGTCACCGCGTTCCGGAGAATCGAAGCGCTGTTGATCCGGCCCGAAATCCGCGCGCTGCGCGAGGAACAGACCCGGTATTTACAGGTCGAGAGTTTCATCGAAGGAAAAGAGTACGCGCTCGAAGGCGTGCTCACGGAGGGACGGCTGCAGACGCTGGCGCTGTTCGAGAAGCCCGATCCGCTCGACGGACCTTTTTTCGAAGAGACGATCTATATTGCGCCGGCGCGTGTCGAACCCGGCCCGCTGATCGAAGCCGCCGGGCGCGCGGTCGGCGCTCTCGGGCTGACGCACGGTCCGGTCCACGCCGAGATGCGCTTCGACGGGCGGCGGGCAGTCGTACTCGAAGCAGCCGCCCGGCCGATCGGCGGTCTGTGCGCAAAAGCCTTGCGCTTCGATGGCGGAATGGCTCTCGAAGAGCTGCTGCTGCGCCATGCGGCAGGTGAGGACGTCTCCGGGATCCGCCGCGAGTCGTCAGCCTCCGGCGTGATGATGATTCCGATCGATCGGGGGGGAATCTACGAGGGAGTGGAGGGCGTGGACGGCGCGCTGCGGACAGCAGGCGTGGAGGAGATCGAGATCACGGCCAAGATCGGTCAGAAGCTCGAGCCGCTTCCGGAGGGCGCAAGCTATCTCGGCTTCATCTTCGCGCGGGGCGAGACGCCGGCGGATGTCGAGAGATCGCTGCGGGAGGGCCACCGCGGACTGAAGTTCCAGATTGCCGCGGCGCTGCCGGTGATGCGGTAGCCGCTACTTCGCTTTCTGTGGGACAAAATCGGGCGGCAGCGCGGAGCCGGCTCCAAAGAAGTACTCCTCCATCTGCTTGATGAGGAACTCCTGCGCTTCCTGCGTGGCCAGGTTGAGACGATACTCGTTCATGAGCATCTTCATGTGTTCGATCCACATCTTCCAGGCCTCTTTCGAGACGTTCTCGAAAATCCTGAGGCCGATAGGGTGGCCTTCGAAGGGCGGCTCGTCGAGACCGGGCATCTCCTTTTGAAATTTCACGCAAAAAACTTTGCGCCCGCCATTCTGTTCCTGGTGGTTATGCAACGGGATGCCGCTTCCACAAGACATGTGAATCTCCTGCTTCCAGAATACTACGGTTATCGAGGGCGGCCGGGCTGCTGCGGTCCAAAGCCCGGGAACGGCGACGGGTTCACGCCGGGCTGGCCGGGGAACGGCTGCCCGAACGGACTTTGCGGGGGCTGTCCGGGCGGGACCGGCTGACCGGGCTGCCCGGGCTGTCCCGGTTGTCCTTGCACAGGCTGCTGAATGGGCTGCGCGCCGGCCGCTCCGAGCGCGGCGCCCATGCCGGTTTTATCCTTGGTGATGTCGTAAAGGAATTCCCACTCGTTATACTTTTCCTTTTCGTTGTAGATTTTGATCCCGGTGCGCTCGAGAGTGCTGGCGACGCCGGCGATGCCTCCGCCGATCTGCAGACCGCCGGCGGCGGGAGTGGCTGCGGCGGCGTTTACCGCGCGCGGCGTCGTGAGGATCTGGTTGATCAAGGTCATGGCCGCGTTCGGCTGGCCGCCGGGGGTGGCAGTCGTACCCGGTTGCGGAAACGGAACCGGACCACCCTGCGCGCCCCGCTGAGTTGAATACGGGAAACCGGGCGCCGCTCCGGTCTGCGGATTCACCGGCTGCTGTCCCGGATACACCGGCTGGTTTCCGCTGGGCGCGCCGGGGACACCCGGCGGCAGATAGGGCTGCGGCTGATTTGGATTGGCTCCAGGCTGGTTAGGATAGTTCACTCCGGGTTGGTTTGGATAATTCACTCCGGGCTGGTTGGGATAGTTCACTCCGGGCTGGTTGGGATAATTCAGGCCGGGCGGGATGACGGCTGGATAGCCGGCAAAGCCAGCCGGCGGATTACCGGGCGGCTGCTGCGCCTGCGGATTGTTGGGATCCGGGGGCTGGCCGGGCATCCGCATTCCCGGGCGTTCGCTGGGCCGGGTTTGCGGAAAGCCGGGGGTGTTCTGAGCCGGATCCACGGCCGCGCCCGTTGTGGGCGCCTGATAGGTGAAGGTATTCTCCGCCTTCTTTTCCTCCTTCTCGAGCGAAGGAGGCTTATTCACCAGCGAATCGAGGAACACACCGCCCGGGCCGACGTGGACGATGCGCCATTCGCTCTTGCCGGTCATGGGGTCGGCGTACCGGCGCCGCAGGAACCGGACCTGATTCGTGCTCTCCAGGTCTTCGATGGTGGCCGGATATTTTTTCCATTTGCGGACGTACAGCTGGATGGCGCGGCTGTATTGCTCGCCACGCTCGATGAGCAGCGCTTCCTTATTGCGCTGCGCCTCGAAGGCGACGCGGGGCAGTTCCCGGTAGAGCAGGATGGCCATGGAGGCCGCCAGCACGAACACGAGCAGCATCGCGAAGCCGCCCTGCCGCTGGCGGCGACGCCTCATCCCGCCTGCTCCTGTTGCAGGATCAGGGTCTGGCGGTTGTTCTTGTGCTCGGTGTCTTCCATGATCACCGAGTTTACGTCGATCCGAACCACGCGGTAGCGCTTCTTGATGACTTCGCCCTCGGCGGCGACGAAGATGTCCTCGCCATCCAGGAAAAAGGCGCGCTTGTGGCCGTCGGCCCGCGGGGTGGAGTAGCCGTAGAATTTGAGCGTAATCGGGGGCGGGGGCGGCGGCGGCGGAGGAGCCACCGGCTTCGGCGGAGGCTCGGGCCCGTACATCCGTCCCTTGGGATGAATGGCGGCTACCGTTGTCGCCTGCGCGGCGGCCGGCGGAGGAGGCGCGGTGGAAAACTGGAACAGGCTGCGCGTGCCGCCTTCGAGCTCGACCGACTGCACCTTGGCCAGCAGCTCCAGATGCAGCGACGGATCGATGGTGTCGAAATTGGGCCGCTCCTCGGGACGGAATTTCAGAGTCGGGCGAAACTCCCGTGAAGCGTTCCGCACGGAGGGCTTGGGCCGCGCGACGTTGGGCGGCGTCGGGATGGGCGGCGGGGCGTCGGCGCCTCCGGTGATCGAGAGGCGGGAGGGCGGCTTCTTCGTCTCCGGTCCCGGGGTATCCGAACTGTTGGAGTAAAAGACGATTCCAGCTACCGCGGCCAGCACGGCCAGAATGGCGATCTTCTTCGGCTCGGCGCCTACGTTCATTGCTGCAATCCC
>DATJFH010000025.1:0-4979 GCA_035495815.1 Bryobacteraceae bacterium
TCTCTTTCAAGGGCTCTTGACACTCCGCTCGGCACGGTCGGATTTCTCCTCCCGGCTGGAGTCTGCTACCGGGCGCTCCGGCGCTTACCCGGACAGGACTTCCACCTCTGAGAACAACGCGTCTTTCAGGACGCACCATGCGTCGATTATATGTCGAGAACCGGCGCGGGGGCTCGCACACGCGGTACCCTATCAGCATGCCAAAGCCGAAGGGAGGCGTGTCCCAACCGTGACGAACCCGGTGCATCCCTGTGCCGGCTTGCTGGCCTCTTCCGCGAAATGGTTCAGCGGCGCCAGGGTTCGCTGGATCGATTGCTCTGCCGAGCCGCGTCCACGGGTCTATTTCGCCAACCATTCCAGCCATCTGGATTTTGTCGTCCTCTGGGCGGCGCTGCCGGAGACGATCCGGGCGCAGACGCGGCCGGTGGCGGCGCAGGAATATTGGGAGAGCACCTGGCTGCGGTCCTACCTGGCTACACGCATCTTTCAGTCGCTCCTGGTTCCGCGGCTCAACGTGGCGGCGCTGGCCGGCCGCGAAGCCCTGTCTCCCCTGCTTGAACAGCTCGACCTCGGCGGCTCCCTCATTCTGTTTCCGGAAGGTACTCGCGGCGACGGAACAGAGGTCGCCGAGTTCAAGAGCGGGCTGTGTCAACTCTGCCGGGAGCGGCCCGAAGTGGAAGCGGTACCGGTGTACCTGGAGAATCTGAATCACGTTCTGCCGAAGGGCGGCATCATCCCCAAGCCGTTAGGCAGCCGTGTGACATTCGGTCCCCCGCTGCGAACGGACCGCGCCGAAGACAGCCGGGAATTCCTCTCGCGAGCCCGCCAGGCGCTACGCGAGCTGCGCGACCGATGACCTTGCAGTGGCTGTTCGGGCTGACAGCCGCCATGCTGGTGACCGGCACGGCAGCGGGCCAGGTTCTACGCCGCACAGCGCGCTCCGAATCCACGCGCGCAACCGTCGACAATATGAATGAGCGAATCGTGGCCTGGTGGGCTTTGTGCAGCCTGGCGGGACTGGCGCTGGTTCTGGGGGAAGGCGCAGTGCTCGCTTTCTTTGCGCTGTTCTCCAGCCTGGCGCTGCGCGAGTTCGTCCGGCTGACGCCTGGCCGCGCCTTGTTCCCTGCCCTGCTGCTCTTCACCGCGCTTCAGTATTGGGCGGTGTGGCGCCGTTCGACCGGATTGTTCGACACCCTGATTCCCGCCGGAGCGGCGTTGTACATTCCGGCCCACCTGGCGGTCACCGGCTACACAGAGCGTTTCCTCGAGCGCGCCGCGAAGGTGTACTGGGGCCTGATGGTCTGTACGTTCTGCCTGAGCTATGCGCCGGCGCTGCTGACGCTCGAGATTCGAGGATACGCGGGGAGAAATACTACTCTACTGTTCTATTTCCTGCTGGTGGCCCAGTCGAGCGACGTGCTGCAATACATTTGGGGCAAACTGGCGGGCAGACGGCCGATCGCCCCGCGGATCAGTCCGAATAAGACTTGGGAAGGCTTTCTGGGCGGCCTCCTGAGCGCAACGGCTCTCGGAACGGCTCTCCATGGCGCGACGCCGTTCGAGCCCTGGCAGGCGGCAGTGGCGTGCGGCGCAGTCACGCTCACGGGCTTTGCCGGAGGACTCGTCTTCTCGGCAGTGAAGCGCGGCCGCGGCGTGAAAGATTTCGGCTCGCTGGTGATCGGCCATGGCGGGGTGCTGGACCGGATCGATTCCCTCTGCTTCTCCGCACCCGCCTTCTTCCACCTCGCCCGATACTTCTGCCCGCCGGGCCTATAATAAACATTCGATGAGACTCACTTCACTCTTGCATTCGGTCAGCTACTCCGGTTCCTGGGGACAGCCCGCGCTGACGCTCGAGCAGTTCGTCGACAAGGCGGCGGACCTGGGATTCGACGGCGTGATGCTGATGGCAAAACGTCCGCATTTGAGCGTGCTGGATTATGACGGCAAGCAGCGCGCCCGCCTGCGCCAGCATCTGGAGCAGCGCACGATGCGGGATCTCTGCATCGCGGGCTACAACAATTTCACGGCCGACCTCGAACACGGAGAGATTCCGCACCGCGAGATCCAGATCCAGCACATCACCGAGTTGGCGCGGTTGGCGTCCGATTTGGGGGGCAAGCTGGTCCGTATTTTCACCGGCTACGAGCATCCTGCGGCAGGTTACACTCCGCAGTTCAACATGGTCAGCGCCGCGATCAAGGAATGCGCGCAGCGGGCGGCCGAGTTTGGCGTCACCATCGGGGTGCAGAACCACCACGACCTGGCCGCGGGATACGAGACTCAGAACGATCTGCTGGAGGCAATCGCGGAGCCGAACTGCAAGGCGCTGTTCGACGCCTGGGCCCCCGCGCTGCATGGCGCCGATGTGATGGCCGCCGCCCGTAAGATGGCGGCGATTACGGCTCATACCACGATCGCGAATTACCAGCGGCGTCCGCGCTATCGCTACGATGGCGCCGTGGTCAACTACACGGCTCTTACTCCGTATGTCCAGGCCGTCCCCATCGACGAGGGGTTCATCGACTATCGCGGCTTTCTCACCGAAATGCGCAATTCCGGGTTCGTGGGAAGCGTCGCGTACGAGATGTGCTCGCCCCTGGCCGGAGGCGCCGGCATGGAGAACCTGGACCGGTATGCGCGGCGTTTTCTCCAGTTCATGAATGAATTCCAGGGCGCCGGATCGGCCGCGGCCGACTGACTCTCATGCCTACACCTCGCATTCGAACGACTACGGTGGGTTCATACCCTATCCCGGATTGGCTCGCGGCGCTGCCGAGCGATCAGGCGCGCTCCGACGCCATGCGCGTCGTGTTCGATATCCAGCGCCAGGCGGGCATCGACCTTCCCACCGACGGCGAGTTGTACCGCTTCGACGTGAATCATCCCGATACGAACGGCATGATCGACTATTTCGTCGGTCCCATGTCGGGTGTGCGCACGCGGCTGGGCAAGACCGAGTGTGACGTATTTGCGCGTACCCGCTCGATGGGGTTCCGAGCCAAACCGGCGGGCGTGGTGGTGGATCAACTGGGCGAAGGCGGTCTGAATCTGCAGGCCGATTGCGCCAACGCCGCAGCCGTGGCCGGAGGTCCCTTCAAGTTCACTGTTACCAGTCCCTACATGCTGGCGCGCACGCTGGTAGACAACTACTATCGCGATTTCGAAACGCTGACCATGGGAATCGCCCAGGTGTTGGCGCTGCAGCTGACCGATCTCGATTGCGCCTGCGTGCAGGTGGACGAGGCCAACATTACCGGCAACCCCTCCGATTCAGATCTGGCGGCACGCGCGATCAACCTGCTGCTCGATCACGTGAAGCCGGAGAAAGCCGTGCATCTCTGTTTCGGGAACTACGGTGGACAGACAATCCAGAAAGGCGAATGGAAGTCGCTGGTGCGTTTTTTGAACGCGCTGCATGTGGACCACCTGGTGCTCGAGCTGGCCTGCCGTCCGGAAGAGGATCTGGACGCGCTTAAGGAAGTAGACCCCAAGATCAAGCTGGGGATTGGCGTGATCGAAGTGAAGATCAACCATGTCGAGACTCCCGACGAGGTGGCCGGCCGGATCGACATCGCCGAGAAGCGGCTCGGGCCGGACCGCATCGGCTGGGTGCACCCGGACTGCGGCTTCTGGATGCTCAAACGCTCGGTGGCGGACCGCAAGATCGCGGCGCTGGTGGCCGGACGCAACCGTTATCTGGGAATCTGAAGTGACCTTCGGAAAGGGCTCGCGGCACGCTCCGGAAGGGAGCGCATTCAACGACCGGATCACCGGAGCGAAGGTGCGGCAACTGACGGACCACCCGTCGATCAATCATCCGACATACTTTCTGCAAAGCTCTTTCACTCCGGATGGCGCAGCGCTGGTATTCACCTCATACCGCACCGGCAGCGCGCAGCTGTTCGAAGCCTCGTTCCCGGAGGGAGAGATTCGCCAGCTGACCGATGGTCCCTCGATACACCCGTATTCTCCGGCGATTCACCGGGACGGCGGGCGCATCTTTTTCGTCCGGGGCGGCGGCATTTGGGAAATCGATCGCGGGAACCTGGAGGAGCGCTGCATTGTGGAATTCGCCGGGGCGCAACTGGGCGAATGCTCGCCAGGGGCGGGCGGCGAATGGCTCACGGCCGCGATCAAGCAAGGTCAGACCGGGGGAGTCGCGGTGGGCAGGGCTGACGGCAGCGGGTGGCGGGTGATTCCCTTCCCGCGTACAGTGATCCATCCGCAGTTTCATCCGCTCGAACCGGAATGGATTGAATTCTCAGGAGACCCGGCGCCGCGCATGCACCGCGTCCGACGTGACGGCAAGGGCCTGGAGTGCCTGTACCTGCACGGCAACGACGAGTTCATCGTCCACGAGACATTTCTGGGCGCCACCGGCGACCTGGTGTTTACGGTGTGGCCGAAGTCGCTGCGGCGCATGGACTGGTCGACGCGCGAAATGCGTACGATTTCGGATTTCAACGCCTGGCACATCACGCCTGACCGGTCCGGCGGACGGGTGCTATGCGACACGAACCATCCTGACGAAGGCATTTTCCTGATTGACGCTGGCACAGGGGCGCGGCGGCGTGTGTGCTTGTCGGAATCGAGCAATCAGGGGACGCAGTGGAAGACGTCGCGCTATGCGCTGTCAGCCGATTTCGCCGCCGCGCGGAGCGAAGCCAAGACCGGAGCGTTGAGCTGGATGGAAGTGGCGACCGATACGGTGTATGGTCCGCAATGGACGCACCCGCATCCGTCGTTTTCGGCTGATGAACGATGGATCACGTTCGCCAGCGACAGGACGGGAACGACGCAGGTATATGTAGCGCCGGTGGAATCGATCCCTCGTTAAAGCGCATCACGCAGCGCCGTCATCGTGTTTCAGCCGGTTGCAGGCACATTCCGGAAGAATGGGTCAAAGTGAACGCGCAAGGCCAAGCGAAACGCTGCGTCCGGCGCCGTTTTCTTCATCGAGAAGACCCGCCTACCCC
>DATJFH010000026.1:0-12942 GCA_035495815.1 Bryobacteraceae bacterium
AAGTGCAGTTACGCACGCTGTCTACTTCACAGACGCCGTTCGGGCCGAGCGCCAACATCATTCAGGCGGTTTTCACTCTGACGGTGAGCGCGACGGGGACACCTTCGGGTCCCCTCACGGCGCCCGCGCTGCTGCGCATTCTGGGAGGAGATAATCAATCCGGCGCTCCGGGCGCGATTCTGCCTACGCCGTTAATGGCGCGCGTCGAGGACGCTTCAGGAATTCCGCTCCCCAATACTCCGGTGGTGTGGCAGCCTTCGGCCTCGGTCTCGCTCAGCAATGCCTCATCGGCTTCGGACGCCAGCGGCATCGTATCCGCGACCGTGATCCTCGGCTCCGCAGGTCCGGCGCAGGTGCAGTTGCGGACGATCAGCACGTCGCAAACTCCTTTCGGACCGAGCGCCAATATCGTGCAGACGGTTTTCAACCTGACGGCCAGCGGGACGCCGACCACTCCCACGCCGCCGTCCAGCCCGGCGCTGCTGCGAATTCTGGGCGGGAACAATCAATCGGGCTCACCAGGAGGTCTGCTTTCGGCGCCGCTGGTGGCGAGAGTAGAGGACTCCGCGGGCAATCCCATTCCCAACGCTCCGGTAGTGTGGCAACCTTCGTCGACGATTTCTTTGAGCAATATGTCCTCGATTTCGGACGGGAACGGGGTGGTGTCGGCGAGCGTGATTCTGGGATCTGTCACCGGTCCCGCGCAGGCGCAGGTGAGGATGGCGAACGCCCCCGCGATACAGGCGGTATTCAGCCTGACGATTACGGGGAGTACCGTGACGCCGACCCAGCCCGCCTCGAGCGCTTCATCGCTGAGGATACTGGGCGGTAACAGCCAGTCCGGCGCGCCGGGCTCGCGCTTGCAGGCGCCGTTGACGGCGGTGATTGAAGACAGTTCCGGCCGGCCGGTTCCGAATGTGCCTGTGTTCTGGGAAACCTCGCAGGGCTTGACGTTATCCGGCGCGACTTCGACATCCGACGCCCACGGAATCGTCTCCACGCTGGTGACGCTAGGCCCATCGACGGGCCCGGCTCAGGTGACTTTGCGGACCACGGGCGGATTCCAGACACCCTTCGGCGTTACGCCGGGAGCGACGCTGCAGGTTGTCTTCAGCCTGCTGGCGGTAGGGCAGCCGCAGCCCGGCGCTCCGGCTGCGCTGCGGGTCGTGGGCGGCGACAACCAGTCCGGGCTGCCGGGCGCGCGTCTGCCGTTTACTTTGGCCGCGCGGGTCGAGGACGCCGCCGGAAACCCGGTGCCGAACGTGCCGGTCATCTGGCAGCCTTCGCCGGGAGCCGCTTTGTCGCTGACGAACCTGGTTTCGATATCGGATGCGAGCGGAATCGTCTCGGCGACCGCGCAGCTCGGCGCGACGCCAGGCCCCACGCAGGCGCAGGTGCGAATCGCAAATACGCCCGCGCTGGCGTTTTTCAATCTGGTTGTGATCCCGCCGCAGCCGTCGGTACTGCGGATTCTGGCCGGCAACAACCTATCGGCCGAGCCGGGGAAGCTGATCTCATTGACGGCGCGCGTGGAGGATGGCGCCGGCAATCCGGTTCCGAACGTCTCGGTGATCTGGCAGGCGCTGGATCCGCAAATCGTGCAGTTGGGCAACGTTGTTTCGGTTTCGGACGTGAATGGGGTGGTCTCGGCGACAGCCACGCTGCTTGCGCCCGGCACGACCCAGGTGCAGGTGCGGATCACCGCAATTCCGGTGCTGGCGCAGTTCAATTTGCAGGGGACCCAGGCTCCGGTTCCGAATACGCTGACTTTCCTCAACGCAGCGAGCGGCGAACCCGGCTCGGTGAGTCCGACCGGACTGGTGCGAGTTTTTGGAGACGGCATCGCAACAGGAGTCCAAGGGTGTCTGACGGGCTCCCAAGGATTCGGGCCGCTGCCGCTTTCGGTGAACGGCGTACGGGTTCAATTCGCTGCCGAGGGGTACAGCGCGCTGGCGCCGATCTTCTCGCTCTGCAACCTCGGTCCGGGTAAGGAGTACATCGTGATACAGGCCCCGGCCGATCTGCCGCTGCAGGAAACCACCGTAACGGTGCAGGCGCAGGAGGTGGCGGTGGCGCAGAGCCATGTCACCGCGGCTGCGGCCGGCCCGGGAATCTTCGAAACGGAGATGTCGGATGGATCGAAGCGCGCCGTGCTGCAGCGTGTGGACGGCAGCTACGTGTCGCTCGAAAACCCGGCCCAAAAAGGCGAGCGGTTGCGGGCGTTTGTCACCGGCCTGGGACGCGCGGTTACCGCTTCCGGAACCCAGGTCAATACGAACCAGCCGGGGACGCCGGACGACGACGCAGCGCCGCCGAATCCGGTGGCGCTGGTAATCGGCAACCGGACGGTCGAGCCTGTTTCGAGCGTGTATTCGGCCGAGTCCCTTGGAGTGTACGTGGTGACGTTCGATCTGCCGGAGGACGCGCCGTCGGGATCGGACGTGGATTTGTCGGTCGTGACGGCGTCAGGCGAACAAAGTATCGCCGGGAAGGTTTCGAAAGCGCCGATCCAGTAACGGCGCTTCGTAGCGCTTAGAAAATCAGCTTCAAGCCGACAAAGATTCGCCTCTCGCCCTCTCCGCTCGAGGTCCCCGTAATCGTACCAAACAGCGTATTGGCCGGATTGGTATTCGGCGCATCGAAGTTCGGATGGTTCAGCGCGCCCTCGGCTTCGCCTCGAACCTGGAGCTTCAGCCCCTCGCGAATCCGGAAGTTCTTGAACGCGCTCAAGTCCCACAGATTGATTCCGGGCGCGCGAACCTGACGGATTCGAGCGGGAAACGTGCGGATATTGTTCGCGGGCTGCAGGCGGCTATTGGTCTCGAAGCCGCTCGTATTGAACCAGCGCTCGAGCTTCCGCTCGTCCGCCGCCAGCGAGAGCTGCGAGTACGTGCCGCGGTAGATTACGTTGCCGAAGGCCAGCGGCGCCCCCGCCTGGCCGGTGAAGATGGCCTGAACCTGCCAGCCGCCGGTGACGTGATCGAGCCATCCGGGCGAATTGCGGAACAGGAGCTTGCCTTTGCCCACCGGCAGTTCCCAAACGCCGCTGGCAGCGAAGCGGTGCGGGCGATCGAGATCGGACATGCTGCGGTTCAACTGGCTGTCGGTGTCATTCAGATAGGTGAGGGCTTCCATCGTCGTCGACCAGGTGTAGTTCGCCTGGACCAGAACGCCGCCGGAGAAGCGGCGATCGAGACGCGTGGTGAAGGCGTGGTACCAGGCATAGCCGGAGGGCAGCGACGTGCTCAAGTCAGTGAACTGCGGGTAGGGCCGCAGCAACTGGCCGCGCGTGGTGGTGGACGATGTCAGGAACGAAGTCCCGGCGAAACCGGGGATGCCGAGGAACGGATTGGCGACGTTTGCCGAAAGGAAGTCGATGACAGCCTGGTCGCGGACCGCCGAGGAGCTGAGATACTGCTTCGGCACGGAGTTGAATTGGGTCACCACGGGCTGGCGCACGGAACGGCTCGCCATGTAGCCGATTTCGAGCACGGTACGCTTTATCGGCTCCACCTGAATGTTGAAGTTCCAGCGCTGCGTGTAGCCCCGGCGCCCATCGGTCGAGAAGAATCCAGGGGTGCGGCCGAGGAAGGTCTGCAATCCGTCCGCGGCGCCGCGCGGCCGCTGCAATCCGTTCGCCAGCGGATTGGAAATCGAGGCGACGTAGGTGACTCCGTTGTCGTTGGTGGGCACGATATTGGTGCGCTGGTTGAAACCGGGCTGCGAGACGTCGGAGAAGTCTGCTCCCAACAGCGAGTAGAAGATGCCGTAACCCGCTCGAATCACGGTGTTCGGCGTAAGCTGATAGGCCATGCCGATGCGCGGCATCACCGCGCCGTAATACGAATCGCGGATGGCGCGCGGCAGGCCGCCCACGCCGGCGAAGGTCACCCCTCCCAGAGTGTGGAACGCGGCGGCCGGGATTTCCGCGATTGGCGACCTGGCATACTGGGCGCGCGCTTGCGCTTCGATGGGATTCGGTGTCTTGAAATCGAAGTCGAGCGTCGTACGGTTGTAGCGCTCGACGGTGGGC
Source organism: Bryobacteraceae bacterium (assembly GCA_035495815.1). Lineage (GTDB taxonomy): Bacteria > Acidobacteriota > Terriglobia > Bryobacterales > Bryobacteraceae > DATJFH01. Next base: position 4,034 of record DATJFH010000026.1, read on the forward strand.
GCTTCTACTTCCCAACGCAGCCCGAGGTTCAGGGTGAGCCTTCGTGTGAGGCGCCAGTCGTCCTGAGCGAACAACGCGTAGAACTTGCTGGACTCGGCGCGGGAATCATTCACGTCGGCGAAGCCGCCGGTTGGGATGCCGAACAGAAGGCTCGCCAGGCCCTGTCCGAAAGGCGAGTTCGGCGAATTATCGAGCGGGCCGCGCGTATAATTCTGGTCGAAGTTCATGCGCGGCGAGACATTGCCGTAGGTCACGCTATTGTCGTAGAGAAGCCGGACATCGGCGCCGAAACGCACGCTGTGCAGGCCTTTGGTCCAACTTAAAGTATTCAGCAGGCTGTGAGAGTAATACTTCTGCGAGAAGCCGCCGTCGTTGCCAAGCTGCAGCAGGCCGTTGACGTTGATCTGAGGGAAGGACACGCCTTGTGGATCGAGCTGTGAAGTGAGGGAAGCAGGGAAGCCAAACTCGGTCAGGTTGAAACCGATGTTGTCGAAACTCTGGTACTCGCGGAACCAGGTGAAGCCGTAGCGGGAGTCCAGAATCATTGCCGGAGAGATGACCCAGACATTGTCGAGCGCGGCGCCGCGGTGAGGGCGCTGCCGGGAGCGGCCGCGGACAGTGCTGTCGGCCACGAATTTATCGAACTTACCGTTGAAGTCCGAGCGCGAATAGCGGAAGAACATGTGGTCGCGGGCGCTCCAGTTCTGGTCGATCTTGAAGACGGGCTGGTGCAGAACCTGGTCCTTGGGGGCGGTGACGGAGAAATTCTGCTGGCCGTCGGCTGTGCCGCCCGTGTTCGGCAGAGGGTAGTATTTCAAAATGCCCTTCGCGCTTGCGGCGATGCGGCTGGCAGGGATGAGATTGCCGGCGAGCGGCTGCCTCGACAGGCGGGCGCCGGAAGGAGTGGTAGTGAACGGATCGTAGATCTGGTATTGCGAGCCCAGACGGAGGAGCGCGGAGAAGTCGCCGCCGCGCTGTGCTTCAGTGGGCACGCTGACATTCGAGAGCACGGGCTGGGAGCGGTCGGCGCTCTGGTAACCGAACATCCAGAAGGTGCGGCTGCGGCCGTTGTAGATTTTCGGAACCACTACGGGTCCGCCCACGGCGACGCTGGTGCGCCACCAGTTGTCCGCCGGGGTATTGGCGTCGATCTTCTCCTGCGTGACCGGCCCGGTGGCGGGGTCGAAGATGAACTTGTTGAGGAAGAAATTTCGCGAGACCATGGGGCCCTTCGCCAGCCACGCTCCGGCCGTGCCGTGCAACTGGTTGGTTCCGCTTTTGAGGCTGATGTTGACGGCCCCACCGGTCGAATGCCCGACCGCAGCGTCGTAGCTGGTGGTGTCGATACGCAACTCCTGCACCATGTCCTGGGGCGGGACGATGGCGGTACGTCCGCCGTAGGCGTTGCTGCTGACTCCGTCGAGGTTGTAGTCGAAGCCGCCCAGACCGCCGCCGGCCACGCGCGCCGCCGAGGCCTGATCGACATTCCAGGGACCGCCGGCAGGCAATCCGGGCAGCACCACGCCGGGGGCCAGCGTGTACAGCCAGGCCAGACTGCCGCCGCGGAGCGGCAGCTCGGCCGTCTGCTTCGAGCTGATCACTTGACCGACGGTGCTGGTGACGCTTTCGAGCACGGGCGTTTCGGCGGACACCTCGACCGATTCGGTTACCGCGCCGACTTCGAGCCGCACGTCTATGCGCAGCCGCTCTCCGGTGCGCACTTCGAGCGAGGGACGCGTCCAGCGCTTGAACCCGCTGATGGAGACTTCCAGGTTATACGTGCCGGGGTTCAGGTACGAGGCTTCGTATACTCCCTGCTCATTGCTGACCGCCGCGGTGACTACGCCCGTGGCTGCGTTCGTGGCTTTCAAGGATGCGCGCGGCACGACCGCGCCGGTCGTATCGGTAACCTGTCCTTCGATGTGACCGCGCGGATCCTGCTGCGAGTACGCGTTCATGCACAGCGCGGCGAGCGCGGTTAGTTGGAGAACAGTTCTCATGGCCGCCTCCTGACGTGTCAAAGAGTAGGATCAGTATATCCAGAATCGGGAAACCATAGCGGTGCGGACTGCCAATTTGCAGTCCGGCGGGAGAACCTGCTCGCAACTACCTCGGATAAACCATCGTCAGAGGGTCGGGGAGCGGGATGGGGGTTACCCCGCGCTTACCGGCCAACTTGGCCACCGAAAACTGCGGGCGGTCCGGGTTCCCGCGCAGGATCGTATCCACATCGCCTACGGCCAGGATGACCAGTTTGTCCGGCTGAAGGTATTTGCGCGATACGCGCTGGATTTCGTCGGCGGTTACCGCGTTCACGCGCTGCGTGTATTTCTCCCAGTAATCCTCCGGGAGTTTCGTGAAATAGTCGCTGGCGAACTGGGAGGCCTTCTGGCCTGCTGTCGAGAAGCGAAGCGGGAGGGCTTCGACGGCGTGCGCGATGGCCGTCGAGAGTTCCTCCGGGCTGACCTTGGAATCGCGAAGCCGCTCGATCTCCGTGGTTACGAGGGAAATGGCCTGCGCCACGCTCGGGCTCTTGGACTGGAAGCCGACCGAGAAGACCCCCTCGTAGTAAGTCCCGGCGTGGAACTGGGATGCGGCCGAGTAGGCGAGGCCTTCGTCGGAGCGCACGCGCTCGACGATGCGCGACGTGAAGGTGTTGCCGCCGAGGATTCCGTTCATCACGCCCAGCGCGATGTGATCCGGATTCGAGATGGCCACGCCGATGTGACCCATCTGGACACGGCCCTGGTTGACGCCCTTCTTGTCGACCACGTAAACGCCGGGCTGCGGAGTGAAATCGGGCTTCGGCGGTTCGGGGATCTTCGTATCGAGATTGGGCCAGCCGGCAAAAGCGCTGTCCAGCTTGGCCAGCATCTGCTTGGTGTCGAAATCGCCGGAGACTGCCAGAATGAAATTGGAGGGGTAATAGTAGCGGTCGTGGAAAGCGATCATGTCCTGGCGGGAGATGGTTTCGAGGGACGCTTTGGTGACGGCCGCGGTGGTGAAATGCTTTTCGCCGCGCAGGAGACGCTGGAACTCGCGGCGCTCGATGGAAGTGGTGCTGTCGTTACGGCGCTCGAGGGATTGCAGGATCTGGTTCTTGGCCAGCTTGAGCCGGCCTTCGTCGAAGGCGGGATTGCGCAGCATATCGACGAACAGGGCCAGGCCCGCGTCCACGTCCTTGGAAAGACAGTTCAGCGAGGCATTGGCGGACACGTCACCGGAGCCGGAGCTGATGCGGGCCGCGAGGAAGGCGGCTTCCTCGTCGAAATCGGAGGGTGATTTCGTTTTTGTGCCGCCGGCGCGCATCTGCGAGCCCATCAGATCGGCGAGTCCGGTCTTGCCGGGGGGATCGAGGTAATCGCCGGTGCGGATGATGATCGAGATATTGACCAGCGGAAAATCGTGATCTTCCACCAGGAACGCCGTCGCGCCGCTTTGGAGCTGATGGCGGTACCCGGCGGCCTTGGGCGGCGTGAAGGTACGCTGCGGAAACCGCAGCTCACGCGGATGCTTGACGATAGTGTCCGCGGCGGCCGCCACTCCGAGCAGGGCGCAGAAAATCAGAATGCGTTTCATTGTCCGCCTCCGGCCGCGCCGGCGGCGCGCCTGGTATTCAGCAGCAGCACGTTTCGGCCTTCCTGGGTGAAATATCGTTTCGAGATTCGCTGGACGTCTTCCGCCGTTACCAGCTGCAGACGCGGCGGATCGGTATTGATGGTCCTCCAGCCGCGGTTGACGTCGGCGATCAGGAGCTGCTGCATGAGGGCGAAGTCGGACTGCAGGCCGCGGAAGTTCGAGGCGGTCTGCTCGTTTTTGACCTTCTGCAATTCGTGCGCGGAAACAGGCTCGGCCTGCAGCTTCTCGATCTCCTTGTAGATGGCCTGCTCGACCTGTTCCGGCGTCTTGCCGGGCTTGGCGACGCCGCGGAATTCGAAAAAGCCTTCGTACTTGCGGCCTTCATGATTGGCCATGGCGGCGTTGGCGACCTGCTGTTCGAGCACCAGCGATTTGTAGAGGCGGCCGGTGCGGCCGTTGAGCAGCGCTCCGAGGATCAGGAAAGCGGGCTCGTCCTTGTGACCGTCGGCGACCGTGTGGAAGCGGATCCGCACTTCCGGATTGGTTTCGGCGGAGGCGGTGAGACGCTGCTCCCCGGCCTGCGCCTCTTCCCGGGTGCGTACGGGCTCGACTTCGTGGCGGCTGCGCTGCAGGCGGCCGAAGTATTTCTTCGCCAGGGCGACGGCCTGGGCCGGATCGAAATCCCCCACCAGGGCGGCCGTCAGGTTGTTCGGCGCGTAGTATTGGCCGAAGTAGGCCATGGCGTCTTCGCGCGTGATGGCGTCCAGATCGCTGGGCCAACCGATCACCGGCCAGCCGTATGGGGACGATTTCCAGAACATGGCGTTGAACTGCTGCGTGTACTTGCCCGTGGGGGTACTTTCGATACGCATGCGGCGCTCCTCGGCTACGACTTCCCGCTCGGAGTAGAACTCGCGGAAGACAGGATTCGAGAGGCGGTCGGATTCCATCCAGAACCAGAGTTCCAGCTTGTTCGAGGGCACGCTGATGAAGTAAATGGTGAAATCGTCCGACGTGCCGGCGTTCATGCCGGTGGCGCCCGCGCCTGTGTAAACCTTATCGAACTCGTTCTTGACGAGCAGGTCTTTCTGCCGGGCATTGAGCTTGTCGAATTCGGCCAGGAGCAGTTGATGCCTCGGGCTGCGTGCCTTGGGATCCTTGGGGTCGGCGATTTCGCCTTCGCGGGCTTTCTGGATGAGGACCTGATCCTCCTTTCGCAGCTCGGCCTTGACGCGGTCGAGCTCGAGGTTGAGCTTCAGATCCTCTTCGATGTTGCGGACGCCGAGCGTGTGGGTGCCCTTGAACATCATGTGCTCGAACAAGTGCGAGATGCCGGTAACACCGGGACGCTCGTTCACCGAGCCGACCTTGGCGATCCATCCGGCGGAGATGTTGGGCGAACCCTTCCGCTGGACCAGCAGGATCTTCATCCCGTTCTCCAGGATCACCTCCTGGACGGGAACATTCTGAGCCTGGAGGGTAACCAGCAGGCAGAGGGAGAGCGGAATCGCTCGGCGGATCAATCTCATTTAGGCGGTTCTTCCTTCGTCTTCTCGTCTGGGAGGGCTTCCGGGGTCTCGAATGTGATGGACGTATCGGCGCCGAACTTGCGGTACAGGTGGAACTCCACGATGTTCCGGGTGAGGAGCCTGTCGTGGCGCATACGCACTTCCGCTTTCAGCGGCAGCAGGTGGGTCTGATCGCCAATCCGGGTGTAGTCGTAGTCGAGCGAGGTGGCCGCCTGCTGGATTGGAAAAGTAGGCGGGATCTCGCCGTCCAGGGTGACTTTGAGGATCATTTCGGTGTCGCGGTCCACATAGATCAGTCCGCTGTAGCCGACAATGATGTCCTGCGTGCGCTCGTAACTGATGCGCCACTGGGAAGTGGGCTGGGGCACGTGGTAAGTGAACACGTGCGCGCGCTTCCCGCGCAGGGTAGCCCAGCGGGTCCAGGTGAAGGTCGCGGCGGTGTCCCTGTCGAAGATCTGCTGCAGCATGGAGCCGAATTCGCCAGAAGAACTGGCCCCGCCGAGCGAATGATAAGACTGGGTGGTAGCGTGATTGTTGATCATCACCAGTTCGTACTTCTCTTTCTGCTCGAAATAGCTGAGACGGGTAGTGAGAGTATCCTCGGTCTGCCAGAATCCTGTGCCGCCGCGGTCCGAGTAACGGCGGGTAACCTGGGTGCATATGAAGTTGGGCAGACCCTTGGAATAGTTCAGGGCGTATGCGCGCACCCGCTCGAGGAGTGCTTTCTGTTCGCCGATGGGCGGCGGAGGAATGGGGGGCGGTGGAACCTTGACGATGGGCGGCGGAGGCGAGGGCAGGCTTCCCGACGTCTCCACCAGTTTGCGAAGCGCTTCCATGGTGGCCGGTCCGGCGCCCAAGCCCTGCAGCTCCTCGATGGTCCGGGCATCCAGGCGCTGGGAAAGCTTGAGCTTGAGCAGGTAGCCGGCTACCTGCTTGTCCGGGTGCTTGAGCTGGATGGAGGATTTGACGAACGCCATTAATTGATCCACGCTCAATTTGGACTGCGCCCAGACCGGGTAGACCCAAAAGGCGACGGCCAGCAGACCGGAACTTAGAATCTGACGTCGCGGCATACGGCGATCACTGGGTGGGCGGAGTGGTGGGGTAGGTGCGCTTCCAGAAGGGCACTTTTTTCTTTTTCTGGGAATCCGCGCCATCGGCTCTTTCGGTTGTCGCGTTGGCGTCGGCGGCCGCCTTGTCCGCGGCCTTCTTCGCGTCCGCGGCCCGTTTGGCCTCGGCGGCTTTCTCCGCTTCCTCCGCTTTCTTCGCCTCGGCAAGGCGTTTGGCTTCGGCTTTTCGCTCGGCTTCGGCTTTTCTGGCTTCCTCTTTTCTTGCGGCTTCGGCCCGCTTGGCCTCTTCGCGGGCCGCTTCGGCGACTCGCTGGGATTCAGTGGCCTTGCGCGCCTGTTCCGCCTTCAAGGCGTCGGCGGCTTTTTGGGCGTCGGTGGAGCGGGCGGCTTCGGCCCGGCGGGCTTCTTCCGCTCTGCGTGCTTCTTCCATCCGCAGGGCCTCGGTTGCCCGTTGGGATTCAGCCGCTTTGCGAGTTTCTTCCGCTTTTAGCGCGTCGGCTGTTTTCTGGGCTTCGGCGGCGCGGGCGGCTTCGGCCCGGCGGGCTTCGTCGGCGCGCTGAGCCTCGGCAGCGCGCTGCGCTTCCGCGGCCCGGTTGGCTTCCGCTCTCCGTGCCTCTTCCGCGCGTTGCGCCTCCGCTGCCCGCTGTGCTTCGGCCGCTCGTTCGGCCGTTCTGTCCACCACCTGGCCCTCGGCAGGAGGCGGCGGCGGGGCGGGCGGCAGCGGCTGCACGGCGTCGGCGACGGGCTGTGGCGCGCGGCTCTTGGATGTGCGCTTTCCCGTCAACTGAACAGGGGGCGCAGCCTGGGGAAAACTGCGGTCGATAGCGGCCAGCGCGATCGGACCCATGACGCGATATCCGCTGGCGTTGGGATGCAATCCGTCGTCGGCCAACTCGGCCTTCATGCGGCCTCGGGCATCCACCATCTGGGAAAAGTAATCCACGAACGTGTAATGACGCTGCCGGCAGAACGCCTCGATCCAGCGATTCAGATCGTTAATGATCTGCGGCGGCCGCTGTTTGCTCATCTCGTAGCGTGGATTCACGTCCTTGTGGTAATCGCTGATGGGGAGCACGGACGCGAACATGGGCTTGATCTTGTACGTGTCGGCCAGGTCGGCGATCATGACCAGGTTGTTGGTAATCGTGCCGAGCGGGATCCCCCGGGCGATGTCGTTGGTGCCGGCCAGCACCAGCATTCCGGCCGGCTTCAGGTCGATGACGTCCGCTTTCATGCGGCCCAGCATCTCGCCGGTGATCTGCCCGCTGATTCCCCGATTCACGAAATCGCGGCCGGGAAAGTACTCGTTAAGGCGCCAGCCGTCGGTGATGGAATCTCCCAGGAACACAATCCGTTTTCCGGTCGACTTCGGAAGCTTGGAATCGGCTTCCGCGTAGCGCCGGAGGTTATCGCGATCGGGATTGCGCAGCCGGCGCTCATTCTGGTCGAGGGACGCGCGGAAATGAGATTCCACGCGGTCAACCGCGTCGCGCAGCTCGGCGAACTGGCGTCTTCCCTCCTCGGGAAAAGGATAGGGCTTGGGAACCGACTCGGCGAGCGCCAGGTAGGCTCGAAGGTTGCTCAGGAAATTGTAGGTCAGGGACGCGCTTCCGGCGGGTCCGGTTTCCAGGCTGATCAGCGCCTGGCGCGTATTCTCAATTACAGGAGCGCCCGCCTGGGACAGCCCCGGGACCGCCGCGGCCGTGGATTCGATCAGCTGCAGGGACCGTTTGAACAGAGCAGTGGCATCCTTGGCGGGCAGCAGGGCGTTGGATTGTTGAGAATAGGCTCCTGTGGCCAGTAGGGCGAAAATGACCAGTGCGGGGATTCGTCGCATCACGTTCCTTCCTTTTCCAATTGCAGGGTAATGGTGCCGATGGCCAAATGCAAGCGCACCTGAATTTGTACGGGCAGGCGCCGCCGGTCGTCGGTCAGCCATATATAAAGACGTCCGGAGCGCCGATAGATCACGTCGTTGAACAAGAAAGCTTCGTAGCGGATGGTTTTGTAGCTTCCGGCCGGTGTTTTCACCGTTTCGCGGCTGATGGAATCGAGCCGGGCGAGGGCGGTTTTCTTGCCGTCGCTGATGGGGATCTGGGTGGTCTGGCCGGGCTCGAGGTTTACCGTCCGCATGCGGTACAAGGCGCCGACCACGTCGGACACGCAGGGCAGGATATCGGTCTCCCGGGTATCGAGCACTGCGTTCCTGGCGGTATCGCGCTCGACGTAGTTGGCCTTCCTGTGCTCGGAATGGAAAACGACACGGGTCTCGCGGTGACGGCTGCCCTCGTGGGAGGTAAAAAGCGAGTTGGTGGCGCAGAGATTCCGGTCGAGAGTAGAGCCGTACTCGTCGTTCACCTTGAAGAGTTTCGAAACCAGGCCGGTCGATTCCAATTGCAGGCCGGCATGGAAAAGGCCCCCATCGGGCCCGGCCGAGTGGGTCCAGTGGAGTTGCGCGCGGCCGGCGGTAACCAGGCGCCATTCGATCTTGTACGACAGGTGCTCGGCGGATGGCAGCGGACCCGCGGGGACCGACCCGCTCTGGTACGGTTGAGCCGGTGGGCATATCGTGGCCAGCAACAACACAAGGCCTCGCCTGTGTCTCCTCAATCGAACCATCAACAAGCCAGTGTCTCAAAAAAAGGAGGCCGAAGTCAGGAAGACCGTCATGCACCCGGGACGGGGACCAGGTATTCGCTTGAACGCGGTGGACTGCAGACGCGTTCAAGCC
>DATJFH010000027.1:0-14071 GCA_035495815.1 Bryobacteraceae bacterium
CCTCCATTCCGGCCAATCTGGCTGAGGATGCGGACGCAATGGCGATGCCGAGGTTCGCGCGCTTCTGCTCGATCGCCCTGGGATCGGCAAGCGAGTTGGAATACCATCTGCTGCTCGCCCGCGATCTGAAGCTGATCCAGCGGAGAGACTATGAGGAACTGGCGGGACAGGCGACCGAACTGAAACGCATGCTCACCGCGCTATTCCAAAAGCTGAATGCTGATCGCTGAAAGCTGGAAGCTGGAAGCACTCGGCCTCGGGATTTCAAGTACTCTTGGCTAGTATTTCTAAGCCTGGGCTCTACGTGTTTTTAGGCGATTACCCTTGAACCCGCTAGGGAAACTCCTGGCATCCGAACCCTAGCTGAAATCCTGTAGCTTCTGTTACACTTCAGGTCTTATGGACTTGCCGCATCCATTTGGTCTGAGGTTCCGCTACATCGCTCTGGCAATGGCTATGGGCGGGGTGCTGGCGGTCTATCTGATCTATTGGATTTCACGCCTCGTGCAGGCTGTGACGATGGCGGGGGTACCCAATTGTCCGAGTTGCGGCCTGATGCACGCCAGCCAGCCGGCGGACAAGAGCCGGTCGGACTGGCTGTTCGCCTATTTCCATTGCGCGCCCCACAAGTGCTCGGTCTGCCGCTTTCGCTACTACCGGCCGGCGTCCGCGGCGATGCGCGAGACGGCTGCCTCCACTCTCGCGCCTATTGAAAGTAAAGACCCCGCCTAAGTTCACCGAATAAACGGAAGATACTGGAATCCTGGTTTCGATTAGGCGCAACCGTTTCACGTCTGTATAATAATAGGCCCATGAAACGTACTGCCCCCGTCGTAATAGGACTTTTGGCTTCGCTGGCCGCCCTCCAGGCGCAAATCACCGCCACGGCCGTGGGACATCAGTTCCGCCAGGATGACTGGCCGTCGATCGCATCCGCGCCGGACGGCTCGACCTGGATCGGATGGTTGAGTTTTGCCGGCGACCGGGACGACGTCGTGATCCGGCGGATGAAGAACGGCAAATGGGAAAACCTGCAATGGGTGCCCGGAACCAGCGGCGACAGCTTCATGCCCCAGGTGGGTGTGGACTCCATGAACCGGGTGTGGGCCGTCTGGTCACAGCAGGCGGGGAATAACTGGGACATTTACGCCCGCAGCTTCGATCCCGCGAAGCAGGAATGGGGAGCGCTGGAGCGGCTGAGCCGGGATCCCCTGCCGGATATCAACCCGCGCATGGTCTCGAACGGCAAAGGCAGCTTCGCCGTGGTCTGGCAGGGCTTTCGCGGGAAGAACAGCAATATCTTCCTGAGAACCTTTGACAACGGCAAGTGGTCGCCCGAAGTGCGGGTCACCAACCGGGCGTCCAATGACTGGGAGCCGGCGGTGGCGCTGGACAGCAAGGGAACCGCCTGGGTGGCCTACGACAGTTACAAGAACGGCAACTACGACGTGTTCGTGACCGCGGTACGGGACGGAAAACCGGACGGCGCGGAAATGACGGTGGCCGCCTCGCCGTTGTTCGAGGCGCGGGCCACGGTGGCGGTAGACACGTCGGACCGGGTCTGGGTGGCCTGGGAATCCGGCCAACCGAACTGGGGCAAGGACCAGGGGTACACGATCCGCAGCCGCCAGCCGGGTGTTCCACTGGGCGGCGTGCGGCAGCCGAACATCAAGTGCCTGGTGGGCCGGCAGTGGAAGGCTCCGGAAGCACCCCTGAGCGCGGCCTTCGGCCAGGGCAACAGCTATCAGCCGCACGTATTTTCCGACGGGCGCGGCTCGGTGTGGGTGGCCGCCAAAACGCGGAAGACCGGGGCCACCGGGGAAGGGCGTCCACGCAACAACGGTTACTGGGAATACGATCTGACGCGATTCGAAGGCAGAGGCTGGAGTAAGGCGACGGCTCTGCCGAACAGCAAGGGCCGGTCGAGTACGCGGCTGGGGGCCACGCTGACATCGAACGGCGCCCTGGCGCTGGTTTGGCCGACCGACGACCGCTCGGAAGGATACTATCATCGCCCGCTGCGGCAGGAGATCTACTCCGGGACGGTTCCGGCGCCGGCGGCGGTTTCCGGCGCCCCGGCGTGGAAGACGTCGCCTGACGAAGCGGTGGAGGCGAAGGCGGGACACGCTTCCGAGCCGGAAGATCTGAAGGCGATCCGGACCTACACCGCGCCGGTCGAGGGAAAGCCGCACCACATCGTCCGCGGCGATTTTCACCGCCATACCGAGCTGAGCTGGGACGGCGGCGGCGCGCAGGACGGCAGCCTGCTCGATTTCTACCGCTACATGATCGACGCCTCCTCGATGGACTTCGGCGCGTCCACCGATCACCAGGGCGGAGCGTGGCCCTACTGGTGGTGGTACACGCAGAAGATGACCGACATGTATCACGTCCCGGGCGCGTATGCTTCGATCTTCGGTTTCGAGCGCAGTGCGACGTTCCCCAACGGCCATCGCAACATTTTCTACGCGCGGCGTTCCGATTCGCGCGTCATCCCGTTTTTTCTGGAGCAGGGGGCGCAGGGATTCAGCCTGCCCATCGGTCCGCAGGGTGACGAGCCGGGAGTAGGCACGGGCGCGCTGGCCGCCAACGACACCAAGATGCTGTACGAGGAGATTCGCAGCCGCAACGCCGTCGCCATTTCCCACACCTCGGGCACGCGCATGGGTACGGACTGGCGCGACAACGATCCGCGCCTCGAGCCGGTGGTGGAGATCTTCCAGGGGGCGCGCACCAACTATGAATCGCTGGATGCGCCGCTGGTGGCCAAGGAGGGGAAAGACGCAGCCCACATGAAGCAGGCCGGCTACCAGCCGGAGGGCATGGTATCGAACGCCTGGGCGAAGGGATACAAGCTCGGCATCACCAGCTCTTCGGACCACGGCTCGACGCACATCTCCTATTCGCTGGTGTATACCGACGATCCGAGCCGGCAGGGAGTTCTGAACGCGATCCGCAAACGCCACACTTACGGGGCAATGGACAACATCGTGCTCGACGTGCGCATGGGAGAGCGCTTCATGGGCGACGAGTTCACGCTGACCGCGGCGCAGCCGATTCGGGTCCACGCGAGGGGAACACGCGCGGTGGCCCGGGTAGACATCGTCAAGGACAACAAAGTCATCTACAGCACGCAGCCCAATCAGCAGGTGGTGGATTTCGAATTCACCGACAAGGGTCCGGTGACCGGACGCCATTTCTACTACGTGCGGGTGACGCAGGATGATCAAATGCTGGCCTGGTCGAGCCCGTTTTTCATCAATTACCGGTAGCTTCGCCGTACGGAATCCGCGCCGGGATGAATTCCCCGGGTGGCGTGTACCGAGTCGCACCGGAGCCGCGTCATAAAATGTGAGGAGATGAGTGTCTTGCGCACGATCGGAGGCTTCCTGCTGGTGCTGGTTGGAATCACCGGTTTGATCCTTCCCATCATGCCGGGCTGGATTTTCTTGATCCCGGGGCTGGTGATTCTATCCGAGCGCTTCGATTGGGCCAAGCGGCTGGTGGTATGGGCCAAGCAGAAGGCCAGAAATTCTCCTGTTCAATGAAGACTCCCGGTAAGATAAGCGCATGGCGAATATTCCTCTCGGAACAAAAGGCGAAGAGAAGCTGCTGGTTACCAGCGACGTGGCGATCGATTTTCTGGGCGTCGAGAATGCGCGTGTGCTGGCGACGCCGCACCTCATCGGCAATCTGGAGATGACGGCCCGGAATTCCGTCAAGCCGCTGCTCGAACCGGGACACGATACGGTGGGCACGCAGGTGACCGTATCGCATCTGGCGGCGACACCGATGGGCATGAACGTCACGTTCCGCTCGGAGGTGATCGCCGTGACGGATCGTCGCGTCACGTTCAAAGTGGAAGCGTTCGACGAAAAAGACAAAATCGCCGAGGGGACGCACGAGCGAGGGATCGTGAACATTGCCAAATTCGCAACCAGGGTGGCGGCCAAGGCGGCTGCGGCAGGGCGTTAACCGCGACATTAGCGGCAGATGCCGCGGTCGCTGCGTCGGACGAACTCCACCAGGTGGCGGGCGTGCTCTCCCGGGCACTCCTCTTCGATACGCCGCAGCGCTTCTTCCAGTTTGAGCTTCGACCGGAATAGAATCTGGTACGCCTTCTTGAGCGGCGCGAGTTCGGAATGCCGCAGCCCGGCCCGCCTCAAGCCGACCACGTTCAGCCCCTTGACCGCGACATTGAAATCCGAACACAGCATGTAGGGGGGCACGTCGAGATTCACGCGCGAGTTTCCGCCGATCATGGCCAGCGCGCCGATTTTCGAATACTGGTGGATGACCACTCCGCCGGAGATGAAGGCGCCGTCCTCCACCTCCACATACCCGGCCACCAGCGCGCAGCTGCAAATCACCGTGCGGCTGCCGATACGGCAGTTGTGGGCGATATGGCCGGAGGTCATGATGTAGTTGTCGTCTCCGATTTCGGTGACCGATTCCGGCTGGGTGCCGCGCGAGATGGTGTAGTGCTCGCGGATGCGGTTGCGGCTCCCAATGCGCAAATAGCTGCGTTCACCGGTGAAGTTCTTGTCCAGGGGATCGGTGCCCAGGACGGTTCCGGCTGAAATCTGGTTGTTCTCTCCAAGCGTGGTCCAGCGCTTCACATAGACATAGGGTTCGAGGCGGCAGCCGGCGCCGAGCACCACGTCCGCTTCGATCACGCAGTAATCGCCGATGGTGACGCCGTCGCCGATCGAAGCGCGCGGATCGACGCGCGCGGTGGGGGCTATGGTCATGAATTTGTATCATAAGGCATGCGCGTCAGAGAGTTGGCACAGTGGCTCGGAACCGGCTTCGAAGGAGACGGCGAACGCGAAATCCTGGCCGCCGCGCCGATCGAGCTGGCTGGGCCGTCCGACATCTCGTTCATCAACAGCCGCAAGGCCGCGCAGCGGGCGGCAGACTCCCGGGCCGGATGCCTGATCGTCCCCGTGGACTTTCCCGGCGAAGGCCGCACGGTGATCCGGGTCCAGGCTCCGCGCGCTGCTTTCGCCCGCATCCTGCCGCTGCTGCATCCGCCGCGCCGGCCCGCGCCGGGCGTTCACGCGACCGCCGTCATCGCCGCGGGCGCAGAAATCGGGGAAGGAGTCTCCGTCGGACCCCACGCCAGCGTCGGCGACGGATCCTGTATCGGCGCGGGAACCATCGTCGGCGCGGGCTCGCGTATTGGCGCGAACGTAACCATCGGCGAAGGCGGACTGCTCCACGCCGGCGTTACGATCTACGGCGACGTCCGCATCGGACGCGGCGCGGTGCTGCACTCCGGCTGCGTCATCGGCGCCGACGGATTCGGCTTCGTGCTCGAGGAGGGGCGCTACCAGAAATTCCCGCAGGTCGGCCGGGTCGAGATCGGCGACTTCGTCGAGATCGGCGCCAACGCCTGCGTGGACCGCGCTGCGCTGGGGGTCACCTCGATCGGAGAAGGCACGAAGATCGATAACATGGTGCATGTGGGGCACAACTGCCGCATCGGCCGGCACGTGGTGATTGCGGCCCAGACCGGCTTCTCGGGCGGCGTCGTGATCGAGGACTACGCGGTGGTCGGCGGCCAAGTGGGAATCGGGGACAAGGCGCGTATCGAATCGGGCGCGGTGCTGGGCTCGGGTTGCGGCATCCTGACTTCGAAGATCGTCCGCCGCGGCCAGGTGGTCTGGGGCACGCCTGCCAGACCGCTGAAGGAATACCTGACGCAGCTGGCGAACCTGGCCCGGCTGCCGGACCTTCGCAAAGAGGTGGCCGATCTGAAGCGGCGCCTGGAAAAGCTGGAGACGGCATGAGCCTGGTGGTGGTAGGCGGTCACTCACGGAACATCGGAAAGACTTCGGTCGCCGCCGGGTTGATCGCGGCGTTGCCGCACCTGAACTGGACGGCCATGAAGATCACCCAGCATGGACACGGCATCTGCTCAGCGGCCGGCGAGCCTTGCGGCTGCGCGGTCGAGTACGACCATCCCTATGCGCTGTCGGAAGAGACCGCCCCGGGTGACACGGACAGCGCCCGGTTCCTCGCCGCCGGCGCCCGCCGGTCCTTCTGGCTGCGCACGGCCGTGGGGCAGCTCGGCCAGGCGATCGAGCCTATTCGCCGCATCGTCGAGTCGAGCGAAAACATGATTATCGAATCGAACAGCATCCTTCAATACCGGCGGCCGGACGTGTATGTGGCCGTAATCGACTTCGAGACGGCCGATTTCAAAGCGTCCGCCCTGCGCTACCTCGACCGCGCCGACTGCCTGGTGACGGTGAGCGCGGGCATTCCGCGATGGGCCGGGGTGTCCAGGCGGCTCTGGGAATCGAAGCCCCGATTTCCGGCCACTCCGCCGAATTACGTCAGCGCGGAGCTGGCGCGCTTCGTCGGGCTGCAGATCGGCGCCGCCGGCTCGTAGCTTCGCGCCTCCGCGCAATCCCTAATTCGACCACCCGATGGCATAGAGCGCATTTCGGGTCCGAATGTACATTCGACCTTCGCTGATTGCCGGAGTCGCGTAGATGTCCGAGTCGAATTCATTGATCGCCAGAATTTCCCAATCGCCGGCCGCGCGTAGCACCACCACCTTGCCATGCTCGCTGGCCATGTAGACCTTGCCGTCGACGCCGATGGGTGAGGCGTAGTAATCTTCGAGCGCGCCCGTCAAACGCGCCTGCTTGAGCACCTTGCCTGTCTGAGCGTTCAGAGTGGTCGCGATGCCGCCGCTTCGGACGAGGAAAACCACGTCTTTGTAAACCAGTGGCGACGGCACGTCGGGCAGCGATTTTTCAAATCGCCAGAGCACGTGCGTGGAGGTCACGTCGCCGGCGCCTCCGAGCTTGACGGCCACCAAACCGTTGCGCGACGCGCGGCGCGCGCGGAAGAACGTCCATTCCCTCTCGTTCAGATAGCCGTCCCGATCCAGGTCGACCGCCCGCCAGGTTCCCGTGGGCTGCCAGGGCCGTGGAAGTTCCGCCTGCGAGAGCTTCCCGTCGTGATTGGCGTCGGCGGAGGCGATCACTTCGGCGAAGGCGGGCAGTTCGACCTGCTCTCCCGGGTCGTTGCCGGACGTCCAAGTGTTGACGTAGACAACATCGCCGGCCACGGTTGGCGCCGATTTTGGCTGGCAGGGGAAACCGCGAGCGAACCAGAGCGGTTCGCCGTCCACGACGGAATAGGCGGTGAGCTGGTAGGAGCCGGAGGCGATGACTTGCGCCGGACCGCGGGCAGGGCGGTAGATGACGGGCGTGGCGTACCCGTTGATGACGTCGCGCGGCGTTTTCCAGGCGAGCCTGCCGGTATTCACATCCAACGCGATGATGTATGCTCCGGTGTCCTGATCGCAGACCAGGATCACTTTTCCGTCGGCATAAACGGGCGAGGCAACCACGCCGTGCTGACTGTTAAACGGTCCGAGGGGCGCCTGCCAGAGCTGTTTGCCCGCGAAATCGTAAGCAACCAGGCCGAAATCGGCGAAGAAGGCAATCACGACCTTTCCGTCGGTCACCGCGGTGGGCGCGGCCCGATGATTGAGGCTGTGCCGGACCTCGCGCCGGGGAGCACGGACTGAACGCCGCCACTGAACGTTCCCGGTTGTGCGGCTCAGGCACATCGTAATCAGATCATCGCCCTCGGAAGCGGTGAGAAGAATGCGATCTCCGATAAGGATGGGGGAGGACTTCCCTTCCGGCGCCTCCGTCTTCCACAGAACATTCTTCCGGGGCCCGAATTCGGTTGGCAGGGGCCCGCAGGCAGGGCACAGTCCGGAGCCGTTCGGACCGCGAAACTGCGGCCAGTCGGCGCCGAATAATCCAAGCGCGAGCAGCGGACAAAGGAGGATGCGCATTTATCTTCTACCCATATTAAGCTGGCGGCGGGAGTTATGGGCTGCGCGCGAGCGGTCGCCGGACGCCGCTATCTGGACCGGTCAGGACCGGGAGCGCTTCTTTCCTTTTTCGGGCGTGATCCGTTGCGGCGCTTGAAGCTGCGCAGGGTTGAAGGCCGCGACCGCGATAAAGACAAAGCTCGGCCAGAGCTGGACCCAGAGACGTCCCAATGACGTGCTGAGGTGCCACGTCAAGTCCATGGGAGTGACCACGTAGGCGAACCCATAGGCGACAAACATCGTCAGCAGCGCTGCCGACGACGCCAACAGGACGGGCTTCCGCCTGCGGTCCGAAGGAACTCCCAGGCAGCCGCCGAGGATCAGGAGGGAGAGCAGCGGGAGCGCCAGGCCGCTGCCCTCGCTCCAGAACGCCCTGGCGATTTGCAGGTAGCGGCCTGCCTCGGTAAGTTGATGCGCCGCGGCGGCCGGGCTGACCGGTGTCGCGATCGGCGGCGCTACAAAAAGCCGGAACGACAGAACCAGGGCGGCGGGCGGCGCGGCGCCGGCTGCAAACCCGCGCAGCGTTTCCGATAGCAACGGCTTTCCCCCGGCAACATAGAACGCGAACGCCAGGCCGAGCACCAGCATAAAGAGCATTCCCTCGTCTTTGGTCCAAGCCGCCAATCCCGCCGCCACCCCGGTCAGGACGGCGATTCTCCCGCGCCGCCGGACGTCCGAGTCCGCAAGGAACCACGCGGCGAACGCAGCCAGAAAATAGAACGCCAGCGGCACGTCGGCGTACTGCCACGGACTGTCCGTGAGGAAACCGGCCGTCGCCAGCAGGACAAGGCCACCCGCCATCGCCGAATTGAACCCGCGGAGAATCGCCAGGGCCGACACCAGCAGCCCGACCGTAGCGAAGGAGAACAATCCCGCCGTCGCAATGGGCGCGGCCACTGCCCCGATCGAACCCATCAGGACCCAGCATCGGGCGATATACCCGGAGAGCAGCAGCGGATACTCCGGATGCCTGGCGCCGCCGCCGGCAATGTGATTCAACGATGCGGAGAACGCGCGCCGCCAGGTGGCGTCGGGCTGCGCGAGGAATTTCGCCCTCAGATTCCAGATGGACCACGCGTCCCATGCTCCATGGGGATTGGCGGCGGAGCCGTCCACGAACACGGCGGTAAAGACGGCGAGAGCGCCCAGAAATGCCGCCAGCATCAACCACGACCGGCCCGCGGGCCGGGCCTCAGTAATGTCGATCGTGAGCGTATCCCGTGCGAACCGGAACGCAATCGCCGCGCCCCCCAGCAGGACCGACTCGGTCATGATGACGGCGGCGGTCGACGGTCCGGGGAGAAGCCGGGTCAGAAAGAACAGGCTGGATGCGAGGCCCGCGCCAACGCCGAAGCCGAGGCAGATCTTGAGCGTCAGATCGGCCCACGCCGGCTTGTAAACGGGCAGGAAGATCCGGACCGCCAGGTAGCCGAGCAGAGTCGAAGACAGTATCGCGGCCGCCAGAAGAATCATCAATCTTTTCGGAACAGGATCACGCCGCCGCCGAAATCCTTGACCGTCGTGAGCCGGCGTTCACGGCCGAACCCCGCGTAATCCATGGGTCTCGAAAAATTTCCGATCACGAACTGATGCGGCGCATCGTCAACCAGCAGCACCGGGGCCAGCGCGTATTGCGCGGAGAGCAGAATTCCGGGATCGGAAAGATCGGACACGTAGCCCGCCACGGCATTCGAGCCCAGTTCCCGCTTTACCGCCGCGAAGCGTTGTTCCTGCGCTCCGATGTTGTAAGCGTCCTTCTGAGCCTTGTTCAGGTCCACCTGCCTGCTGTAGAAATCCAGCGAACCGTAGAGGGAAAGGACCGCGACGGCGGCCAGCGCCGCCACCACCCTCCCGGAGTGACGATCGGGTTGCATGCGGGGCGAATCGTTTATTCTACACGACGGTCCTGCTAAGATGAAAACCCGATGCCCAAGGCCCCCAAGAAGCGCGCAGCGGCGACCGTTGCGGCCGGATCGAAGGAGCCGCTTCTGGAACGGGCCGCGGCCGTTCTCGGACGCCGCGCCGCCGTCTTCGCCGTCGGACTGGCGCTGCTTGCTACCATTCGGATCGTTTCCACCTATACCGTCTTCAGCCACACCTCCGACGAGCCGGCTCACCTCGCCTGCGGCATGCAGTGGCTCGACCAGCACGTCTACCGCTACGAAGCGCAGCATCCTCCCCTGCCGCGCATCATGGCCGCTCTCGGGCCCTACCTGGATGGAGCGCGTTCCGCCGGCCAGAGCGAAATGTTCATGGAAGGCAACGCGATCCTTTACGCCGGCGACAGCGCTTTATACGACCGCCGCCTGGCGCTCTCGCGGGCGGGAAATCTTCCATTCTTCTGGCTGGCCTGCGGGATGGTGTTTCTCTGGGGCCGTCGAACACTGGGCTCCGCCGGCGCGGCTCTCGCGGTACTGATCTTTACCATGATCCCGACGGTCCTTGCCCACGCCGCACTGGCCACCACCGACATGGCGGTGACGGCCTTTTTCGCAGCCGCGGCGTATGCGATGGTAAGGCTCGCCGAAGAACCCGGCCCCAAAACGGCGGCCTGGCTCGGCCTCGCCGGCGGGTTGATGGTTCTGTCCAAATTTTCCGCATTAGTGTACTTTCCCGTTGCGTTCGCCGCCACTCTCGTTCTGTGGTTTTTCAAAACGCGGCCGTCCGGCGCCGAATTCCGTTACCTGCTCTTCCGCCGTCTCCCGTGGCTCGGTCTCGCCGCGGTGATCGGACTCGCCGTGATCTGGGCGGGATACCGCTTCTCCTTCGGAAAGACGGTCTGGACTTCATTCCCGCTGCCCTTCCCGGAGTTGTACGCCGGCATCAAAGAGGTCGCCGACCATAACGCGAAAGGACACCTTTCCTACTTCATGGGTGAATTGCGAATGAACGGCTGGTGGGCCTTCTTCCCGGTTCTCATCGCCGTCAAGCTGCCGATCTCCGTGCTGGGACTGGCCGCTGCCGGAATTTGGCGCGGGCGCGACCGGGACTCCACGGCATGGCCCTTCGGAATTCTGATGGCGATTCCCGCCGCCATTCTTTTGGTCTCCCTGCCGTCCAATATCAATATCGGAATCCGGCACATCCTTCCGATGTTCCCGTTCCTGGCCGTTCTGGCGGCCGCGGGACTGACCTGGCTTTCCACACGCCCGGCCGACGCCGCCTGGGCGCGTTGGTGCGCCACCGCTGCCGTTCTCTGGCTCTGCGTATCTTCGCTGGCCGCTCATCCGGACTACCTGCCGTACTTCAACGCTCTGGCAGGCTCCGAGCCGGAACGTATCGTCGTGGATTCCGACCTTGACTGGGGTCAGGACATCAAACGGCTCGGCCGGCATCTGCGCGAGTTGAAGGCGACTTCCGTCGCTTTCAGTCCGGAGATTCTGGTTAACCCGGCCAGATTCGGGTTTCCCCCGTATCACCCGACCGCCCTCGATGCTCCCTACCCCGGTTGGAACGCCGTGCAGTTGACCGGTTTGAAGTTGTACCGGATGGGCCTGCGAATGGAAGAGCCGAATACGAGGCTGTGGCCGGAATCGGCGAAGCCGGTCGAGCGGATTGGCGGATCGATCCTGCTGTTTTACAACGCAGCGTCCGCCACCCCGTAATAAGCGGAAATCCGCCGATTTACAACGGCTACAATTGCTTGCGCGATTGGTGCGTCATTTGCTTCCCATTTGAGACCATGAAGCAGTCAGATCGATCCTGGAGAAAAACCTTGAATCAATTCAGCACTTTGACTAAGGCGTTCACCTTGGCTGGGGTAGTAGTACTTCTGGGTCATCCTGACACAGCGCTAGGGCAATTAACCTTCCAACCCAACCCGGTTCAGTTCACCATCAACGGACCCGGGGCGACCGCCGGACCCACGTCGGTAAGTGTGTCCTCGGTGTCGGGAATTTCGGGCCTGGGAGTAACCAGCATCTTCACGAATGGAGGCGGGAACTGGTTGTGCGCCGTTCCCAACGGCTCGACGTCGGTGAACGTGTACATTGGGACGGGTCCCTGCAGCGTCGCCACTACCACCACGCAGCTTGCAGCCAATCAAAGCTACACGGGCACGATCAATCTCCAGGGCGGGAATCAGTTCGGCACGATCAACGTCAACCTGGCGGTCGGCAACACCGGCGGCAGCGTCAACGGCGTTGCGGCATTTCCGAGTTCGGTCACCTTCAATGCGACTCAGGGCGGGGCGGTCAATTCCCAGAACGTCCAGATCACGTTTAACGGCAACCCGCAACAGATAACCACGGCCAGTTTCACTCCGATTTCGGGCCCGGGATTTCTCAATACGCCGACATTCAGTTTTTCAACCGCCAACCTTTCGGTGAGCACCACGAATCTGGCGCCTGGGACGTATACCGGCACGGTGAGCCTGGGGACTGCGTTCGGCGCCGTCAACGTCCCGGTGACCCTGACCATTGCCGGCGGCGGAACCGGCGGACTGGTGGCAAGTCCCGGGGCCGTATCCTTTTTTGCTTCGCCCTTCGGACAAGTGAATCCCCAGGCGGTTCAAGTCACCTTGAACGGAACTCCTCAAAACATCACCGGGTTCACCTTTACGCCCAACGCGGGAGGGGTTTCGTTCCTCAATACATCCATCAACGGATCGCTGGCGACGCTTTCGGTGAACAATACCAGCCTCGGCAACGGCGTCTACACCGGAACGGAAACGCTCTTCACGGCAAACGGCTCGGTTCCTGTCCAGGTGACTTTGAATATCGGAAGCGGCGCCGCGAACATTACGGTCACACCGAATCCGGTGAATTTCACGATCCAACCGGGAGGGTCGGCTCCGTCGCAGAACGTATTCCTGACCGTGAACGGCGCGCCCGTGAACACTCCGAACCCCGCCACGGTCACTACCTCCACCGGCGAGACCTGGCTTCAAGCCACTGTCGCAGCGGCGCCGGGTACGGTGGTAGTCAGCGTCAGTGGGTCTCTCCTCAGCCCGGGTACCTATACCGGAACGGTCACGTTACTCACGGACCAGGGGACGGTCAGCTTCCAGGTCAACCTCACGGTCGGCAGCGGAGGAGTGAGCGGGGTCGTGGCCAATCCGAATTCGGTCGCATTCAACGCCGTACCCGGAGGGCAGGCGGGCTCGCAAAACGTTTCGGTGACGGTCAACGGCGTCCCCACGACGATTACAAATTTCAGCTTCACCCCTGCTTCAGGCGGCGTCTCCTTTCTCAACACCGCGCTCAACGGCTCGGTGGCCACGCTGTCGGTGAATAATACGAACCTGAGCAATGGCGTCTACACCGGTACGGAGACGCTCTTCACTCCGAACGGTTCGGTCAGCGTGCAGGTCACGTTGACCATCGGCGGAGGCGCCGGCGGATCGAACATCACCGCCAACCCGAATCCGGTGACTTTCAATATTCAGCCGGGAGGGTCAGCGCAGGCGCAAAGCGTCAGCATCCAGGCCAACGGCGTCTCGGCCAATGTCACGAATGTCAGCGCCACGACGACTACCGGCCAGCCGTGGCTCGTGCCCACGGTCTCTTTCTCGCCTGGCGTGGTCACGGTAAGTGTCAACGGAGCGTTTCTTGCGGCGGGCAGCTACTCGGGAACCGTTACCGTCAACACAATCCAGGGAACCGGCACGTTCCAGGTCAACCTGAACGTCGGCGGAGTCACCGGCAACCTGAATCCCGGGGGATCGATGGCCCACCTGGCTGCCGGCGGATTCTGGAAGACGATCATCACGCTGGTGAATACGGGGGCCACGGCATCGCAGGCGCGGCTGAACTTTTTCGACGACAACGGCTCGGCGCTCCCGCTAGCGCTCACCTTCCCGCAGGTTTCGCCGTCGGCTCAGTCGCCCGTTACCACGCTGGACCGCACTTTGAATCCGGGCGCGACGTTGACCGTCGAAGCCACCGGACCGGACTTCCAACCCGTCAAGACGGGCTGGGTGCAACTTCTGTCGAGCGGCGGAATCAGCGGATTCGCCGTTTTTCGGCAGTCGATCGGGAGCGGCCAGCAGGAAGCCGTCGTACCGCTGGAGAACCGCTCGGCAGGCACGTACGTGCTGTCGTTCGACAACACCTCCGGCTTCGTCACCGGAGTGGCGCTGGCCAACACAACCGCCCAGGTGGTCTTTATCACGGTGAATGTCCGGGACGACAACGGAACCGTAATCCAGGCGACTTCATTGAGCTTGCCGCCATTGGGCCACACTTCATTCAATCTGACGGACCGCTT
>DATJFH010000028.1:0-11041 GCA_035495815.1 Bryobacteraceae bacterium
TGCACGGCGGCACGAAAAGCGATCCCAAAATCGGCGACCTGCAGTTTCCGGAGAATTCCCATTACAACCTCGACGCCGAAATGATCCGCTGGTTCGATGCTCGTCTCAAGGGCAAACAAACCGGCGTCGAGAAGGACGCCGCGGTTCGCTACTATGTAGCGGGCGCGGTGGGAGAGCCCGGCGCGCCGGGTAACGTGTGGCGCGAAGCGGCGGACTGGCCCTTGAAGGCGCAGGAGGTATCGTATTATCTCAGCGGAGACGGGGCGCTTTCTTCGCGGAAGCCCCAAGCCGCGACCGGATCGACGGCGTTCTCGAGCGACCCGCGTCATCCGGCGCCGATGCCCGGCCGCAACTATCCTGCGGCGAAAGACGGCCGTGAATACGAGAGGCATCCCGACGTGCGGACCTTCACCACGGCGGTGCTGCCCGAGGCGGTCGAGTGGACGGGGAAGGCTCAGGCTGAACTCTACGTTTCTTCCGACGCGCGCGATACCGACTTCATCGTGCGTGTAAGCGACGTCTATCCTGACGGCAGGTCGATCATGCTTGCCGACGCCATCCGCAGGGCGCGCTATCGAGACAGTTTCGAAAAGCCGGCGCTGCTCGAACCCGGCAAGGTATACCGCGTGGCCTTCGACATCGGATGGATGAGCCAGATCTTCAACCGCGGCCACCGCATCCGGGTGGCGATCAGCGGAACGGGGGCGGATTTTTACGAACCGAACCCGAACACGGGCGAGAAGTTCACCATTGCGCCTGCGGCTCATATGGTGGTGGCTCACAATACGCTGTTCCATGACCGGCAGCATGCTTCACGGGTGATCGCCCCCGTGCGGCGGATCGAGTGAGGCCGCGTTTACGCTAACGGCGGTCGCGCAGCTTGGAGAGCAGCCGCAGCATTTCCAGATAAAGCCAGATCAGCGTGACCATCAGCGCAAATCCCGAGTACCACTCCATGTACTTGGGGGCGCCGCGCATCACGCCCTGCTCGATGAAATCGAAATCGAGAATCAGGTTCAATGCGGCGACCGAAACCACCACCAGGCTGAACAGGATGCCGATGGGGCCGCTGTCGTAGATATACGGAATGCGCACTCCGAAGAAGCCCAGCAGCATGCTGACGACGTAGATCAGAGCAATCCCTCCCGTGGCCGCGAAAATCCCCAGCTTGAATTTCTCGGTCGCCCGAATCATCCCCGAGCGGTACGCCAGCAGCAGGCAGAAGCAGGTACCGAACGTCAGCCCCACTGCCTGCATGGCGATTCCGGGAAAGCGCAGTTCCAGCATCGCCGACGCGCCGCCCAGGAACAGCCCTTCGAGGACGGCGTAAATGGGAGCCGTGACGGGTGACCACTCTTTCTTGAAGACCGTTACCATCGCCATCACAAATCCGCCGATCGCTCCTCCCAGGATGTAGGGGGCAACCGCCGCCGGGTCGCGGGTGGCGAAGAATTGGCTCCAGGTAATGGCAGCCGCGGCCAGCACGCAGATGAGCAGGATGCCGGTCCTGGTGACCGTTCCATCCAGGGTCATCGTTTCGCCATAACCGGCGCGAGTCAGGCGAGAGAAAGTGCTGTCGTTCAGAGCGGGATTCGCGGATCGCATACTCTCATCATACACGCCGCCCCAAAAAGACGGCGCGCACCCGCGTACTTCAGTCCTTCTTTGCGAAGCAGTACAGCGCGCCGTAGGTGCGCACATAGAGCTTCCCATCGACAATGGCGGGAGTACTTTTGGAGCCGTCCTTCATATCGTTCACCCGGACCAGCTCCCATTGCGCGCCGGCCTTGATCACCGACACCTTGCCCTCTTCGCTGACGGTGTACAGGTAGCCGTCCACGGCGATGGGCGATGCGAAATAGTCGCCCAGCGCGCCTTGCAGCCGCGCCTGTTTGATGATCTCGCCGGACTTTGCGTCGAAGGAGGTCAGGATGCCGCCTTCCTTCAGTGTGTAGACAACCCCGCCGTAGGCCAGCGGCGACGGCACATTCGGCAGCGAGCGTGGATTCTTCCACAGGAAATGGCTCTCGGTTACATCGCCAAGGCCCCCCAGGCGGTATGCACGCACGGAACTCTCTCCCTGGCGGCGCTCCTGAAACTGGCGCCAGTCGCGCTCTTCGAGGAAGCCCGTCCGGTCCAGATCGAGGTATTCGTCGAATCTGGTCTTCGCCCGCGGATCCGGAAGCTCATCCTTGGAGAGCTTGCCGTCCTTATTGGTGTCCCACTTCGCCAGAGCCTCTTGAAACGGCGGCAGAACCTCCTGCTGGCCGGGGTCGGACTCGGCGGAGAAGGTGGCGAAGTAGATCACATCCCCGGCGATAACCGGCGTGGGCTTCACCTGCCACGGCAGACCGCGGATCCACCAGAGCTCCTTGCCCGTGCGCAGATCGTATCCGGAAAGCCGGTAGGACCCGGCCACGATCACTTGGGGCGCGCCGCCCTTGGGCTCATACAGTATGGGCGTCGCGTAGCCGCGCTGGGCATGCGGACGCTCCGTGCGCCACAGTACGCGGCCGCTCTTCTTGTCGACCGCCAGCAGATATGAGCCGACGTCCTGATCCAGGTTCATCAGCAGCGTATCCCCGGCCAGAATCGGCGACGAGCCGTGTCCGAACGGATTCAGGAACGGACCGAGCGGCATGCGCCAGAGCTCGTTTCCGTCGGGCCCGTAGGCCAGCAATCCGAAATCGGCGAAGAAGGAGTAGACGTTCCGGCCGTCGGTAGCCGGTGTCGCCGAGACCGGACCGTTGGCCGGGCGCTCGATCTTCTGCTCGCGTGGACGGGGCGATTCCCGGCGCCACAGAATGCGGCCCGTCGAGCGTTCCAGCGCGATGGTGAACAGCTTGTCCCGTTCGACCGCAGTGACGTAAATGCGATCGCCGGCCACCGCGGGCGAGGAGTTGCCGGGCGGCAGAGCGGTCTTCCACACCACGCTCTTGTCGGGCCCGAACTCGACAGGGATCCGCGTCTGGTCCGAAACGCCGGAAGCATTGGGACCCCGGAACTGCGGCCATTCCGACGCCGCGGTCAGGGCCGCCGCCGCGCCCGCCAGGAACATTGCGTTAGCGATTCTATTCATAGCGCCAGCGACCAATTGCGCATCCCTGTATCTTAACTCCGGAGTCCTAGCTGGAGCACTCCCTGAGCATGGAGAAGAATTGCGGGAAGGACACAGCGGCCGAGTCGGCGTTGTCAATGATCGATTCGCCATCCGCGCGCAGGGCTGCCACCGCGAACGCCATGGCGATCCGGTGGTCGCCGAAAGAATCGAATTGCGCCGCCCGGAAATGCTGCCGGCCCGGAACCAGCATTCCATCCGGACGCGCTTCCACGTGGATGCCCATGCGCTCGAAATTCCGGGCCACGGTATCGATCCGGTCCGTCTCCTTCACGCGGAGCTCAGAAGCGTCGCGGATTTCCAGCCCGTTGTCACTGGCCGCGCCCAGCACCGCCAGCACGGGAATTTCGTCGATGAGCGCGGCGGTCATCTCGCCTTCGATCCTTCCGCCGCGAATGGGCGCGCTCGAGATGCGGAGGTCGCCCACCAGCTCGCCGTTGGCCTCGGCCACATCCAGAATCTGAATACGAGCCCCGATCGAGACCAGGAAGTCGAGCAGTTTCGAGCGCGTCGGGTTGAGCCCCACGCCCTGAATCACCAGGTCCGAATCTGGAACGAGCAGCGCCGCCACCATGAAAAAAGCCGCCGAGGAGAGGTCGGAGGGCACCGCCAGGTCACGGCCTTCAAGGCGCGGACGGCCCCGCAGCGTGATCCTGCGGGGCTCCACGCGGATGCCGGCGCCGAACTCGCGCAGCGCGATCTCGGTGTGGTCGCGCGAGCGGATGGGCTCGTTCACGATGGTTTCGCCTTCAGCATAAAGGCCCGCCAGCAGGACGCAGGATTTGACCTGGGCGCTCGGGACGGGCAGCGTGTATTCGATCGGCCGAAGGGGAGCCCCCGTAATTTGGAGCGGTGGAAATCGTCCCTCGCGGGCGGCGATCACCGCGCCCATTTCGGCGAGCGGCTTCATAATGCGGTCCATCGGCCGGCGGGACAGCGATTCGTCGCCGAAAATCCGGCTGGTGAACTTCTGGCCGGCGAGGATGCCCGAAAGCATGCGAATAGTGGAGCCGCTATTCCCCGCATCCAGGTCGGCTGCGGGCGCCGAGAGGCCTTCCAGACCGCGGCCATGAATCACGATCTCGCCGTTCTTCGGCTCGACCCCGGCGCCCAGAGCCGCCATGGCGCGGAGCGTGGACTGGCAATCCGCGCCGCCGGAGTAGTTACGAATACGCGAGGAGCCGTTGGCGATGGCTGCAAGCATGGCGTAGCGATGGGAAATCGACTTGTCGCCGGGCAGACGGATGGCGCCCGAGACGCGCCGGGCAGGGGAGATTTTCTCTTGCATGGGGATCTACTATTCTAACAACCCACCGATGCGCCTTTTGCGCCTGGAAGCGTGGCGGGTCGCGGCGCGCCGGCAATCCGTCTCCGGCGCGCCAGACAAAACTAGAATTGCAGGCGGATCGCAAGCTGGAGGATTCGCGGGTCCCTGGCGGCCGTGAACTGGCCGAACTGGGCGTTCACCTGATTGCCGTTGGCGTCAAAACGGGCGGTGCTGTCGAATGCGCTGAACTGTGTGTGATTGAACGCGTTGTAGAACTCGGAACGGAATTGCACGCGCATTCCCTCGCGAATGGCAAAGTTCTTGAACAACGCGATATCCCAGTTGTTGATTCCCGGCCCGCGCAGCATGTTCTTCGACATGAAACCCAGGGTGCCGGCCGCGGGCAGCCGGAACACGTCCGTCCGGAAATTCCTGCTGAACGTACGGTCGCCCTTCGGCAGCACGGGATCGCCCACCACGAGAATTCGCGGCGAGATGCTGGGCGTCCCGCTGAGATCTGCCGCATTGACCTGCGAAAAGCCCACGTTCACCGGAGCGCCGCTCTGGAACGTGGTGATTCCCGAAATCTGCCAACCGTTCAGCACGGCCCCGGCAGGCTTGAAATTCCAATGACGGGATGGCACGCTCCACAGCCAGTTGATTTTCACGACGTGGGTCCGGTCGAAGCCTGCCAGGCCATAGTTCCACTCCCGCAGGGGAGCTACCGTATTGATGGCGCCGAAGTCGCCGTCGTTGTAATCCAGGGCCTTCGACCAGGTCCACGCCAGTCCGAATTCCAGGTTGCGGGCGAATCGGCGGTTGGCGGTCACCTGAAGCGAGTGGTAATTCGAACTCGAGTTGTCTTCGTTGATGCTGACGCCGTTGTACCCTACGATCGGGCGCAGGAAGGCGTCGGGCAAGGGCACGCGCGTATTGGTCGGATCGGCGTTGGCCGGCAGGAAGCGGGTTCCGAGCGGAATGTCCTGGAGGCTGCGCAGCCACGAGAGGTGCCTGCCAAGCGAGCCTACGTAGCCCACGTCCACCACAGTCCCGTGTCCGATGTTTCGTTGCACGACCAGGCTCATGTTCATGATCGTCGCAGTCTTCAGGTCCCTGTCCCAGCCGGTGACCGCGGGCGGCGACGTGAATCCCTGCGCCGACCGGAACGTCGAAATCGTGCCGAACTGCACGACCGGGTATTTCACCAGCGGATAGGAAAACACGTTCGTCGGCGCACCCGCGGTATTGCCGAGCACGCGGCTGTAGAACATGCCGAACCCGCCGCGAATGGCGGTCTTGCCATCGCCGAAGGGATCGTAAGCAAAGCCGATACGGGGCGCCGGCAGGATGCCGGAGTTCTTCGTCAGCCCGCGCGGATAGCTCTTGTCGACCGAAGTGACCACCATTCCATTAGTCGGATCGCCGCTTCCCGGCGCGATGAAGCCGATCAGCGCGGTCGAATAGAACTCGCCGGTGACCGGATTCTGGCCCGCCCGGACTCCGTTGTTCAGCGCCGGGCGAATCAGTTGAACACGTTTTGCGGGATCGTACCGCGAGGGAACAAAGCCGGCAAGTTCGTCGTTGAAATTCCAGAACGGCTCGAACCACGCGAAGCGCGCGCCGTAGTCCAGTGTGAGCTTGCGCGATATCTTCCAGGTATCCTGCAGGAAGAAGTCCACTCCACGGGAATAGATTCGGGAAACCGGATGAGCGCTGGCTTCCGTGTAGCTATTGAAAACGCCCAGGATGGCGTTGGCGTACGCATAGCCGCTATCGAGCGGATTGTTGACGTTACGCCCGAAGTCGAAGTTGCCCGTGAAATTGTTGGCCCATGGTCCGTCACGCTGCCGCATGCGTTCGAAGAAGACACCGGCCTTCAAGGTGTGCGCCCCGAGAGTCTTGCTCACGTTATCGCTGATGTTGTAGACATTGCGCGCCCCGTTGAAGGGGAACCGGCCGTCGTAACCCAGGCTGGCGGCGCCGACCACGCCCCCGAAGGACATCACCGGCATGAGGTTCAGCGGATTATTCGCCGGAGTCAGCGCTCCCGCGTTGAAGCCGTAAGTGCTCCTTTGCAGTCCTTTGATTCCGGCGTCGTCCCAGGACGGAGGGCCAAAAGTATATGCGTAGCCCACCATCAACTCGTTTACCAGTGTGGGGGAGAAGATGTGCCGATGATGGATGCTGACCATTCCGCCCTTGCTCGAGGTCTTGGAAAAGAAGACCGGGAACTGCGCCGTCATCTGCGCTCCATTGGGCGAGTTGTTGCTGGAAAACTGCGCGTTGATGCTCGCCGAGAGCACGTCTTTCGAGCTGATGTAGTAATCCGGTTTGATATTGAACAACTGGAGCGGATTCGAACCGCCCCACTGTGTGATGTAGTTGTACTGTCCTTTACTGACGGCCGTGTTCAGGAAGTTGGGCAGCGGAAAGAAGTTCAGCGCCGCCTGGCCATTCGAGTCGAGGCGGTTGGCGGGGATTTTGTTCCCGGCGAAAGGCTGCCTGTTCGTGGGGTCGGTGACGGGGATCAGCCTTCCGTTCACATCCACCGACTCCGAAAAGTCGCCTGCCCGTTCAAGCGCGCTGGGAGTGGTCACACGCTGCACTGCGCTCGAACTCTTACGCGGCGTGTATTCGTGGTTCCAGAAAAAGAACAGCTTGTCCCGGTTGGGATTGAACTTTCCGGGAATGAAGACCGGGCCGCCGACGTTGTAGCTGTAAGTATTGAACCGGTTGATGCTCTTCGGCAGCCCGACGAATTTGTTGAAGAAGCTGTTGGCGTTGAATTGTTCGTGGCGCTTGTAATACATGCCGGCCCCGTGGAACTGGCGGGAGCCGGACTTGGTGACCATCTCCACGTTGCTGCCGGCCAGCCGGCCGTACTCGGCGGAGTAATTGCTGATCAGGATTTTTACCTCGGCGACCGCTTCGGCGCTGATCCCAAACGTGCCGTTGGCCGCGCCTCCGACCGCGGACATGGTGACGCCGTCCACCGTAAAGTTGTTGGCATTGGCCCGATTGCCCAGCACGTTGAAACTGGTTGCCGACCCGCCGCCGATATCGCGCGCCGCGGCGCCGGTCGGGTCGACTACTCCCGGCGCAAGCGCGACCAGCGACGCCACCGACCGTCCGTAGATGAGCAGATTCTCCACCTGGGTTCCAGTGATGGAGGCGGCTCTTTCGGCGCTGGCCGTTTGAACCGCCGCGCCCTCCGCGGTCACGGTTACCCGCTCTTCGAGACTTCCGATCTCGAGGGACAGAACTCCCACAGACAATCTCTCGGACGCCGACAGGACGACGCCTTTGCGCTCCGCCGTTTTGAATCCCGGCGCCTGCGCAACCAGCCGGTACTGCCCTGGACTTACGCTGGTGAAAACGAAATTTCCGGAGTCGTCCGTCCGGGTCTGCCGTTCCGCCCCTGTTGTAGCGCTGGTAAGCTTCACGTCCGCGGCCGATATAGAAGCGCCGCTGGTGTCCCGCACGGAACCGGAAATGTAGCCGCTGATCTGTTGGGCAAGACCGATGGCGGCCGCGATAAGCAACAGCGCCGACACGGAAACAACTCTGTTTGGCATTGATTAAAAACTTCCCCCTGAGCTCGAGACAACTACTGGATAACCGGTCAATGTATTTAAGTTCGGACCCGAATGTCAAGCATGCGGACCGCTCGTGGACCGCTCAGCCGCCCCGGGAAACGCCCTTCCGGAGCGGCCCGGCATGCGGATGCGCCCGGCGGAAGTTTGTCCGAACTCCTCCGGCGCCCAACCACTGGGCTACACTGGGAACGAATGGGCGGGTTCGTCAAAACGTTGTTCCTGATCGGCTGCGTCTCGTCGTTGTGCCGCTCCGAGACGGTCCTGGTGGCGCCGTTTTTCAATCTTTCGAACTCCGCCAATCTGGACTGGATTGGGGAAAGCATCGCCGAGACCATTCGGGAATCCCTGATCGCGCACGACGTGTTGGCGCTCAATCGTGAGGAGCGGCAGGAGGCTTTCCGGCGATTGTCCATTCGTCCGTATGCGGTGCTGACACGGGCGTCGGTAGTGAAGCTGGGGCAATCGCTCGACGCGGGCAAAGTCATTTTCGGCCAATACGAAGTGACTCCGGGAATCGCGCCTTCGAAAGGGTCGCTGAAAATCACCAGCCGCATTCTGGATCTGAACCACATCAGGCAAGGCTCGGAACTGACCGAGCTTGGCGCGCTCGAAGACCTGGCGTCAATCGAGACCCATCTGGCATGGCGCGCGCTGGTGGCGCTGTCTCCGAAGAAGGCGCCCAGCGAGGAAGCGTTCCGGCGGTCGCGGCCGGCGCTGCGAGTCGACGCGATGGAAAACTACGTTCGCGGCCTGGTGGCGACCGCGCCCGATCAGAAGCATCGGTTTTTCACGCAGGCCGCCCGTCTCGATGCGCGATTCTCGCAACCCTGCTTCCAGCTCGGCCGGCTCTATACCAGGAAGAAGGATTATCGCGTGGCGCTGGGCTGGCTGGAGCGCGTGGACCGGCTCGATTCGCACTACTATGAGGCGCAGTTCCTGCTGGGTCTGTGCCGCTATTACACGGGCGACTATGCCGGAGCGGAGACTGCCTTCCGGATGGTGTCCGAAGCGGTTCCGCTCAATGAAGTGTTCAACAATCTGGGCGCGGCGCAGTCCCGCCGCGATTCCCCGCAGACGCTGGACAGCTTCAAGAAGGCGCTCGAGGGGGATGACTCCGATCCGGACTACCATTTCAATATCGGTTACGTATTGTGGAAACAGGGCCGGCTCGAGGAGGCCGCCGACCGCTTTCGGGCGTCGCTCGACCGCAAGCCCAACGATCCCGATGCCACTCTCATGCTGGGGCGCTGTCTGAGCAGGAGCGCACCCCGGCCGAACGATCCGAAACGCGATGGAATGGAACGCCTCAAGGTCAATTTCGAGGAGACCGCGTACCGTCAGCTCAAGGCTGAACTGGGCGTGAAGTGACTTGTCCCGCGGCGGCATTCGATTCCGGTGGAGAAGCTGCCGAAACTGGTTCCACCGAACCTGGAACAACTCCGGGTCGGGGTTGATACCGCCGGGTTCTGTGCCACTATTACAGTGATGGCGCATTCTCTCTGGTTTGTGCTGGCCGCTTCGGTTCTGACGCCTCCGGTGGGACTGGTCCTGCTCTGGCGACGCTCGGGAACGCTGCTCAAAGACAAGATCTTCGGCTCGATCGCAATCGGGATCTGGAGCGTCGCCTATCTGATGTTGTTCTTCGGACTTCGCTTTCCGATGGACGGCAGCGGCGTGCGTCCGATCCCGACGTTCAGCACGCCGGAGTCCCGCTACTCGGCTCTCGAGCGCAGCCGCAGCTCGAAGAGCGCGCCCCCCGCTACCGTGGAGGCGGCGGCCACCCCCGAGCCGAAGCCGGCCGGGAGCAACGCCGCAAGCGCCTACTGGACCGACTTTCGTGGACCGAATCGAGATGGCCACTACGGTCAGGGGCCGATCCTGACCTCCTGGCCGGCCAAAGGGCTGGAGCGATTGTGGCGGCAGCCCGTCGGCGGTGGATACGCCTCATTTGCCGTGGCAGGCGGCCGCGCGTTCACGATCGAACAGCGCCGGAAGCAGGAGTTCGCGACAGCATACGACCTGGCCACGGGCCGTGAGCTGTGGGCAACCGGTTGGGACGCGGAATTCCAGGAATCGATGGGCGGCGACGGCCCGCGCGCGACGCCTACCTGGCACGAGGGCCGCGTGTACGCGCTCGGCGCGACTGGCGAGCTGCGCTGCCTTGACGCGGCCGGCGGGAAGACGATCTGGTCGAAGAACATCCTGAAGGACAACAACGCGGAGAACCTGACGTGGGGCATGTCCGCCGCGCCGCTCATCGTGGACGGCAACGTCATCGTGCTGCCCGGCGGATCGTCTGGAAAGTCGGTGGCTGCTTACGACAAGCTCACCGGCGAGCCGGTTTGGAAATCGCTCGATGACAAGCAGGCATATACGTCCCCGATGCTGGTGACACTGGCCGGAAAGCGGCAGATCCTGGTTGTCAGCGCCAGGCGCATCATGGGCTTGACCGTGGACAACGGCGCGGTGATCTGGGAATTCCCCTGGACCACGGAGTATGACGTGAACAGCGCTCAACCACTGGTCATCGGCGGGAATCGGGTTTTCATTTCGGCTGGCTATGGCCACGGCGCCGCGCTGCTCGAGATCACGCCGGGCGGCGCCAGGCAGGTCTGGGCGAACAACAAGATGAAAAACAAGTTCTCCAGTTCGGTGCTCTATGAGGGCAATATCTACGGGCTGGACGAAGCGATCCTGGCCTGCATCGACGCGGCGACAGGCGAACTGAAATGGAAAGGCGGACGCTACGGTTACGGCCAGGTCCTGCTGGCAGGCAGCCATCTGGTGGTAACCACCGAGACCGGCGATGTCGTGCTGGTGAAGGCATCCCCCGAAAAGCATGTGGAGGTCGCACGATTCTCGGCCATAACCGGCAAGACCTGGAACAATCCGGCGATATCGGACGGAATGCTGCTGGTCCGCAACGAGTCCGAGATGGCGTGTTTCCGAATCGGAGGGAGGTAGATCGGCAATGGCAGATCAGCGCCACATCAGCCAGGCGATCAAAACCTGCAGGCCGTGCAGGATCGCGCGTCCCAGCAATTTCAGCCGAACGGCGCG
>DATJFH010000029.1:0-6770 GCA_035495815.1 Bryobacteraceae bacterium
TACGGGCTGAAGATCCAAAGGAGGCGGCATCCATCGTAGGTGAACCCGGCATCAATCTGACGCGCTTGGTGGAGATATTCAGCCGGCCGCCGCGTAATCAGCAGCAGCAGCGCTGGATCGAAAGCGCCGGACCGTTACGCCTGCAGGATCTGTAAGCTGATAACCGAAACTTCTCGAGTGAACCGACTTCGCAACAAGCTCGTAGTGGTCTTCCTGGTGGCCACCCTGGCGCCGCTGGGCGTTACAGTCTGGGTCACGACTCTGCTGCTCGAACAGAGTCTGGGATTCACGGCTGAGAGCAGGGCGCAGCTCGATGAAGTTTCCAAGTCCCTCGAAGTGACCGGTCGGGAATATTACCAGCGCGCCTGCGCTTCTCTCAAAAGCGACGCGCTGGCGGGCGGCGTCCCGGCCCGGAAACTGGATGCCGCCGATCCAGAGGCGCGGGATTTCCTGGCGAGCGGGGAAACAGAGCGCTTCCATTTGACGGGCGGGGGCAACCGCCTCGAATATCGGGTCCGCCGCGGTTCCGAGGTCTGGAGCTATTCGACCGGGCTCGACGTGGACATGCGGCGGCTCACCGAGCAGATCGCGCAGGCGCGTGAATCGGTAGCCGGTTGGAAAGCGCGCGACTGGTGGCGCGGCTTCGTTTACACCTACGGGCTGCTGGCGCTTGGAATCTGGCTGGCCGGGTTAGCGCTGCTGGCGTACATGGCGGGACGCATCAGCCGGCCCATTCAGCAGCTCACCGCCGGACTGGCAGGCCTGGCCGCCGGAAAGCTCGAAACCCGACTGCCCGGCGGCGGCCATGACGAAGTCGGACGCGCCGTCCAGGCCTTCAACCATATGGCCGGCCAGCTTCAGCAGAATCGCGATCGCCTGGTGTACCTGACCCAACTGGCAAGCTGGCAGACCCTGGCCCGCAAAATGGCGCATGAAGTAAAGAATTCACTCACGCCGATCCGCCTCACTGTCGAGGAGATGCTGGTGCGGCATGGCGAGAGCGACTCGGCTTTCCTCCAGCAGGCGGCCCAGATCGTGGTGGACGAAGTAGACAGCCTGGAGCGCCGCATCCGCGCGTTTTCCGAATTCGCCGCCGAACCGCCTGTGCGTCCGGGGCCGGTTGTGGTGGACAACGTCCTGCAGGAGCGCATTGCCTTCCTGCGCACCGGCCATCCGGAAGTCGCCTATGATGTCCGGTTGAGCGCGGAACAGCAGAGCGCGTTCGCCGACGAAGACCTCGTCAAAGGGGTGTTGACGAACCTGCTCGAAAACGCTGCTGAAGCCGCCGGTCCGGGCGGACGGATACTGGCGGCCACCCTGTCCGTCGATTCGAAAGTGGCTATCGAGATTCACGATTCCGGGCCGGGTCTGAGCGAACAGGCCCGGCAGTCGCTGTTCCAGCCCACGATCTCGTTCAAGAAGCGGGGTATGGGTCTGGGACTTTCCATTGCGCGAAAGAGCGCGCTGCTGCTCGGCGGTGACATTCTGCCGGTAAAAGGGGAATTGGGAGGGGCCGCCTTCCGCGTGCTCCTGCCTGCATATGAAACGAATTCTGATCGTGGATGACGAGGAGAATATCGGCCGATCCCTGCGCCTGATCCTCGAACGCGAAGGGTACGCGGTTTCCGTGTGCGGCTCGGTGGCGGAATTTCGCGCGCACCCCGATTCGAGGCGCGCCAATGCCTATCTGTTCGACGTGCGCCTGCCGGACGGCAGCGGAATCGATCTTTTGAAGGCCGTCCGCCAGGGGGAGGGAAGCGCGCCTGCCATCATGATCTCCGGACACGGCACCATCGCCGACGCCGTGGAAGCCACCCGCGCCGGAGCTTTCGATTTCCTGGAAAAACCGCTCGGCAGGGACAAGGTTCTGCTGGCGCTGAAGAACGCCCTGGAGCAGGCGAACCTGCGGCGGGAAAATGAACGGCTGCGGGAGTTGGTCGGCGGCTCGCCGAAAATGATCGGCTCGAGTCCGGCGTTCTGCAAGGCCGTGGAGCAGGCGACGATGGCCGCCCGCTCCGACGCCCGCGTCCTCCTGATCGGCGAATCGGGCACGGGCAAGGAGCTGCTTGCCAGTCATATTCATCAGAACAGCCCGTTTTCGTCGGGACCGTTCGTGAAAGTAAACTGCGCCGCCATTCCTACAGAGCTTTTGGAGAGCGAGCTGTTCGGCCACGAAAAAGGCGCCTTCTCCGGCGCCACCGCTGTGCGGCGCGGAAAGTTCGAGCTGGCTGACGGCGGCACGCTCTTCCTCGACGAGGTAGCCGATCTGCACGCCGCCTCGCAAGCCAAACTGCTGCGCGTGCTGCAGGAGGGCGAGTTCCACCGCGTAGGCGGCGAGCAGGTGATCCACGCCTCCGTGCGCGTGGTTTCGGCGACCAATCGCGACCTGAACGTGCTGGTGGAGCAGGACAAGTTCCGGGAGGATCTGTTCTACCGTCTGAGTGTGGTGCCGATCCGTGTGCCGGCGTTGAGAGAGCGTCCTCAGGACTTGCGCTCTCTGGCCCAGTATTTCCTCGAAGACTTCTGCGCCCGAAATAATTTCCGCGCTAAAACTCTCGATGACGCCGTGTTCGCGGTCTTCGAAAACTACGCCTGGCCGGGGAATGCGCGGGAGCTGAAGAACGCCATCGAGAGGATGGCAATCCTGACCCATGGCGACCGGCTGGGAGTGGAATCGGCGCCGGTGGAAATCCGCGTGCCGAAAGACGGGGGTGCGAGGTCGAGCGTACAGGAGGCAAGGGAGTCGGCGGAGCGGGATCATATTCTGCGGGCGC
Source organism: Bryobacteraceae bacterium (assembly GCA_035495815.1). Lineage (GTDB taxonomy): Bacteria > Acidobacteriota > Terriglobia > Bryobacterales > Bryobacteraceae > DATJFH01. The sequence continues at coordinate 2,775 of DATJFH010000029.1, forward strand.
TCGAGGAAACCAACTGGAACGTGTCGGGGGCTGCCAGGGCCTTGGGGATGGATCGGACGAACCTGCATAAGCGGATCCGTACCCTGGGGCTGGCACGCGACCGGTAAACCACACGACGTGACGGCCCAGATTCGACCGCGATGGTGCAAGCGGCCGGCGGGCTGATCTTCAACAATGAAACGTACTGGTCGTCGGCAAGCTGGTTGCTCTACAGTTGGTTTTGGACTGGCGAAAAATCGCCGCTCTCACCTCGACCTGGAGCTACTGCACTCTAACGGCGAGTTACCGTGATCATCCTGCTGCCGGCATTGCCTGCAGCGTCGTAGGCGCTGACGGTGATTTTGTTGATTCCTACCAACAAGGGAACGCTCAACGCCTGCCAGCTCTGAGTCCCGGTAGCCACGCCGCTTCCGCCTGCGCTGCTCGTCCACCGCACGGCGACAACAGCGGTATTATCCGAAGCGGTTCCTCTCAGGTTGATCCGGTCGGCCGTCACCAGAATTGCGGCCGCTCCGGGTGAGGTGATCTCCAACACCGGCGCTATCCGGTCGGTTGGCGCAGATTCCACGTTGCGGGTGACCAGGATGCTCTGCGATGCTGTTGCGCCGCCGGCGTCGGTTACCGTGAAAGTGATGCGGTTGGAGCCGGCGGCCAGCGGGATTGAAGTGACGCTCCACAGCGTCGATCCGGTTGCGGTTCCCGAACCTCCACGGTTGTTCGTCCAGACGACCCTGAGCGCCCCTGATGCTCCCGAAGCGCTGCCTGACGCGGACACGGCCGCATTGGTAATCGAGACATTGCCGGCGGGGCTCGCGATTGTGATCGAGAGCGCCGGAGTGGAGGGCGGCGCGTCCGGCGGTGTCGATGTCGAGGATGGCGGCGCGGATAGCGGAACGGAAGGGGCTGCGTCCTGTGGGGCGCCGTACAGGGCTTGAAGTCCTTCGATATCATCCGCCGTCAGAGCGGAGCTCTGTTTGTAAAAAGGGTACATCACGGCCGAAGGCAGGTCGGAATGGCCCAGGCCCAGCGAGTGTCCCAATTCGTGAAGAACTACGCTATAGACGTCGATCGAAGCGCCGATCCGCCAGGCTTCTTCCGCATCCAGGTGCATATCGCCGGCCAGCGGCTCCGGATTTGGCGGCGCGGGGTAGAACGTGTGGGCCAGAACACCACCGGGACCGTCGAACGAATAGGGATCGCCGTGCTCGCGGCTTGCGAAAAACACATTGACGGTGCGCGCGGCCGTGGGGCCGGATGCGGCGGAAAAACGGATGTTGCCGTTCCGCGCCCACTCGTCGAACGCCCGGATGATCTCCGACTTCACGGACGCCTCCGGCAGCGTGGGCGTCATGGCTCCGAAGAAATATTGCAGGCCGACCGCCGTCCCGGCGGCGCCTGTCCGCAACCAACCCGGGGACATCGCCACATATTGCGCCACCGGGCCTTCTTCCGTCAGGGCCCCGGCGCAGGCGATTACCGCGTCTCCGTGGATCAGCTCTCTCGAAGCGGGGAAGATGTAGGCGACCTCGTCCCAGTCGGCTAGCCGTGTCACCTGGTCCAGCGGTCCTTGCACCAGCAGGTCGGAGGGCAGCAGACCCTCGCGCTCGACAATCGTCAGGTTGCGCTCGGCAACCAACGCCCGCGCTTCCTGCATGTCCACATCGGAGTGGAATTCCACGACGACGGCGGCTTCGGCGCCGGACCGCGCCAGAAGCGGGCTCAGCTTGTCGAGCGTGTCCAGCCGTCCGACGTAATCCAATCCCACTCCGTCCCAGGACGTTTCATCCGGAGCGCTCACCAGGTAGCTTGCGTCGGGAACATAATTGACGACGTTCGCGCCGCCCGCCTTCAGCCTTTGTAGCTGCGTCTTCGAAGGGGCCGCTGAAAACCGAATCAGGTAGTGAGAACTTCCGGATTTGCGCCGCAGCAGCGGGCCGACACGGTAGTCCTGCAGGTTATTCGGTGCGAGCAGCGAACGTCTTTTCAGATGAATCGCCGGCTGGGCGAGACTGCTTCCAGACAGCGCGAGCAGACACACTCCAAGCCATAGAAATGTACGCCGGGGTTGCATTCGAGAGCCTTCCCGGGATGAAGGTCCGAGCCCCATCCGAAGTCCGGGATAATTTCCCGGCTAAATTGCTCATCGGAACGGGTGAGAATTTCTCTTGTCCGGCCGCACTTTTCTTCCAAATGAGTTTCTCTACGGGTAAGGTGATCGCCTCAATTGCGCTGTCCCTGGCCTGCTCCGCGGCGGTCCGGGGCGGGGAAGTATCTTATTCCGTGCAAACCGTGGCGGGCAGCAGTGTAGTGGGTGACGGAAGCGCTGCGGTGAATGCCCAACTCAGCGATGCGCAATGTCTCGCCGTCGACAGGTCCGGGAATGTCTACATTGCGGATCCGGACAACCATCGTGTGCGCAGGGTCAATCCGCAGGGAATCATTCAGACGGTGGCGGGACAGGGATACCCGGGCTTCTCCGGTGACGGCGGTCCGGCCTCGCAGGCGCGCCTGAATGCGCCTTATGGGCTGGCGACCGACGCGGCCGGCGCGCTGTATATCGCCGATTTGGGAAACAACCGGGTGCGCAAAGTTACGCCCGACGGCGTCATTACGACAGTCGCCGGCACCGGCCAGGCGGCGTCGGGCGGCGACGGGTCCAAAGCGCCGGAAGCGCAGCTCAATGGGCCGCGCAACGTGGCCGTGGACAGTGCGGGCAATCTCTATATCTCCGAATTCATGGGCCATCGCATCCGGTTAGTGACGGCCGACGGCATGATCTGGACGCTTGCGGGAACCGGCGTGGCCGGAACGCGCGGGGAGGAGATCGCGGCGACGCTTTCCGAACTGGCGTATCCGGCCGGGCTCTACCTGGATTTTACGGGCACCTTGTTTATCGCCGACAGTGGGAACAAACGCATCCGCGCCGTGTACAACGGCGTGATGCGCACTCTGCCCGTCCCCGGCGCCGAGTTGATCTTGCCGACGGGCGTCGCCAGCGATGCGGCGGGAGGCCTCTACATCGCCGACGGCGGAAGCCACCGGCTGTACCGGCGCCTGTTCAGCGGGGCCGTGCTGCCGGTCGCGGGCGCCATGACGCTGGAATCGGCGCGCGAGGCGATCTCCGACGGACGCGGCAATCTGCTGATCGCCGACGGTCATCGTGTGCGCCTGCTGACGGCAGCGGGCGGAACCGCGATTTTCGCCGGAGACGGATCGTTCGGTTACAGGGGCGATGGGGCTGCAGCCACGGCGTCGGTGCTCAACGGTCCGTCGGGCGTGGCCGTGGATCGCGACGGGAACCTGTTCATCGCCGATACCCGCAATCACCGAATTCGCAAAATCTCGTCCTCGGGAGTGATCTCGACGTTCGCGGGAACCGGTCAGCCCGCCGCCTCACCGGAGGGCCTTCCGCCGCTCTCGACTGCGCTGGTGGCGCCCGGCGGTCTGCTGGCGGATCCGTCAGGCGGACTGTGGATTTCCGAGTCGTTCGGCGCCCGGGTGCGCCGGCTGACACCCGCCGGATCCATTCTCACGGTCGCTGGAAACGGCACGGCGGGCTTCGGCGGCGACTCGCGGCAGGCGATCGGCGCCCAATTGCAGAATCCGGGTCAGACCGCTCTCGATGCCGCCGGAAATCTCTACATCGCCGACACCGGCAACAACCGGATCCGGCGAGTGATCAACGGCATCATCAGCACATTTGCCGGCAACGGCACGGGCGGCTTTGCGGGCGACGGAGGACAAGCGGTCTCAGCCCAACTCTCTCAGCCCCGGGGTATCGCCTTCGACAGCGCGGGAAATCTGTACATCGCCGACACGGGCAACCACCGCATACGGAAGGTAAACCCGGGCGGCCTGATCACAACCGTGGCCGGCGATGGAAATATCCCGCTGACCCTCCCGCGTGCGGTAGCCGTGGATTCCGCGCAGAACCTTTACATCGCCGACACCGCCAACCATCGCATAGTGAAGATCGCGCCCGGCGCAGCCCCGGCG
>DATJFH010000030.1:0-12992 GCA_035495815.1 Bryobacteraceae bacterium
CTTCGGGACGGTTCAGGAAATCACGGTAGATCCGGATGGCTTCCTCTTTGTTCCCTCGCCGGACCTGGTCGTCGGCGAAGCGCAGGTAACTGTCGGCGTACTCCGTCTTTTGCCAGGGGGAAAGCGAATTTACGTCGGGAGCTTTGGCCTCGATCTTCGGTTTCTTCCCGATGCGGGCCAGTGCCTTCAGCCCGGCCATCGCGATGTCCGGATTTTTCGAGGAGATAGCCATAGCGCACGCTTCAGTGGCTTCTTCGACGCGCCGATGACCCAGCGCGGCCAGGATGCGCGGCTTGAAGGCGTCGGTCACTTGCGGCAGCGCCGCCAGGAGCGCCGCGTCCGGCGCGCGGCCCGGGATCCTTTCCAGACAGAAAACGGCCTCTTCCTGAAGTTGCGGATCGCGCAACAGCTTGGCCGCGAGAGGCACGGTTCCGTCGCCGCCCACCAGCGAAAGATGACGCAGGGCGACCGTGCGGACCCATACAGGTCCGCCGGATGCCAGCGCGATAAGCTGCCTGACGACCGCCGCGCGCCTCCCCCCGGGCTCTTTCCCGACCGAGTGGACCATACCCTTGAGCGCCTCGTCGGCCGCCTTGCGCACGCCCGGCTGTGAGGCGTCCAGCAGCTTGCCCAGCTCCGCAATCACCTCGGGATCGGCTTCGCCGGCGTGGCTCCAGGCCGCGTAGCGGACGTCGGCGTCATTGTCACGAATTGCGCTGAGGAATTTTTCAGATGCGGGACTCATAGTTTCCTCTTCTACAGGTGCCAGGAGGCGCGCCCGGGACGGCTCAGCATGCGATTGGCTTCTTCATCGTTCAGGATCCGCTCGTTCACCGGGTCCCACTCGAACCTGCGCCCCATCGCAAACGAGAGGTTTCCCAGGATGCACAAGTGAGCGACGCGTACGCCCGCTTCGATATTCATGATGGGCTTTTCGCGGCTCTTGATGCAATCCTCGAAATTCTCGCCGTGTCCCGGACTGCGGAATACCTGGACTCCGCCGGGCGGGACCTGGTACTTCATGGCCTTCTCTTCGGTCGCCGTATTCTGTCCGTCGCCCAGCGTGACCGTGAGCCGTCCCTTGTCGCCCCAATAGACAGCGCCGTAGCGCGCCTCGAGCTCGGCCGAAGGCTCGCCGGGCTGCGCCCAGATCAGCGTCCAGTCGGGATTCTTGAATTCATAGGTGACGTTCATCTTGTCGGCGGTATCGTACATACCGTCGTGCGGCGGCTCGCCCCGGCCGTCGATGGTGACCGGTCCGATCGCGTCCGAGTTCATGATCCACTGCGCGATGCTCATGACGTGAGCTCCGCGGTCGCGAATCTGCCCGCCTCCGAAATCGAGCAGCCAGCGGAAAGCGCCGTGGGTGTGCTTCGGATTGTAGGGAATGTAGCGGGCCGGGCCGAGCCAGGCATCGTAGTCCAGCTCCGGCGGCGGCGCCGAGTCGGGCGTCCAGTCGCCCGTCGGACTCGCGTAGTGCCAGGCGGCTACTTTCCGAACCGTGCCGATCTCTCCGTTGCGGATGTAGGAGCAGGCGTGCCAGGCGGCGGGCTGGGAGCGCCCCTGCGAGCCGACCTGCACCACCCGCCCGTAGCGCTCGGCGGCGCGCACCATGGCGCGGCCCTCTTCGATCGTAAGACAAGCGGGCTTCTCGACGTAGACGTCCTTGCCGGCCTCGCAGGCCATGATCATCATGAGCGCGTGCCAGTGGTCCGGGCTGGCGATGAAGACGGCGTCTACGTCCTTGTCTTCGAGCAGGCGCCGGAAATCCTTGTAAAGCTTGGGATGCCCGCCCACGCGGCTCGCGGCCTTGTCGAGCCTCGACGTATCCACGTCGCACAGCGCGACCGAGCGGGCCGAACGCAGCACCCGGTCGCCTGTGCCGCCCAGATTGGGACTCGGCTTGGTGGGTCCGCCGGATTCGGGCCGCAGAAATCCGGAGCCCCGCCCGCCTATGCCGATGTGTCCGAAATGGATACGGTCGCTGGGCGCCGGCTGCGCGAAGACACTCGCCGGAACGATGTCGAATGCGCACGCGCCGGCGGCGCCGGAAAGCACCGCGCGCCTGGAGATTTTCGTTTCCTGGTCCATAACTTGGCCAAAATCATATCACGCGGCCGCGGACTTTACTTCGGCTGCTTCTGCATCCTGACCCGCCGGCATTTCGGACACTGCCATTTGCGCTGCTTGTGGTAAATGTGGCCCTTCAGCTCCTTCATCGCGATCTTGCAGACCCGGCAGGTCACCGCGTCACTCGCGAATCGTGGCGTAGCTTACCTGGCCGGTGAAAACCGGCATCACGATGTCCTTGGCCAGCGGGTTCGCGGTGATGATGACGTTCGGCTCGTGGTCGTTCGGCTGCGGCGGAAATGACGCTTGAAACTGGATGTCGGTGATTCCCACGAATTGCGCGAGCCCGGTGAGACCGGCGTCCTTGTCGAGAAGGCTGAAGCTCGTTTTGCCGGCGGGCGGGCTTCCGCCGCGCTGTACCCAAGGCGACGTCGTCAGGCTCAGTCCCGCGATGCTTTTGCCGTCGGCAGCGGCGCTGTTCAGCAGCACGACCGCGTGATTGGCGGCTTCCACCTTCAGGCAGCGCTGCAGTTCCGCGCCGGTCAACAGCAGGATCCGCAGATTCTCCTTCGGGCTGCGCGGGTTGAGGTAGGACGAATTGGTGGTGGCGTACCCCGGCTTGCTGACGCGGAGAAACACGGGCTCAGCCGCATTCACGCCCCGAATGACAAAACGTCCGTAGAGGTCCGTGCGGACCGCCGGCTCGGCGCCGCGGGCCGACACCGACACGCCGGGCAAAGGACGGCCGGAGCTCGATACCACCATTCCTTCGATAACGGCCGGTCCCGGAGTCCTCGGCTTGGGCAGAGCCGGAGGAAAGCGCATCGCCGCCGCGCCGCCGACCGGGAATCGCGCCGCAGCCATACCACCCGGACGCTCGCAGCCGCCATCGCGCAGGAACTCGTCAATTCTGGCCCGGGCCGCCTCCGCGACCTTCTTCGCCTCGGAGCTGATTTCCGACGCCTCGAAAGCCCGAATGCGCTTCAGTACTTCGGCCGCGGCGTCTGCCTTGAACGGAGCCTGTCCGTCGAAGTACACCCAGACCGGGTTGGTGTGGGCGTGGACCGTGTTGGGTCCCGAGCAGCGGGCCGCGATCCAGGAACTGGCCGTGAGACGAAGCTTCGCTTTGAGTTCCCGCCGGAACACCGGCTTGGGGCCATGCCACTCGGCAGCCACTTTTCCGTCCTGCACGATCTCCAGCGTCTGGAAGGGCAGGTTTCCAGAGACGGCTCTCACCTGCACCACAACCTCGCGCGGCGCGCTTCCGTTCTGCTCGATCTCCATCCCGGGTCCTTTGCCGTCCACCGACAGGAAGAGCAAGGGTCCGGACGTGGCGAACGACTCGCCTCTGACAAGCCGGCCCATCGCGCTCGGAAAGCTGCTCTTCGGACCGTCGGCGACGAATATTCTGGAGTCCCCGATCGTACGGCAGCCCGGGAAATCGCTGCCCCCGGCGAGTGGATAACGAAAGCCGCTGTTGAGCAGCAGGTAATAACCTTCGAGACCGATGTCGGGCCGGTAAAGTCCGAACTGCAGCAGCTCCACGATGTCGCTTTTGCCGAGGACCGCGTCCGCGTAGATCTCCTGGCCGTAACCGGCGTGATCGTGCTGCACGGCGCCCCGAACAGCTACCGCCTGGTCATAAAGCGCCGTCAGCGGCAGTTCGGGATCGGGCGCGGGATTGTTGCGGATCGCGGCGATGAGTTCGTCGATCATCAGCAGGTTCAAATGCCCGAGCCCCGGGCTGGTTGCCTCGCGGCCGGAAACCATGGCGTAGCGGGACTCGGAATAATGCGAAGCCATCCCGAATCCTCTGGCCGACCGGACCGTAAGGATGTGGCCGAACTCAATGTCCTCGGCGGCCAGCAGGCAGGCGATGCGGTGATCGTTAGCCGCTTCACCGCGGTCGAAATGCAGGTGCGTGTCCATGGTGTGCCAGCCGTAGCGGGGCATGTCGATGACGCGCTGCATGTCGATGTCGAGGTTCGTGGTCCTGCCCGGGGCCACGTCCGCCTCCCCGATCGAGGTGTAATAGCCGTAGCCGCGGCGGACTTCGACCCGCGCTGGCCCCGGCGGCAGCTTCACTTCGAACGTCCCTTCCGTGTAGAAGAAAGATCCGTAGTAGCGCAGCGGACCTACGTTGGCCCGGTTCCCCTTGCGCTTGAGGCTGAATTCCGACAGCGGATTTCGCCCCGGGTCGGGTTCGTAAAATGCGTTGTCCGATCCGATTACGTTGACGCGCGCCGGGACGATCGACTTGCGGCCGGTATCGAAAATTCGCACCCGCAACACGCCCGTGGCTCCGGACAGGACCGGGGTCAGGGCGAGCAGAATACCGGACACATATGCCGCCCGCCGCAATCGATGCATTTAGCACTACCTTAGCGCATTGCTGTGGTATAGGTGGGTAGAACCATGAAACTCGAAGTCCCGTTGACTCTGGAAGGCGCCTCCGTATTGCACCAGATGTTTCGCATTCGATGGCAGGCATGGAAGAACCTGCCCGAGGACCGGCGCCATGCTGCGCTCGAGGAGGCCGCGCGCGCTTTCGCCGCCATGGAACAGAGCCAGACAGCGCTCTTTTCCATGCTCGGGCACAAGGGCGACCTCATGCTCGTGCACTTCCGTAAATCCTTCGACGAATTGAATCAGGCCGAGCTCTGCCTCGCCCGGTTGGAGATTTACGATTACCTCGAGCCGGCCACGTCGTATCTGTCCGTGGTGGAGCTGGGCTTGTATGAATCGACCGTCAAGCTCAACGCCTCGCTCGAAGAGAAAGGCATCGCGGCGGGTAGTCCGGAAGCGGAGAAAGAAATCGAGCAGGTTCTGGAACAGCAGCGGACGGCGATGAAACCGCGGTTGTGGCCGGAGATCCCCCCGCGCCGCTACTGCTGTTTCTACCCGATGGATAAGAGGCGGGGCGAAACCAGGAACTGGTACGAAGTCCCGATTCAGCAGCGCCAGCGCCTGATGCACGAGCACGGGCTGATCGGGAGGAAGTACGCCGGATCCGTCCGCCAGATTATTTCCGGATCGATCGGGTTCGACGATTGGGAGTGGGGCGTAGACCTGTTCGCCGACGATCCGCTGGTCTTCAAGAAGCTGATCTACGAGATGCGCTTCGACGAGGCCAGCGCCGCGTATGCGCTGTTCGGATCATTCTTTATCGGCCTGCGCTTCCGGGCTGCCGATCTGGGCTTGCTGTTCAGCGGATCCACTCCGCCGTGGAATCAAGTCCCCTGAGGCGCGAGGTAGACAGGCGCTTTCTGACGCCTGACTCCTCACCCGCCGTTTACATGGGCTCGTCGGCGCTGCCGCCGTAAATGCTCGGCACATGCGCGTTCATTGCGCGCAGATAGGCGCTCAGCTGCCCCCGGTGGTGAATGCTGTGGTTGGTCAGGAATTGCAGATAGGTGACCGCCGGCAGCTCCATGAGGTTGTAGAAGTTGATCGGCTTGGCCAGTTGCGCGCCGGTCATGGCTTTGACCTTCGCCATGGCGTCCGCCATTCCTTTCTCGTATACCGCGGCCATCTCTTCGGACGTGCCCGGCGCTTCGCCCTTGGATTCGCTGGCGGCAAACTGTCCCGCCGCGACGCCTTCCGCGAACCAGATATCGCTTTGGATCGTGTGCCACATCAGGTCCTTGGCTGTGCGCCCCTTTTCACCCAGCACATAGCCGTGCTGGTCATTGGGAACCGCCGCTAGAATTTTTTTAGTGATCGGCGCCTCGGTTTCCACTCCGTGAATCAGGAACATCGCCAGTCCCTGCGCCTGCTCCGCTGATAGCATCATGTCGGTTAGCCTCCCCGACTATCGTACAAGGCGCCGGTACATGGCGGCAAACTCCCCGACGGACAGCTGCTCGGCGCGGCGCGCTGCTTCCGGCCACGCGCCCACGGCGCCATGTCCGTACGTCCCCGTCAGATTATTGCGGATGGTCTTTCGCTTGTGTTGGAAGCACAACCGGACGAACTTCAGGAACTCGGCCGGCTCCGCGATGCCCAGTTCATCCGCGCGGCTGTGAAGCGAGAATTCGATCAGGGTGGAATCTACTTTGGGGGGTGGGCGAAAGGCGCCCGGACGAACATCGAACAGTACTCTTACGGCTGCGTATAACTGCGCTTCGACGCTCAGAGCGCCGTATGCCCGGCTGCCGGGCAGCGCGGTGATTCGCCCGGCAACCTCTTTCTGTACCAGAAACACGCCGCGCTGCAATTGCGAACCGGGAGCCAGCACGCGGCTCAGAATCGCCGTCGAAACATAATAGGGAAGGTTGCCCGCCGCCACTGCCGGACCCCACTGATTGAGGTCCGTGTCCAGAACGTCCGCGCAAACGACCTCCAGCCGCTCCGGAAATTGCTCCCGAAGCGGCGCGGCCAGTTCCGGGTCGAGCTCGATCGCCACCACGCGGTCCGCCCGCTCGAGCAGCCGCCCGGTCAAGGCCCCCTTGCCGGGTCCGATCTCGATAACCAGCGGCTCCCGCACCGGACAGGCGGCCGCGGCGATGCGCTCGAGAATGGATCCCTGGACGAGGAAATGCTGGCCGAGTTTCTGGCGGGACACTCAGCCTTTGACTACGATACGGCTGCGGCGAATGACGATCCGGCTGGCGGCCGGCTGTAGAAAGACCGTCGCCGGCGTATAAGTGGTGAACAACAGAAAGTTGCCTACGTCGCTGGTCATCTGGCCCTGCAGGACCGAATAATTGACCATGCGGCCCTGACCGTCGATCTGTACGGCGATCAGCGTGTCGTCGTTCGACCGCGAGCCGAAATCGGCGACACTCTCGAGGCTGGCTTCGGTATACAACGCTGTGGGCCGGTCATTGGCCGGATTCCGAAGCATGCCGAGATAGGGGACCAATATCCCGAACAGGAACAGAGCCGACGTGAGGCCTCCCGCCAGCGGCACCGCCAGGGGACGCATGAGGTTGTCGATCACCAGCCGGGCGCTGGCTCCCAGCGACCCCAGGGCCGCGGAAACACTGACCCACTGCCGCCGGCGCACCAGTTCCTTGGACGCCAGGACCTGCAGTTGGGTGCGGAGTTCCGGCGGAGCCGGCGCCATCGGCAGCGCCCGCAGGCTCGTCCGCACTCGGGCGGTCCGCCCGTGGAGCGCGGCGCACTCGCCGCAGGAGGCCAGGTGCGATTCCACGCTCCTGCGATCCGGCCCGGTCAACCGGTTGTCCAGGTACCCGGAAATGTGTTCCCGAACGAATTGGCAGCTCATAGTTCCTTGTAAATCAGCCGGTCGCAGGATCCCATTGCAACTCCTGCGCCGGTTCCAGCCGGCCCTCCAATTGACGCCGCATGGCGTCCCGCCCTCTGGTAATTCTCGATTTCACAGTCCCCAGCGAGATCTCCAGGATGTCGGCGATCTCCTCGTAGCTCAGGTCTTCCACGTCGCGTAGCACCACGGCGGCGCGAAATATCGGGTTGATGCGGCCCAGGGCCTCTTCAATCATCACGCGCTTTTCCCCATCCAACGCGTAATCGTACGGCGACCGGCCGCGGTCGGGCACCGTGTCGCCGAAATGCTTCCCTCCTTCGCTCTCGTCCTCCAGGACCACTTCCTGGCGCCGATGCCGGAAAAACCACCGGCGGTAGTTGTGGACCTCGTTCACCGCAATCCGGTAAATCCAGGTTTTTAGACTGCTTTGGCTGCGGAAGGCGCCGATGTTGCGGAAGATCTTCAGAAAGACCTCCTGCACGACGTCATAGGAGTCCCCCGGATCGCCCATCAGACGATAGACCAGGTTGTAGACCGGCTGCTGGAAACGGGATACCAGGAGTTCGTAAGCCGCCTCGGACCCTTGCCGCAGGCCATGCGCCAGCCGCGCGTCTTCCGCCTCCTGGGCTCCGAAAGCCTCGACGTTGATCTCGTATAAGGGCGAATCAGCCACAAGCTGCCTCGAGTTGATCTTAACAAGTTCCGGGTCGGGTCCACTGCTTTCGACGCCGGTAGCCTCGGGAAAGTTCCCGCCGGGCCCCCCGATCCCCGGATCCACGCTGCCGCCGGATCCACACTACCAAGTCTACCCTGTCATCGTGCTACAATTCGCCCATGCGTGGCGTAGCCCTGGCTGGCTCAGCCTGTGCCGCGTCCGCGTTGATGGCGTACGCGGTCCGCGGCCGGTCTTCTACCCTGCTGGCGCCATCCATCTACCGGGGCTCTCGGCATCGCCGGTCGATTGCGCTGACCTTCGATGACGGACCCAGTGAAGGGACGGATCAACTGCTAGAGCTACTTCAGCGGCACGGAACGCCGGCCACTTTCTTCGTTTGCGGCATGAACGTGAAAAGGCTGCCCGCCGTCACCCGCGCCACCGCCGCCGCCGGACACGAGATCGGAAATCACACCTACTCGCATGCGCGTCTGTATCTGCGGTCGCGAAGCTTCATCGCCGGGGAGCTCGCCGCCGCCCAGGCTGTCATCGCCGAAACCGGCGGAACCGCCCCTACCCTGTTCCGCCCGCCGTTCGGCGCCCGCTGGTTCGGCCTGCGGGAAGCCCAGCGTCAGTTGAATCTGCTCGGCGTGATGTGGACGGTGCTCGGCCTGGACTGGAAGCTGCCGGCCGCCGGCGTCGCCAGCCGGGTTCTGGCCGGAGCGGATAACGGGGGCATTATCTGCCTGCACGACGGCCGCGGCGTCAGCAGGAATCCGGATATCCGCGCTACCCTGGAAGCGGTCGGCCGCCTGATTCCCGAACTCCAGTCACGAGGATTTACATTCGAAACGGTAAGCCAAATCTTATGTCCGAACAACTGACAGAGCGTGTCCTCTCCGTCATCGCCGCCACCCAGAGAATCAGTCCCGAGAAGGTCACGATCGACAGTTCCTTTCAAGAGCTCGGAATCGACTCCATGGACGGTATCAACATTCTGTTCGCGCTGGAAAACGAGTTCGATGTCACGATCCCGGACGAGCAGGCCAAGCAGATTCGCAGCATCCGCGAAATGGTGGACGGCATCCGGAAGCTGGTGGCCGAAGCGGCCGCCCGGGGACAAGGCCAGTAACCGGATGCCGAGAGTCGTCATCACCGGCCTGGGAACGATCTCCGCTCTCGGGCGGAACGCGGACGAATTCTGGAGCTCTCTGGCGCAGGGCTGTAGCGGAATCCGGCCCATTCAAGGCGTCGATCGGACCCGCCTGCGTTTCCAAAACGGAGCCGAAGTGCAGCATTACGACCCCGCCGAGCACTTCGAGGAGAAACAGGCCGACTACATGGACCGCTTCGCGCAATTCGCGCTCATTTCGGCGCGGGAGGCGATCTGCGATTCCGGCCTCGTCCTCGGCCCGGCCGAGTGCGAGTCGACCGCCATTGTCACCGGGTCGTGCATCGGCGGCCAGAGTACCCAGGACGTCGGCTTTGTCGATCTGTACCAGTCCGGGAAGCCCAGGGTCAATCCGTTGACGATCGCCCGCACGATGAGTAACGCCGGCGCCAGCCAGATTTCCATGGAATTCGGAATCAAAGGGCCGGCCTTCAATATCTCGACGGCGTGCTCCTCCTCGAGCCACGCCATTGGCCAGGCGTTTTGGATGGTCCGCAACGGGGTCGCCGAGATCGCCATCACCGGCGGAAGCGAAGCGGTCTTCAGCATGGGATTTCTCAAGGCGTGGGAGGCGATGCGGGTGGTCTCGCCCGACACCTGCCGGCCCTTCTCGAAGGATCGCACGGGGATGATTCTGGGCGAGGCGGGCGCCATGATGGTGCTCGAGCCGCTCGACCGGGCGCTGGCGCGTGGCGCTCGCATCCACGCCGAAATCGTCGGCTTCGGCATGTCCTCCGACGCCGGTCATCTTACGGCGCCATCGCCGGAGGGAGCCGCGCGCGCCATCCGCTGCGCTCTGCGGGACGCCGCCATCCCCGCGGGGGAGGTCGGCTACATCAACGCCCACGGCACCGCCACCCAGGCGAACGACGTAACCGAGACGGCCGCCATCCACGACGTGTTCGGCCCGCACACCGGCCGGCTCGCGATCAGCTCCACCAAGTCCATGCACGGCCACACGCTCGGCGCCGCCGGCGCAATCGAAGCCGCCGCTACCATACTGGCGCTGCGCAACGGTGTGCTGCCCCCCACCGCCGGGTACCGCCAGGCCGACCCGCAATGCGACCTCGACGTGATCCCCAACCAGGCGCGTCCGGCAGATGCTGAATTCGCTCTTTCCAATTCCTTCGCGTTTGGCGGACTCAACGCCGTATTGGCGTTCCGGCGGTTCTCGTAATTGGTACGATAAATGCAAATAGCCTGGGAACATGAAGCAGTCCAGTCGCGTCTTCATCGCCGGACATCGCGGGCTTGCCGGGTCCGCCATCTGCCGGAACCTGAGGGCCGCCGGTTTCCACGACCTGATTGTCCGGTCCCGGGCCGAGCTTGACCTTACCGATGCCGCCGCCGTTGACCAGTTTTTCGCCCTTGAGCGTCCGGAGTACGTCTTCCTGGCGGCAGCCAAGGTGGGAGGAGTTCTGGCAAACAGCACCTATCCCGCCGATTTCATTCGGGAGAACCTGGTCGTACAGACCAACGTGATCCACTCCGCCCGCCTACACGGTGTGACAAAACTCCAATTTCTGGGATCTTCGTGCATTTATCCCCGTCTGGCGCCGCAGCCGATCAAGGAAGAATACCTGCTTACCGGCGAGCTCGAGTCCACCAACGAGTGGTACGCCGTAGCCAAGATCGCCGGACTCAAATTCGCCCAGGCCTCCCGCATTCAGTACGGCTTCAATGCCATTTCGCTGATGCCGACCAATCTGTATGGTCCCGGCGACAACTTCGATCTCCAGTCTTCCCACGTGCTCCCCGCGCTGCTGCGCAAGTTTCACGACGCGAAAGTCGCCGGAGCGCCGCAAGTGGTTGTGTGGGGCAGCGGAGAGCCGCGGCGTGAATTTCTGCACGCCGACGATTTCGCCGCCGCCGCCGTTCACCTGATGCAGGTCTACGACCAGCCCGAGCTTATCAACGTGGGAACGGGCGAGGATCTGACCATCCGCGAGCTGGCCGAGCTGATCGGGTCGGTTGCCGGATATACCGGCAAGCTGGTATTCGACTCCACCAAGCCGGACGGCACGCCGCGCAAGCTGCTGGACGTGAGCCGTCTGAAGGCCACCGGCTGGCGTCCGAAGATCGGGCTGCGGCAGGGCATCGAGCAGACCTACGCCTGGTACCTGGAGCACGCCGCGCCGGCGGAGATAAGGGCGGCCCAGGTTACTTGATGCGGGCCGCTGGCCCCGCCGGGAGGCGGTTCTCAGCCGGTATGCCGGAGCTATTTGGCCAGGCAGGTTGTTCTCGATAACGCCAGGCGCGTGTTTTCATGGCATCATATCCTTATGCCGCGCGCATCGATCACCTTCGGTCTGTGCGCGCTCCTTTCGGGCTCCCTCCCGGCGTCCGATTTCGACTCGCGCGTCAGCCAGTTACTCTCCGCTAATTGCGCGGAGTGCCACAACCCGAAGACCAGGACCAGCGGCTTCTCCGTCGATTCGATGAAAGCTTTAGCGGCAGGCGGCGCGAAATACGGACCTGCCGTCCTGCCCGGCAATCCTGCCGCCAGCCCGCTCGTCAGGATCCTCAAGGGCGAGTTGAGCCCGAGGATGCCCTTCGGCAAGCAGTTGCCTGAGCTCGAAATCGTACGCATCGAAGAATGGATCCGCGGGCTGAAACCATCCGAGGCGACCCAGGCGGCAGCCGCGCCGTGGCTTTGGCCTTTTCAGAAGCCGCGAAAGTCCGATCCTCCAGCGGTCAAACAATCCGCCTGGATCGCCAATCCGATCGACGCCTTCATTCTGAAAAAGCTGGAGGATCGCGATCTTGCTCCCGCCCCTCCCGCCTCCCGCCGCGCTTTGGCGCGCCGCTTGTACTTTGACCTGCTCGGCATGCCTCCGACTCCCGGGGAAATGCGGTCCTTTCTCGAAGACTCCTCGCCGGACGCCTACTCGCGGCTGGTCGACAGGCTGCTCGAAGATCCGCGCTACGGGGAGCGCTGGGCGCGCCACTGGCTCGACCTGGCGCGCTACGGCGAGACCAGCGGACTCGAAGGCGACGGCGCGATCGGCAACGCCTGGCGTTATCGGGACTGGGTAATCGACGCCTTCCAGTCCGATATGCCTTATGACAAGTTCGTGATCGCGCAGCTGGCCGGCGGCGACGAGCACAGCCGCACGCGCAATAATTATGCGCCGGATATCCAGGGCCACATTCCGGTCGCGTTCCTGAGGCTGGCTCCCTGGGACCGCTCCAACCTGGTGGCCGACGAAGTCCGGCAAAACTATTTGAGCGAAGTAACCAGCTCCACCGCGTCCATCTTTCTCGGCCTGACGGTCGGCTGCGCCCGCTGCCACGATCACAAGTACGATCCGATTCCCACCCGGGATTTTTACCGGCTGCAGGCGTTCTTCAACGCCATCAAGGTTGAGGACGTCGACGTACCGTATAAGGATAAGGCCCAGGCCGATCGCATCGCCGCCAAAATCAAGGAGTATGAACAGCAGCTCCAGTCGGGACCCGACGCCCGCGCATTGAAGGAGATGGAAGCGGCGCTGCTTCCGAGACTCATCGAGAAGAGGACGGAGCAGGCGCGAGGCCGCAAGCTCACGGTCGCCGACTTGCGCCTCGAACTGCGCCGCAAGGATCAGTCTCGCTACACCCCCGCGGAAAAGCAGAAGCAGCAGCGGCTGCTCGAGGACGCCAACCGGACGCAGGACCTGGAAGAGCGCAACGCCCTCGACGCGTTCGAAGAGCAGCTTCTGGCCCGCCTCGAGCCGGATGACGCGCGTTACGAGGAGCTGAACGCCGAGGATCTCCGCGCGGAGCTGGCCAAGCCTTCCGGTGGAATCTTTACCAGTGCGGAGCAGGAGCGCTACCGGCTGTTGGAGGGACGCAAGGCTCTGCTGCAACGGCGCATCGGCCGGCTG
>DATJFH010000031.1:0-3578 GCA_035495815.1 Bryobacteraceae bacterium
GGTCTGCGTGATTCCGTCGAGTGGCGACGGCGCTACTACTTGCATCTCGTTCGCCGTGCTGGATACTACTTTGGCGCTGACCCCTCCAATCAGCACGGTGGCATCGGCGGCCGATTCGGGAAAGTTCGCTCCCTGCAGCGCCAGCCGTCCACCCGGCGCGAGCAGGGACGTGTTCACGCGGGTGGCCGCATTGAGCACGCCACCGGACGCCAAAATGGGCAGTGGCGAGGTTTCTTTCGAAATCCGCCCCGTGGATTTCCACTCCGCTTTGAACATGCCGGGCCGCAAGGCCAGCATGGCGACGCTGACCGCGCCTGACGCGGCCGATACCGGCGTCCAAGTCCCCGCGTACTGGCCACCCGACAGATTCCTGAGCACCAGCACCGGGTCGCCGTTGTCGAACGTCACGTTCACCGTGCTGGTGGTGGAAGGCGAGCCGCAGTCGTCGAATACCTGCGCCTGCACCGGAATGGGCCACCCTACGTTCAAAGCGAAATTGTCCGACATCGTCGGCACCACCAGAACCTGGCGGCTGGGCTCGCATCCCGCCGATCTCGACTTGGTATCCGCCGTGCCCGCGCCAGGGCGCAGAATCATCGTGACATTGACTTGCCGGACGGAGCCGTCGCTGAAGGAAAATTTCACCGAGCCCGTATAGACTCCCGGACTGAGGGCGGTGGGGATGATTTGGAATTTCAGCGTCGATTTCTGCGCCGAGGAGAGCACCAGTCCGGTAGCCGGACTTACATTCAGCCACTTGCCGCCCAGGTCGGTGCTGACGGAGCTGGCGAAGGACAGCGTGCCGCCTGTGCTCGAAAGCTCGACCGTCTGGTCTTCGAGCCGCGCGTTCGGCGCGCCTACGAACAATAACGCCGTGTTATTAAAGACGGGTCGGGCCGGAGTGCCTGCCGGAAGAATGCGAAGGCGGACTCCGATCACCTGCGGCGCGCCCGCCGCCCCTGCCGCGGTTAGCGCCACTGGAACACTGTACGTGCCGGCGCGCAGACCGGACGGGTCCACTGAGATATTGACCCGCGATGGCGCCCCGCCCACCTGCGTTGTATCCCGGGCGGCCGAAGCGCGGACCCAATTCACGGCGCGGCGCTGGTCATCCACCGGAGGGATGGTAAGCTGCCAATTCAACGGAGCGCCGCCGGAATTGTAGATATTGACAGGCTGGGGTGGAACAGTCGTAGTCCCTTCCACTGCTTCGAACAAGAGGCTGTCGCGATCGATTTGCATCGTGGCCCTGGCGTCGGTCACGGTGAGGGTCGCAATGAACAAAGTGGTGGATCCGCCATCTACCACGAAGTAAGAGAGCGCGGAGTAGGTTCCCGGCCTCAAGCCGGTCGAATCGGCGGAGACATCGACGGTGGCCGGAGTTGTTCCCGAATTGGCGCTGAACTTCAGCCAGGGGCTGTCCGTCTGACGTCGGACGCTCCAGGCCAAAGCTGTCTTTCCCGCCGTGCTGACGGCCACCTGTTGGACGCTGCTGGTATTCTGTGATGCGGTGAACTGGGACGTTTCCGGCGAGAGTGTCACCGATGTGACCACGTTTGGCGGATCGATCGTAAAATCGACCGGAATCCGCAGATCCGAAGCCCCGGCTGAGCGGACCACCAGCGTGGCGCTGTATCTACCTTCCGCCAGGTCGGTAGGATCGACGGCGACACCCACCAGGTCCGGCGTGCTGCCGTGGTAGCAGTCCGTACCGGCGGTGCCCGTGCAGGCGTAAAGCCATGGCCCATCCGAATCGTCCACGGTGTAGTCCAGATTCAGACCGATGTATGAGCTGCGCACGACCAGCAGTTGCGCCGAAGGCTCCGCGCCGCTGCGGGTTGCCCGAAAGCTCAGTCGCGGCGGATCGACTTCCGGGTGGTTGTCGACGCTCAGATAATACAGATGCCGGATGCGGTAGTTGAACGAATCCGATACATAGATATCGATCCCCGACGCGGCCACCCCGAGCGGTGTGTCGAACAGGGACAGAATGGCCGGCCCGCCGTCTCCCCCAAAACCTTTTCCGCTGCCGCCGCCGGCCGTGTAGATGATTCCTTCCGTCGTCACTACCCGAATCTGGTTGGCCGCCGAATCGGCGATGTAGATCCAGCCGTCGCTATCCATCGCCAGCGCCACCGGCGAACGCAAGCTGGCCAGTGTGGCGGCGAACGTGTCGTAATCGGAATTGTCGATGCCGTCGCCGGCGAAGGTTTCGATAATGTTCGATAGATCGACGCGCCGCACGCGGTGATTGTCGGTATCGCAGATCAGCAGCCGGCCCTGATTGTCCAAGGCCAGTCCCTGCGGCCCGTTGAGATCCGCTTTATCCGCCGGACCCCCGTCACCGCTGAAGGCCGCGACACCGTGGTACCCGATTCCGGCGGCGACGAATAGCTTGCCCTCGGGGGAATAGCGGTACACCTGGTCGGAGTTCCAATCGGAGATGTAGACGTTACCGGCCGCGTCGCCAACCACGCCGGTGGGTTCCGAATCGTAATCGGAGAGGTCCACCAATAAGGACATCTTGCCCGTGCGCAAATCCACGCTGAAGACGGCGCTCTGATAACGATCCGCGATGAGCAGGCGGTCCAGCGGATCGATCGAGAGGGTGAGGGTCGTCCCCAGCGAATTCACGGTAGCGCCCTCGGCCCCAGCCAGCTTGCCGTCTCCCGCTATGGTCGAGATGAGCCCCGTTCGTGCGTCGATGCGGCGGACGCGAAAGTGGCCTACATCAGCGATATAGATGTTGCCGAGCCGGTCGGTCGCGACACTGGTCGGCCGGTTAAGCGGCGCCGAGGCGCCTGGCGTGCCGTCGAAGGGATTCGATGTCCCGGCGACGGTGCTGATGATCCTGGTCTGCGCATCCACGCGCCGCACGAGTTCGCCCGCCGATTCCGGAATGAACAGATTGCCGGCCGGATCGAGAGCGATCGCGGCGGGCTGGTTGAGAAAGACCTCCGTGGCGGGGACGCCTTCAACGCCCAGATTCCGCGTCTTCGACTGCCCGGCGTATGTCGAGATGATTCCGCCCGGGGTGACCATGCGGATGCGCGAGTTGTGTGTGTCGGAAATATAGAGGTTGCCTCGGGAATCGACAGCCAGTCCCAGGCTGGAGGTGATCCTGGCGCTGGTGGCAGGTCCGCCATCGCCGGCAAAGCCGACCGGACCCGCGCCGGCGACCGTCGTGATGATTCCGGCGGGCGTCACGCGGCGTATGCGGCTTTCGCTGGCATTATCGTCGTCATCGTACTGCGTGTCGGCGATGTACAGATTGCCGCTCGCATCGAGAGCCAGCGCCTGAACCGAGCCGAGCCTGGCGAGAACGGCCGGTCCGCCGTCTCCCGAGTACCCCACTCTGCCTGTTCCGGCGTACGTGGTAATGATCCCCGAGGAGATGTTGTACTTGCGGATTACCGCATTATTCAAATCGGCGATAAATAGATCGCCCGCCGGGCTCAGCGCCAGGGCTCGCGGCCCATCCAACTCGGCGAACGTGGCGCGGCCGCCATCGCCGCTGTAGCCCGCTGTGCCTTTGCCTACCACTGTCACCAGCGTCCCGTCCGCGTTGAGCCTCTGCA
>DATJFH010000032.1:0-3294 GCA_035495815.1 Bryobacteraceae bacterium
GTCCCCTTCGATGATGACGGGCTCCGCCGCGAACCTGGACTCGAGGCCGATGCCGGACTCCTCCGCGAAGCCGCGCATCGACTCCACGATGTCCGCCACAGACCTGTTGACGTCCAGCGGGAAGCGCTCCACGGGCGCCGGTCGCGCGACGTTGCGGAGGTCATCGAGCACGCGCTTCAGCGTGTCGATCTCGCGGTCGATCGTGCGTGTGAACGTCTCCCGGTATTCCGGGTCGTCGTACACGCGGACGATGAGCTTGCAGCTGTTGCCGATGTTCTGCACCGGATGTGACAGGTCGTGGACAAGGCCGGCCGCCATGCGGCCGAACATCGCCTGGCGCTCTTTCTTTCGCACGTCTTCGGTGAGCTCCACCAGCTTGTCCGCCATGCTGTTGAAGGAGTCGCCGAGCTGCTTGAACTCATCCTGCGAATCAATCTTCACGCGATCGTCAAGGCGGCCTTCTCCGACGGCCGCCGTGCCGCGGATCAACTCGAAGATCGGCCGGACGAACGATCGGCCCCACACGTAACCGACGCCGACTGTGAACAGCAGCGCCAGGACGACGACGAAAATGAGCTGCCGCTGGAGCTGATCGGCCACCTGGAACGCTTCCGAGCGCGGCTGCTGGACGATGACCGTCCAGCCCAGTATTGGAAGGGGTGCCGCGACACCAAGGTACTGCTGGCCGCCCTCGGTAAATTCCTTTGAAACCGGTTCTTTGTCTCCAAGGCTGTGGATCTTCTGAACCAGCTGATTGTCCTTGAGGTTGTCCCCGCGCGCGACGCGCGCTTTCTCATTCGGATTTCCGTGCGCGATGAGCTGGCCCTCGGACGCCACCACCAGAGCGAAGCCCTGCTGGCCGATCCGGATGCGGTCAACCATGCGCCACATCTCTTCGAGGTTGATCTGACCCACAAGCCAGCCGGAGGCCTGGCCAACATGCGCCAGCCGGATCCCGACCACGCTTGTGGGAAGCAGGTCGTCATCCACGGCAATCGGCGACATCGTCACGTCGTTCCCGAACCGGATGCCGCTTTGCGGAACTTGGAGTTTTGAGGCGCCCACACGGCTGGATGCCACCTGGCTGCCGGTGGCGTCGTAGAGAGTGATTTCCCGGAATTCAGGAAACGTGAGAACGTAGTTCTTGAGAATCCTGTCCTGCTGCCACGCCTGAAGGTTGGTGTCCTCCAAGTCGCTCGCGAGCGTCTGGAGGATCTTCACGTTCGTGTTGATGTAGAGCAGGATTTCCTGCGCGGCGCGATTGGCCACGTTGATGTTGCCGCTGATGACGGAGGTCTGGGTGCCCGTGCGCAGCGAATAGATCGACACCATACCGTATGCGGCCAAAGGCAGGATAGCCGCGGCCGCCAGCAGCAACGCGATCCGGGAAGTGATTCGCTTCAATTGGAGTCTCGCGGCCCCGGAGTACCGGCGAGGCGCCATTCGGAGATCGTTTTGAACGGATCGGTGTCCGGGGGCACCCCCGGTTCAAATCTCCTGTTGACAGCCCGCGTAGTCTCCGTAAATGCAAGGAAGATAGCCGGAGGATCATCGAGAAACCGCGCCTGCAAATCGTGAAACGCCTCCCGAGTCGCGTCGTCGTCCGTCGCCTTACGCAGGCGATCGAATGCCTGATCGACCTCCTCGTCCTGATAACCCGGATAGTTCTGCTTGCTGTCGGAATACCAGAGCGCGTACGGCCGGCCGGCTGAGTTTCCAGCGACCGCATAGAGGAGTACCGCGTCAAACTCGCCGGCGATGACGCGCCGGTTCAATTCCTCGAGAGGCAAAGTCTCCAGTTGCATGTCCACGCCGATCTGCGAGAGGTTGCGCTGAACCATCAACGCCAATGGTTCGAATGAGACGATGTTGGTCGGCAGGATGCAGGTGAAGCGCAACCTGGATGGAGGAAGGTTCGGGTTCCCTTGACTCTTGTTAATACGGAGGCCGGCTGCTTCCAGTAGCGCGACCGCACGCGCGGGATCATAGGTGTAGTTGGGCAGATTCACATCGTTCGCCCAGTGTTGAGGCCACATCGGCGTCGAAGCTGGGAGCCCGTGACCCTTGAACACCTGATCCATGATGGCGGAGCGGTCAACCGCATAATTCAACGCGCGCCGGACTCTTGGGTCTCGAAAGACCGGACGGCGGGAGTTGAAGACAGCTCCATGCACGTAATTCTTGAGGAAGGAGAAGTCCTGCACCGAACCCTCATTCTTCGTAAACTCCAACGCATCTGGCGCTACGTCATAGAGAAAGTCAATTTCTCCCCTCATCATCGCTGCCCAGGCCGTTCTGGCGGTCGTATACGATTTCCAGACAATCCGGTCAATCTCGGGAGCGCCGCGGTAGTAAGAAGGAAACGATTGCATGACCACTTCCGGCGGTGTTGTCGAGCTGGTCGAGCTGGTCACGTACGGCCCCGTGCCGAATCTCCGCTCCTTCACGGCGCCAGACACCGGCGCCTCTTCCGCGGCCGGTTCGACAGGCACTCGCTTGTCGATTGCGACGATGAGGTCTTCGAGTAGAAAAGTCGAATGGGCTTTCATCCTGATCACGAGTTGATCGGGCGTTGGTGTCTCGAGGCTGGCGATGTCGAGAAGCCCAGGGTAGGTATCCCGCTCAGCCCTTGACAGCGTTCGTGTGAGAGAGGCTTTTACCGCAGCTGAGTCGACACGGCTGCCGTCGTGAAAAAAGGCGTTGGGGCGAAGTTGGAACACCCAGGTCAGTCCGTCCGCGGACTCTTTCCAGCTCTCAGCAAGGCGCGGTTGCGCCCGGCCGTCCCTCGCTATCAGGACCAAGCCTTCATAACTCAACAGACCGATCGCCTGTTGAATGCCATTCAGGGAATCCCCTCCGGACAGATAAGGCCAACCAATTGAAAGGGTGGTGCCTTGGTGGGGACGAACCTCTGGAGCCGGTGCCTTGGAGCAGCCCGCAAAGGCAATGCATACGAGAAGAAGGAGAAGTCGAACTTTGGACATTCGAGCCCTATGATGCACTAGAAGTGGGCGTCGACGGCGGCCGAGCCTTGGGGCTCGCCCTACCGCCGACGCCGAGTCGTACTCCCGGCTGTCAAAGAGCTTTTCGGCGCCAAAGCGCCAAACGTATAGCCGGTTATTTCTGCGGCGCGGGATCGTCCGTGTCCACGATCCACGGGCAGAAGTTCTGGGGCTTTGCCGTTTCCTTGCCTGACTTGATGACCTTGATTTTCGCCATGATGCTGTCTCTCTCTCCTAAGAAACGCTGGCCGCTGCATGCGCCAGCGATACGAGCGCCGATTCAAAGCTGGGC
>DATJFH010000033.1:0-5361 GCA_035495815.1 Bryobacteraceae bacterium
ATTCCGGCCGGTTCTCGCTCCAGAAAAGAACTTTGTCGCCCTTGCCGATTCCCGCCTCGCGAAGCCTCCCCGCGAACACGCCCGCGGCGCGCACGACATCGGCGTAGCTGTAGCTGCGGCGCCGGTATCCATCGTCATGAACCAGGAATTCGCCCGAGTGCTGCTTAAACCCGGCGAAGAAATCGAGAAGTGTCTGGTGCACTTACTGAATCGTACTCTGTCCTTCAATGCCCAGATCGGAGGAGGCGATGTTCTTATTGATATGGTTGTCGAGGTTGATGACGTAGGTTTCGGCGGCTTCGATCAGGATCGGAGAGTGCGTCGCCGCAATCACGCGGAATTTCTTCTGGTCCACCAGCTCCATCATCATCTTCAGAATGCGGCGCTGATTGGATTGGGAGAGCGCCATCTCCGGCTCGTCGAGCAGCAGCACGGTCTGATCGGGCAGGCTGGGAAAATTTTCGCGAAACATCGCCAGCATCACCTGTCCGTGGCTGGCCATCTGCAGGAACTCTTTCATGCGCGGATCGTCATCGAAGAAATCGAGCTGCGTGCGCGGATTGTGCTGTTCGGCGTCGAAGAGGAAAACCTTCTTGAATTCGGCTTTGCCCGGGTCGAGCCGGTAGATGTACCCATCCACCTTGTCGCCCTGCAGAGCGTAGTGGATCGAATGCAGAAGCGTCGATTTGCCGGACCCGTTATCGCCCGTGAGCATGATCAGCGGATGGGAAAGATCCACGATCAGCGGCATGTGGAAGTTCAAATTAACGAATACAGGGTGGGCGAGAATTTTCAAATACATTGCTGGTATCAGTATATCGTCAGGGTCTTCCCCAATGGCGGTTGGCGTGCAACGTTTCTTGCCGGTGCACGAAACAGCAAAACTGTCTCGGCGGTCGAAGTGGCTGATTGGCGCCGGCCTTCTTCTGGCCGGCGTTGGCGCGGCGGCGATCGTGCTCGCCGGGCGTCTCGGACCGGCTCTTCGCGGAAGCGTTGTTGAGGCTATCGCCCGGCGCTTTGCCAGCGACGTGGAACTCAAATCCCTGGATGTGTCCATGTTCCCCATGCGCGCCAGCGGGCAGGGCCTGATCCTGCGCCAGCACGGCCGCACGGACGTGCCCCCGCTTATCTCGATTGACAGATTTTCGGTGGACGGCGGCCTGCTCGGTTTAATCACCACACCTAAACGCGTCCGCAAGGTGCGGCTCGATGGGCTCCGAATCATCATTCCAAAAGGACGGCCTTCGCCGCAGCAAGATCGGTCGGAAGGTCACAAATCCTCCACGGCTGCGTTTCTGATCGAGGAGATCGTCGCTGACGGCGCGGTTCTGCAAATCCTGCCGAAAGACGAGGGAAAGGATCCACTCACCTTCGATCTCTACAAACTGACTCTAAGGAACGCCGGCAAAGGTCGGCCCATGTCCTATCGCGCCAGCCTCAAGAATGCGAAGCCGCCGGGAATGATCGAAACTACCGGCGAGTTCGGCCCCTGGCAAAGCGATGAACCGAGCGAGACGCCGGTATCCGGGAACTATACTTTCCGAAACGCCGACCTTTCGGTGTTCAAAGGCATATCCGGCAAGCTCTCTTCCGACGGAAAATTCCGCGGCCAGCTCGGCCATATCGAAGCCGATGGATTTACCGACACACCCGATTTCGCCCTGGACATCAGCAGCCATAGCGTGCATCTCAAAAATCAGTTCCACGCCATTATCGACGGCGGCGACGGCGACACATTGCTGCAGCCGGTAGACGGCCAGTTTTTGAATTCCACGGTTCAAGCCCGGGGCGGTGTAACTGGCACACCGCAAGTGAAGGGCAAGACTGTCGATCTCGACGCAACCGTTTCAAAATCCCGGCTGGAAGACATGCTCCAGCTTGCAATGAAGTCCGACCGGCCATTCATGAAAGGGGATGTGAATGTCCGCACGAAGATCGTGATCCCTCCGGGCGATCGGGATGTGGTCGACAAGTTGATTCTCAAAGGCGCATTCGACGTCTCCAGCGCAAAGTTTCTGAAGGTCAGCATTCAGGATAAGGTCGATACACTGAGCCGCCGCGGCAAGGGAGAAACGGACGACACAGAATCGGAAGGGGACGTCGCTTCCAATCTAAAAGGAACCTTCCAATTGAAGAACGGCGTAATGGAGTTTTCCAAACTTTCGTTCCGAGTGCCGGGGGCGCTCATTCAACTTCATGGAACCTATGGGCTCCGCACCGAGGCGATCGACTTTCACGGCACGGCGCAGACCGACGCCAAGCTTTCCGAAATGACCACCGGCTTCAAGTCTTTCCTGCTGCGGGCCGGCGATCCATTTTTCAAGAAGAACAAGTCCGGCGCTGTTATCCCGATCAAGATCACCGGAACCAGAAGCCAGCCTGCCTTCGGCCTGGAGTTGAGAAAGTAGCTTTACCGCACCGACATCGTCACCACGGGACTGGGCTGTCCGGCGATCGTGATCACGACCGGCGCCTGATCGCCCGGAGCGACACCACTCGGAACCTTCGCCTGAATCTGGTACGTGCCCGTCGTGCCAGGCAGCAATCCCGCGAACGACACCGCCGCATCCTGCCCGCCAATCGTCACCGAGGCAGGGCTCACCGTTTTCGACGCTGGTTCCGGGGCGGCCATTCCCGCTGGGACAGCCGGGTCCACCGCGCCCAGCCCCGAGCAGCGAATCAGAATCGAATCTCCCGCCTTGGCCGGCGCCGCAGGACCGGCCAAAGTCTGCGACCCGTCGGCGGCGACCGTATAGATCAGGCCCTGCCCCTTGCCGGAATCGTCCGCGGTAAAGATGGCTGGCTGCGCCGAGGCCACCGCCATCGGCTGCGAACTGACATATTTGTTGCCCTGCTGCACCAGGACCTGGTAACGCGTGTTCACGCCGATATCGTACGGCAGCACGGCTTGAATCCGTCCCGGACTCACCGAGAACAGCGGCGCGGGACTTCCGGCTATCACGACCTGTGTTCCAGCAAGTTCGGTCGGCAGCGACCCGCCGCCCGACGAGGCCTCACCATCGGCGAGGCCGCTTCCGAAAATGGAGATGAGCCCTCCCGGGGCGAGCGGCGCGTCCGAGGAGAGACTCGCGGAACTGACCACGCGATCGAGCAGCGGAGGCGCCGGATTCGGCTGCAGATTACCGGCCATCTGCACGCTGCCGTTCACATTCAGCGCGGGATTCACGGCTGCCACGTTGACAGTCACTTGCGTCTGACGAGCATTCCGCGCCTGCCAGGTGCCCGTCCAGCGTCCATCTTTCAAGGAAGTGAGCGATAGCGGCGGATCGCCATTCGAAAACGTGGCGACCACCGAGCCCGAGACCGCGGGGTTGCCGCAATCGTCAACGACCCTGGCTTCCACCGTCACCGGCCACGCCGCCGGAACGGCAAATCCGGATCCGAGCGAGGTGGGAACCGGGAATAACCGCGTCGGCGTACAACCATCGGCGCCGCGGCCGGCGCCTGTGCTCGAGCCTGCGCCGACGACGAGCAGCAGCGCCAGCGTGCGCGCCGTTCCGTCGGCAAACTGTAGTGTCAGCGTGCCGCGTTGAAATCCGGACTTGACCTGGCTGGGGTTGGGCTGAATCACGATTCGAGTCGGCTGGCCCGGCATCACGGAGGCGTCGACCGGCTGTTGCGCAAACCAGTTGGTGGGATCCTGCGGAATCCGGCCCGACGTAAACGAGGTCGGCCGGCCGCTCACATTCGATACCAACACGCTTTGCGACGCCGGTGTCGGCTGGCCGGCGGCGCCGGTGAAGATCAATCCGGTGGGCCGCAGGATGGGTCCGGGGTCGCTTCCAGGCGGCAATACACTCAGCACGACGGTGACGTATTGCGGGCTGTTGTCGGCGCTGCCGGCGGTGACGCGCACGCGCCCATAATATTCGCCCGCATCGAGACCCGCAGGATTCACCGCGACATCCACCAGCGGAACATCGAGTGAGGAGGCGTCGCTCGTTCCGCTGGCAGGCGTGACGATCAGCCAGTCGGCGCCACCCGAAAGCGTGGACGCGGCCGCCGTCCACTGCATCACGCCGCGGCCGATATTCAGAATGCCGAAGTTCTGGCTCGGGACCGCGCCGCCTCCCGAAACGGCCGTGAACGTCATCCCGGTCTGCGATAGCAGAATGGTCTGCTGAACGGCCGTTACCGTCATGACGACGGGAATATCCAGCTTGTCGCCGGTGGCCGGACTCAACGAGATCTGTCCCGTATAAGTGCCGGGCGGCAGGCCTTGCGGATTCGCCGTGATGGTCAAGGGTACGGGGACAAGCGGATTAGCGGTCCCCGAACCGGGCGCGACGCTAAGCCATGCGCCGGACGCCATCCGGGCGA
This sequence comes from Bryobacteraceae bacterium, assembly GCA_035495815.1. Taxonomy (GTDB): domain Bacteria; phylum Acidobacteriota; class Terriglobia; order Bryobacterales; family Bryobacteraceae; genus DATJFH01. The sequence continues at coordinate 4,342 of DATJFH010000033.1, forward strand.
CGGCGGTGAAATTGACCAGGCCGCTGCCGTCATTCGAAACGTTCAACGTCTGGGTGGAGGCGGGCGATCCCTGGCCGAACGCATAGGACAACATATCGGGACGAGCCACCAACTTCGGCGGAGAGCCCGGGTCGACAGTCAGGCTCACGGCGACCGTTTTGCTGGGTGGATTGGCTACGGGCGAGGATATGGTGACCGCGCCGTTGTAGGCGCCCGGAGGCAGACCGTCGGGGTCCACCAGGATCTGCGCCGTGGAGGGAATGGTTCCGGTCAACGGCGTTGCGCTGAAGAGCCAGTCGCCTTGTAGCGAAATCGTGTAAGGGATGCCGGGCGCGGTGCTGGCCAGGCTCACGTTCTGCTCGGCGGTGGGAGGGCCGTTCAGCTTGCTCGAAAAGCTCAGCGAATCGCGCGACGCCAGCAGCGTCGGGGCGGCGGCGAAAATGGAGCGGATGCGGTCGTTCCCGGCGTCGGCAATGAGTAGATCGCCCCCGAGAAAGGCGAGGGAGGCCGGAAGGGAGACCGACGCTTCGGTAGCCAGGCCTCCGTCACCGCGGAACCCCGCTGCGCCGCGGCCTGCGATGGTCGAGATTATGCCGGCCGCGTTCACCACACGGATACGGTTGTTTCGGCGGTCGGCGATATAGAGATTACCGGTCCTGTCGAACAGCAAGCTCGCCGGGGCCCACAATCCGGTTGCCGTCGCCGCCACGCCGTCGCCGTAAAAGCCCTCCCTGCCATCGCCCGCGATTGTCGTAATGACTCCGGCGCTCGAGACCTTGCGGACGCGGTTGTTATCGGTGTCGGCGATGTAGACGGTTCCGGCCGCGTCAATAGCTACGGCGGTCGGACGGTTAAGCTGCGCGCTCGCGGCGGGACTGTTATCCCCGCCGAAGCCGGACGTTCCGGAACCTGCCACCGCGGTCAGCGCGCCGCCCGCGGCCGCTTTGCGGACACGATGATTCTCCGTATCGGCGACATAGAGATTGCCGGCCGAATCGAACGCCAGGCCGGAGGGCGCGT
>DATJFH010000034.1:0-35657 GCA_035495815.1 Bryobacteraceae bacterium
GAGTTCAGCTGGAAATTCGCCGTCGCGCCCGCCGGAATCGGGTTCATGACCGGCCGCGGGATCGGTCCTCAGTATGAGGGAGATCTCTTCGTGGGCGCCTCTACGCCCACGCTCGCAGGCGGCTACCTGTTCCATTTCCAGCTCGCGGGCAACCGCCGTACGCTGGGCGTTGATGATCGAAGGCTGAACGACAAGGTGGCGGACAACGTCGCCAAATTCGATATCACGGAAAGCGAGAGTCTTTTGATCGGAAGAGATTTCGGAATCGGAACGGACATTCAGACCGGCCCGAACGGAAATCTGTTCGTTGTCTCGCTCTCGAACGGCGCCGTATACGAGATACGGAGGCAATAGCCTGGAAAGGCAACACGGGCAACAGGGCGTGTGTTACGTTACGTAACGGATGCTGCTGCGCCACATCGTTTCACAACTTGGCTGCGAGCTGGCAGGAGATGGCGACATCGATATCACCGGCGTGGCGGGTTTGGAACACGCGGTCTCCGGCCAGCTCACCTTTCTTGCCAATCCTACTTATGCCCCCAAGGTCAAAAACACCAGGGCCAGCGCGATCCTGATCGATAAGGCGGTCCGGGACCTGCCCATCGCCAGCGTCATTTCGAGAAATCCCTATGTCGATTTCGCGCGAGCGCTGGAATTGTTTTATCAGCCGCCGCGCCCGGCCCCCGGAGTTCATCCGCTGGCTTTCGTCGCGCCCTCGGCGCGCGTGGGGGCGAACGCTTCCATCGGACCGTTCGCCGTGGTGGGCGAGCGCGTGATCCTCGGCCGCAACGCCGTCCTACACCCCCATGCGGTGATCTACCATGGCGCCGAGATCGGCGACGATTTTCTGGCCCACTCGCACTCGGTGGTCCGCGAGTTCTGCCGCGTCGGTCACCGCGTGATCCTGCAAAACGGCGCGGTCATCGGCGGCGACGGGTTCGGATTCGCCAAACGCGCCGACGGCACGCACTACAAGATCGTGCAGTCGGGAGTGACCGTCATCGAGGACGACGTGGAGGTGCAGTCGCTGACCGGTATCGATCGCGCCACCGTCGGCGAGACGCGCGTAAAGCGCGGCGCCAAAATCGACAGCCTGGTGCAGGTCGGACACGCCTCGGTGGTCGGGGAGGACAACATCATCTGCGCGCAGGCGGGGCTGGCTGGCAGCAGCATCCTCGAGCGCAATGTGCTGCTTGCCGGCCAGGTCGGCGTGTCGGGCCACCTTACCATTCACCAGGACGCGATCGTGTACGCGCAGAGCGGTATCGGACACGACGTCCCGGCGGGATCGCGAGTGTCCGGCTCGCCTGCCTTCGCGGCGAACGTCTGGCTCCGCGCCATCACGGCCTTTCCAAAGCTGCCAGAATTGCTGAAGACCGTCCGCGATCTGAAAAAGAAGGTTGAAGAAATGGAAAAAAGATGAAGGAACTTTCAAGCCGCCAGAACCGGGTAGTGGCTTACAAGAACGACGAATTCCTCGACAGTCCGGCGGCGCGGTCGCTGCGGATCCTGTCGGAATACCTGGAGCCCCTGGATCATTTCCGCCGCGAAAAGATCCGCGATACGATCGTTTTCTTCGGCTCCGCCAGGATCACCGAGGACGGGCCGCTGGGATCCTACTACAGCAGCGCGCGGGAACTGGCCCGCCGTCTCACCGAATGGTCCGACAGCTTCACCAATAACGCCCGCCGTTTCGTGGTGTGCAGCGGCGGCGGTCCGGGGATCATGGAAGCCGCGAACCGCGGGGCTGCCGACGTCAACGGCAAGACCATCGGGCTCAACATCGGACTTCCTTTCGAGCAGCTTCCCAACCCCTACATCACTCCGGAGCTCAGCTTCGAATTCCACTACTTCTTCATGCGTAAGTTCTGGTTCGCGTATCTGGCCAAGGCCATCGTCGTTTTTCCGGGCGGATACGGTTCCATGGACGAGCTGATGGAGGTGCTGACGCTCGTTCAGACCCGGAAGTTGAACAAGAAGATCATCATCCTGTTGTACGGTTCGGATTTCTGGCATGAAGTGATTAATTTCGACGCGCTGGTCAAGTATGGCACCATCTCGCCGGAGGACTTGAACCTGTTCGAGTTCGCCGACGACACCGACACCGCGCTGCGGATTCTGCAGGAGGGTCTCTTGAAGCACCACCTGCAGCCGGAGCCGGAGATGCCCGCCATCGCCAAATCGCGCGACCCGGACCCCGCCAGCACGAAGAAATGAACCCCGCTCTCGCCGACGCAGTCCGAGGCCGCCCGGAGCGGATCTTTGTCGCGCTGCTTCTGATCGACGCCGTGCTCTACTTCGTGCCGGCGGCCTCCGGCCTTGCGGCCTTCGTCACCTTGTGCTTGTATGTGCTGGGCGCGATCGTCGCGGTCCGGTTCGTCCGGCGCAATTTGAAGCCGCTGCTGTGGCGTCTGAGAAACCGGCTGCTGGTCAGTTATCTTTTCATCGCCGTAGTCCCGATCGCGCTGGTGCTGCTGCTCGTGATCATCGCCGCTTACACACTCATGGGCCAGATCGCCATCTACGTCGTAAACTCCGAGCTCGACCGGCGCGCCTCCACTTCTCCCGCAGCCGCGCTCTCGCCGGACGTGCTGGCCAATGTCGCGCCCAATCTGGGCGACGTGCTGCTGGTTGACTGGAACAGCGGGTCGAACCCCGATCCCTCCTTCAAGGATCTGCGCCGCGGTCATCTGCCGCCGCCCGCGAATCTCTTCGACATCGAGCTGACCTGGTTCTCGCCGGTCACCTTTCAATCCCGCTCCTACCTGCTGATTGTCCGCTCCCGGCCGTCGGCCGTCCTGGGAACCATCTTCGGCCAGATGATGGATTGGGAACACAACATGCTCCTGCTGGCGATCGCTGTCTCATGCCTGTTTCTCGTGATGCAGCTCAGCTCGATCCTGCTCGGCGTTTCGATGACTCGTGTCATCACCGAGGCGGTCCATAATCTCTACGAGGGTACCCAGCGCGTGAAGGAGGGCGATTTCTCGCACCGGATCGCCGTTCGCGGATCCGACCAGCTTGCCGAGTTGAGCCTCGAATTCAATCGCATGTCGGAGAACCTGCAGCGGCTCATCGTCGTGGCAAAGGAGCAGGAGCGGCTTCAGTCCGAACTCGAAATCGCGCGGGACGTCCAGAGCCGGCTGTTCCCCAAATCGAATCTGACGTTGCCGGCCATGCTCGTGAGCGGCGTTTGCCATCCGGCGCAGAAGGTCTCGGGTGACTATTACGATTTCCTCCAGCTGGAGGATGCAACCCTGGCGATGGCGATCGGCGACGTCGCCGGCAAGGGAATGTCGGCGGCTCTTCTGATGGCCACCATCCAGTCGGCCATGCGTTCGCACCTGGCGCGCCCGGGTCCCAAATCACCCGCGCAAGTCGTGTCGCTGCTCAACCGGCAGATCCACGCCAGCACGGCTCCCGAGAAGTACGCTACCTTCTTCTTCGGCATCTGGGACGGAGCGACCGGGACTCTGACGTACACCAACGCCGGGCATCTGCCTCCGCTGGTCGTGCGCAATGGGGTGCCGCTGAAACTGGAAGTCACCGGCACTGTCGTGGGAGCTTTCCCGTTCGCAAACTACGAGGAGCGGCGCCTCGAGTTGAAATGCGGCGATCTGCTGGTGGCCTACACGGACGGGATTACCGAGCCGGAAGACGCCTACGGCGAAATGTTCGGCGAGAATCGCCTGATCGATGTTCTGGCGAAGCATCAGGACGCCGATTCCGGCGAGATCGTAGCGCGCGCGATGGAAGCCGTTCTGGAATGGACCGGGTCGCCGGAATTGCAGGATGATATGACCATGCTGATCGTTCGCAGGACGGGCTCATGAAGGTCCTGACGGCCGCCGAAATGCGCGAGGTGGATCGCCTCACGATTGAAAAAGGCATATCCGGTCTGATCCTCATGGAGAACGCCGCTCATGGCGTCGTTCAGGAGATGGCGCGCCGGTATCCGCCTCTGTCGGGCAGGCGCGTGGTGGTGATGTGCGGGAAGGGGAACAACGGCGGCGACGGGCTGGCGGTGGCGCGGCTGCTCCACGTCCGGTTCCGGCCGCGCGCCCTCGACGTCGTGCTGCATGCGGACCCGGCCGAACTGCGCGGGGAAGCGGCCGAAAACCTGCGCATGCTGCTCGCCTGTGGTTGCCGGTTCTCCCGCGAAACCAGCGCCGGAATGCGCGACGCCACCCTGGTGGTCGACGCTCTGCTCGGTACCGGCATCAAGGGTCCGCCCTCCGGCGCCATGGCGCGGGCCATCCGGGAGATCAACAGCGGCTTCCCGATGGCGAGAATCGTCTCCGTGGACATACCGTCCGGCATGCCAAGCGATTCCGGCTTTCCGGTGGGTGAAACCGTGCGCGCGGATCTCACCGTCACCTTCACGGCGATGAAGGTCGCCCAGGCGCTCGCGCCGAATTGCGACCGGATGGGGGAGCTGGCAGTCGTCCCTATCGGCTCGCCGGCCGAGTTGCTCGAGAACATCCGGCTGTCGCTGGTCGAGCCGGACGACTTCCGGCCGCTGCTCGCGCCGCGCGACCCTGGAGGACACAAGGGGGACTACGGTCACGTGCTGGTCATCGGCGGCGCAGAAGGAAAAGTGGGCGCGGCGGCCATGGCCGGGCTGGCGGCTTTGCGCGGCGGCGCCGGGCTGGTGACGGTGGCGTGCTCCGAGCGGAATTTGAGTGCCATCGCGCCCGAGCTGATGACCGCCCCATTGCCGGACGAAGCGTCGATAGAGCATCTCGCGGAACGAAAGACGGTGATTGCCATCGGGCCCGGTTTGGGCGAAGCAGCGAAATCGATCTCGCTCGCCCGCTCTCTCATGGCCGTCTCGCCCAAGCCGATGGTGATCGACGCGGATGGGCTTAACGCGCTCGCCGGCTCAGACTGGCTGGGAGGCTCGAACCTGCGAGTGTTGACACCGCATCCCGGCGAGATGTCCCGGTTGACGGGGAAACCGGTGGCCGCCATCGAATCGGATCGCGTCGAGGCGGCCCGCGGCCTGGCCGTCGAAAGAAAGATTTGCGTGGTGTTGAAGGGCCGGCGGACGCTGATTGCCTTCGCCGACGGAAGGGTCGCGGTCAATCCCACCGGCACACCCGCCATGGCCACCGGCGGCGCGGGAGATCTCCTGACCGGTTTGATCGCTGCACTTCTTGCACAATTCCCGAATGAACCGGAGACGGCGGTGCAGGCAGCAGTTTATCTGCACGGCCTGGCAGGAGAGTTGGGCGCCGCGGCCCTCGGCGAAAAATCGCTCATTGCAACGGACCTGCTGAAGTATCTGCCGGCCGCGATCCATGCCTCTGCGAACCTACCTGACCCGCTCTGAGGAAGAGACCATCGAACTGGGCGCGGCGCTTGCTCAGCGGCTGCCGGAACGATCGGTCGTACTGCTGATCGGCGATCTGGGAGCGGGTAAGACAACTTTGGCCAAGGGTATCGTCAAGGGCCTTGGCGCCGCCAGCATCGAAGACGTCTCCAGCCCGACTTTCACGTTGATCCACGAATACGGACCGGGCGTGTATCACATCGACCTCTACCGTCTCGAGGAGGAGCGGGAAGTGGCGACGCTGGGGCTCGACGAGATCTTCTCCAAGCGTGCCGTGACGCTGATCGAATGGGGTGAGCGGTTCCCGCGTCTGATGCCGCCCGGGCGGCTCGAAATCCGGCTGGAATCCACGGCGGATGAGGGCCGGCGCATCACCTGCAATTTCTAGGTGGCCACCCTGAGCGGGCACAAAAAAAGACCGGGCGCTGGTCAAACGCCCGGTCAGTAAAACGGACCGACTCGGAGGATTGGGTCCGTTTGCGAGCCTTCGAAGTGCTGGCTCGTTATTCGTGGCAAACCTGAGACATCAGGCCAGAAGACCTCCATGCCCAAGACATCCGACTTCCCATCCGGAGACCCGGTACCGCGCCAGTAGAGGTGGCAGCATCAGGTCCACGACGTTCGATTTCGCGGATCGGAAGCAGCCCGGGGCCGAGACAATCGGAATTTCGTCTTTGTACGCCAGGAGCAGCAGGTTGCCGGGCTCGACCGGAGCCAGGAAACGCTCCATCTGCCCTCCGACTCGGGCGATGCCGCGGCCGATCACGTCCTCCGGTCCGGCGGGAGCCGTAGTCGAAGCTACCAGGATCACCGAAGGTTTCGAACGGACGAGATGCTGAAGCGCGCGGCTGACTCCCATTTCCTCTTCCGCGCAGGTGAGAACGAAATTCGCCGCAACCGAGAACCGCTCCAGGCGCTGCCGCATAATTCCCTCGAACAGTTGACGCGCCCGGTCGCCGTTCACCGGATCGGTGTACAGAATGCCTACCGACGGGCTCCGGACCGGACGAGCCTGCAGAATCGGGCCCCGCTCCTTCAGAATGCCCGTGAGCGTCTCGAGTTGCTCCTTCGCCACCGCGAAAGGTGTACTCTTTACCGTGGCAATCCGCTGCCCGGCCAATGCAAAACTGAAATTCAGCGTGGTGGCTATGACTACACTGGCCGTGCAGTTCAGGTGCTTGAGCAACTCTTCATCCACCAGCACGCAACAGTTTTCCGTCGCAACCAGGTTGGCGCGCCCTCCCGCCGCCATGCGAATCTCATAACAGCCGCAGCCCATCTCGGTCGCCACCGCACAGACTGCGTCATCTTCACTGACTTCCCCGTCCTCCAGTTCGGTGACCCAGACGTTCTCCATCCCCTCCGATTCCAGGACGCGGATGTCCTCGTCACTGATTACATGCCCCTTCGCTAAAAGCTTCTTCCCCCCAGACCGGAAAACCGTGCAGCAGAGAATTCTGCCTGTTGAGTTTTTTATGTCGACGGTCTGCGCTCTCATTGGGGCTCCCTCGGATCGGATCAGTTAACACGAATCCAGTCCCGCCGTTTCGCGACGAGTTCGATTATACAGATACAGAGTGCGTTCTCGACGAGATTTTCTCGGGAGAATTGTCGTTAAGATGGGGGCAAAGTGGCTCATCTATGTGGGTATCTTCACTGGTAGTCCTAGGCCAAGCGACAGCCGGCGAATGCGCTCCGGACCTGTGGACCTTAATTTGCTCCCCGCTATTTACGGAGCCGCCAAGAACTGCCGCAGGCGGTGGATCTACGCTATCCTATGTCCCTTCTTCGTCTCGCTCTGCTCCTCGGTTTGGCCACTCAGCTGTTCCTCTCAACCGGCCGCGTCTATGGTTTCGAGAATAGCCGTTATCGTTCTAAGCGTCCGGCTGCTGGTTCCAGGGAAAGCCCCAGTATCGCGTCGCTTGATGCTCTGAATCCGGACGCCGTCGAGAAAGCGGGTGACCGAACCGTCAGACCCGGCGATCAGGGGGCCGCAGTCCTGCGACTCCAGATCCTGCTCGATCGCGCAAATTATTCGCCGGGCGAAATCGACGGGCGCTATGGAAAGAATTTGCGCAATGCAATCGTCGCGTTTCAGCAAAAGCACAGCTTGAAACCGGACGGAGCGGTTGGGCCTGCCATGTGGACCGCGCTGAATTCCGGGGCCGCTCCGGCGCTGGTTTCCTACACAATCTCGGCTGAAGACGTGGCCGGACCCTTCGAGCCGGTTCCGCCGGACATGCAGGCGCAGGCGAAGCTGGCGGCGCTCAACTATGAGTCCCCGCTCGAAGGGTTGGCCGAAAAATTCCATTGCAGCCCGCGGACGCTGCGGGCGCTGAATCCGGGACGCCCGTTTGACGCACCGGGGTCCGCCATCGTCGTCCCGAATATTCAGAGCGGCCCGCCGCAAGCCGCCGCCAGGATCGTCGTGGACGCCTCCGACAGCAGCGTAACGGCCTTCGATGCCGGCGGAGCGGTTCTCGCCCGCTTTCCCGCCAGCACCGGAAGCCGTCATGATCCTTTGCCCGTCGGGACCTGGAAAATTATCGGAATGAAGAAAATGCCTCCGTTCCATTACAACCCGAACTTGTTTTGGGATGCCGATGAGGGCGATAAGAAAGCCACGATTGCGCCCGGCCCCAATAATCCGGTGGGAGTGGTTTGGATCGCGCTGTCGAAGCCGCACTACGGAATTCACGGAACTCCGGCGCCCGACCGGATCGGGTACGCGGAATCGCACGGCTGTATCCGGCTGACCAACTGGGATGCCCTGAAACTGGCCGCCATGGTCAAAACCGGTACGCCGGCCATCCTCCAATAGCCATGACCCGAGGGGGAAGCGCCGGCGTGTTTTCCATGGGTTACGCGTCAGGAGCGCTATCGGTAGCGCTTCTGCTGGCAATGGCTGGCGCTCCAGAGAAGACGCCGCCGGCGGTAACGGCCGGCAAGCCCGGCGAGCCATCGCTTCCGCAAATCGCACTCCCGCTCGCGGGGCTGCGGCCGTCCGATATCCGCGACACATTCGAACAAGGCCGCTCCGGCGGCCGTCCGCACGAGGCGGCTGACATCATGGCGCCGCGCGGCACTCCCGTGTATGCGGTCGATTCGGGCGTGGTCAAGAAACTATTTACCAGCCGGGCCGGCGGCCTTACCGTGTACCAGTTCGATTCCCAACAGGTTTATTGCTATTATTACGCTCATCTGGACCGGTACGCGACTGGAATCGCGGAGGGGAAGGCCCTTGGGCGCGGGGATGTCATCGGCTACGTGGGATCCACAGGCAACGCGGATCCGGCTGCCCCGCATCTGCATTTCGGCATTACCCGCATCGGTCCGGAAAAGCGCTGGTGGGGAGGCGAACCGATCAATCCGTACCCCATTCTCATCCAGGCTTTGAAAAAGTGAGCGATGCTGGAGCGATCTTTCGCCCGCGAGATCATGGACGATCCGGATCTGCCCGACGCCGTCATCCATTTGGTGCACCGCGACCTCACCCGCACGCACCGCTGGCTCGGAAACACGGCGGCCATCATATCGGCACTGCGGCGCGATCCTCTCCCCATACGGCGCGTCCTCGACATCGGCTGCGGGAACGCCGGTTTGTTGCTCGAGATCCGCCGCCGGCTTCGGATGGATGTGATCGGGGTTGAGCTGCGGCCGCCCTCGCCGAACCTGACGACGGTCCCCATCCTGTCGGCCAACGCGGTCGAAGCCGCACTACCCGATTCGGACGTGGCCGTTGCTGTGTGCGTGGCCCATCATCTGACCGAGTCCGACTACATCCGCCTGATCCGCAATGTGGGCCGTCACTGCCGTCGATTCGTCGTCCTGGACCTGGTTCGCCACCGCCTGCCGCTGACCCTGTTCCGCCTGGCGGTGTGCCCGCTCATCCACCCGGTAAATGCGTTCGACGGCAGGCGCTCCATCTGCCGGTCCTACACTCCACGGGAGATGGCGGCCGTTGTGACCCGGGCCCTGGAAGGGACCGCCGCCCGCTTCCGGCACTCGGTGGCGCCGCTTTACATGCGCCAGATCGTCGACATCTCCTACCGGGGTGAGCGGGCTGCGGCAGATTGAAATCAGAGGCGTCGCCGGTGATAGACCATGTGGCCGGGCGCTTCCCCGGTCAACCGGCAGTGATTCCGGTACAGAGCGCCGTAACTGTCCGTGATATAGTCAGCGGGTCCCCACCCCAGTTCCCTCGCTGTACGCTCGATCCAGCGCGGCGATCCTTCGAGCTCCAGAAAATCGCCGATCGGGGTCTCGTCCAGCATCACGGATCCGGGTTGGTTAGGACGGCTGTATTCCGTACGGTACTTCTGATATCGAAAGACCGGCTGGAACCCGAGGCGCTCGAGTATGAGCCGCATTGCCGGTTCATTGGTGAACCCGGATTCGATCTCCTCGCGGGACTTGTATCGGCTCGCTCCTACCGGTCCTTTAAAGGTGATGACACCGTGCGAACCCGTTTGCCGCAGGCGCAGCAGCTTGCCCTCGCGCTGCAGCAAACCTCCGGGTGTATCGAAAACGGTATTCGATTCCAGCGCCCGCCGCCTGGAGATGGAAAACCCGAGCCGCGACAGCTGCCGCTTCAGAGCGGCCCGGTCGTCGAGGCGGAGCTTGATTTCCGTCTCCAGCTTCGAACCGGCTCGGGCCATTCTCTTTCAGCTCTCCCGGCGCCAAGCCGGCGGCGGTCACGGTATGGGCTTGTCCGCAGGTTTGGTATCCACGTTCGACAGCGTTCCGCCATCGATCTGGATCGCGATAAAAGGCGCGTCCGGAGCGACGGAGAACGACACGGTCGCCACGTGAGGACCGTCATCCTTGCTCCACGTCCCGAAACCGGTGAAGTTAACCGTATCGTAGCTGCCCCGGGGCAGACGTGAGTTCAGCGAATTCATGCATTGCACCGAACCCAGATTCTCCATCTTGAACGTGCCCCCGTTGCTGCCCGCCGACAGGTTCGTGTATTCAAACGATCCTGTCTTGCCCGTAGGATCGCACGGTATCGAGTACGAGTAGGAGAACGTCTCGTTGAACGAAGACCTCACGTTCGTTTGCGAGCCCGACATCACCGATGTGGGGGTATCGACAGGAAGAGTCGCCTGTATCTTGAAGAACGGCGTCAGCAGCGATCCCAGCCCGGCGGTGAAGTCGCGGGATGTGTCCGTATAGTCCACGTTATTGCCGGGGAACGTAAAGCCGGCGAAGGGACGGTATTCGGTGGCGTCGTACCGGAAGAACATCTGGCCATTGGGCCCGGTTTGAAACCACGCAGGTCCGCGCAGCAGGAAGGACTGCGGCGGAATACGGCCGTTGTTATGTACCAGAATGGCGTTCAGCAGAGTTGTCGTCCAGAATGTCCGCCACAACATTCCGCCCACCATGTACCCCGTCTCGAGATTGACCTCCCCCACCGGAATGTCGAACGGATCGTCGGTGGTTGCCACACTCTGGACCCGGTAGACGACGTTCTTTGGAAACACCAGGTTTTCGTCGAACCCGATGAATCCGAGCGACAACCCGGCCAGCGGGAACGGCGGCGGAGGAACCAGCAAGGCGGCCGGAGGTAGCGACCTGAGCGTCACCGGGATGAATTTACCGGAGCGGCTGCCGAACTGTATGGCTACACGACCCATCATTTCCGAGCGCCCGATACCGAGGCCGCCCAGCTCTCCGATGTTCAAGCCGAAATCATCGCCGATACTCGTGAACCGGGGGTTCAGGGTAAATTCCAGCACCGAGTTCGGCACGATCGGCATGCAGGTCTCCCCGCACGGCGGATGGTTCTCCCCTTTGGTGCTCAACCTGATGTGCGGGTGCAGGCTCAGACCCGAGGCCTGGATGCTGCCGCACTGGACCAGCGGACCGCAGAACGGCAGCGGAAGCCTCATGGGATCGCCCTGCGTATTGCCGCCCAGCGGCAGAAACGTGGTGCCGTAAAAGGTGAAGTCGAGCAAACCGTCCGGGCGCTGCTCGAACTCGGCCTCGGCGGTGCCGTACTGGCCCGGAAAAGTGACCACGGGCGGTTTCAGCTTCGGGTTCACCGCCACCAGATCGTTGTACCAGTTGTTGGCGAAAATCCCCTTGTACACGAGATTGGTCACTTCTCCCGTCTGCAGGTTCAGATCGCCCGTGGATACTTCGTTCAGCGGATCGATGAAACGCGTGTCCTTGATGACGTAGGAGTACAGTTGAGGCGCGCTCATGACGACGTCATCACCGCTCGTCAGGTTGAACGGATGTGAAATCTCGAAGTGGGAGATGTTGTTTCTGGGATCGTAAAATTTGATCACCAGCGGACCGAAAAGGTGCGTGTTCCACAAAGCCGGCCCGCCGAAGAGCACGTTGCCGCAAGTGCCGAGAGGCAGGTCTTCCTTCTTGGGACAGTCGGGGATGCGGACCGTGTCGCCCATGTAACTGGCGTCCCGATCGACGTACAGGAGCTGGATGTTGCCGGGCGGCAGTTTCAGCGGCACGGGCAGGGGATCTCTCTGAGCCAGCGCCGGCAGGGCCGCCATCAGAATCGCGAGAGCAAGGTTGGGGCGCATCATTGGGTTACCTCCCTCGTGGGACGTTTGTGTGCCGAAGCGGGCGTGAACCGCGTGGCCGGATCATCGCTCATGGCTTTCGTCATGTCGAGTAGCGCGAACGACATCGAGTAGGTGCGGTTTAGCAATCCCAGCATCTCGTTGGCGATCGCCGCATGCGCGGTGACGCCTGGATAATAGCCGTCAAGTGAATAGAAACCGCCCAGATAATCCGCCGTGAGCCTCTTGCCTCCCACGGTCAGCCCCTGGGCGCGGACCGTCCGGAAAAGCGCCGCCAGATCGTAGAGCTGCGCGCCGGCGTCTTTCGCCGCGTTGGCCACTTCCGTATTGAGCTGCGCCAGCCGGGCCTGCACGGCGGTCCGGGTCGCCGCTGTCACCACGGTCCCCGGATAGGATGCCTGGAGCGTCGTGAACTGCGTTCCCAGATACAGTCTTGCGCTGCTGGCTATCGTCGAGTTCCCGATGATCATCAGACCGTTCGGGGTGACCAGGTCGTCCGCCCGCAGGCCGAACGTGCGCGTCAGTGTGTCGGCCGAAACTCCGGTCAAACGCGTTACCCCGGCAAGGTTGGTGAAGTAGGCCGTATCGAACGGGTCGGGAATGCTCATCACCACGATCTGCGGGCTGACCGACTTGATACGGCTGAGCAGCGTCCCCAGATTCGTCCGGAACGTGGCGACGTCCGGCAGACGCGTGATGTCGTTCTGCACTGCCGGCGCGAGCACCTCGTAGTAGCCCAACTCCACCACCACCAGCGTCGGATTCAGCGCTACCGCATATTCCGCCTGGGTCCAGAGCGGCTTTCCCGTGCCGGCGATCAGCGCCGGATAGCCCAGAATCATGTTGATCGTCGTCTGCTGCACATCCCGCTGGTGAACCACCGGCGACACCGGACGCCGCGTCAACGAGTCCGCCACCGTCATGCCGGGAACCGAGATGTTGAAAACGAACAGCTGCGGCGGGAATTGGCTCCGCACCGAGCCTTGAAGCGTACCGGGCAGAATTGCCGGCAGGCTGGTGTACCCCGGCGCCGACCCGATTCCGGCCGACTGGAAGAGCGGCTGGGGGAAGGCGGTCTTCATCTGGCGCGCCATCTGGGCGCCGAAGTTGAGATCCTGATACACCTCTTTCAGGGTGAAGTCCGCCATTCCCGCCGCCAGTCCTTCACCCACTACGACAAACTGCGTGGTATTGAGTTTCGCTTGTGCACGAGCCTGCGGCGCGAACGCCATCAATAGCGATAACGCGGCTGCCGCAACCACTGGGGCCGGGCTCGGTGCCGCCCGCTTTTTCGGCCTCATTTGGCCTCCTTTCCAAGGTATATTCGCATCCCGGCGCCGGCCAGGTGAGCGAAGTTGTCATACGTGCCATTCGTCCACTGAACATCGTTGTCCGCGACGTCCGTTGTACGCTTCTTGAAGAACATCGCCTGGTAGAAAAGGCTCAGTTCCATATTCCCCAGCCGATGGCTCAGGCCCACCGTGAAATTATTACGGCTGCTGTCCGGGAAGATCGGTCCCACGCTCTTGTCCGGAACCGGGGAATAATCATAACTGTATCCGCCCCGGATGTCGCCGATTTTCTTCACGTTCTTTTCGATTCCGATCTTGGCGATATAGGAATTGCGGAAATCGAAGGCCTCGCGCTGCTCGGCTGGCGTGGCCGTATCCGTCGTCTGGCTGAAGTTGATTACCAGGTCCTTGAACCGCCGGAAATCCTGAACCATGAAATCGACGGCGATCAGACTGTTGAATAAAAACGGCGTGGCCACTCCCACCGAATAGGTCGCCGGAGTGGGAATCATTCCTTTGATCTTCTGGTTGGGAAACAGCTTGTCGATCGTGCTGTCCTTGGGAAGAAATGGCGCCAGCGCGCTGTTGGGAAGAAACGCGAAGGATCCGTCCCCTTCCAGGTGATGGACGACCGCGCTCCTGAAGTTGAACCCGAAGCTGCTCTTTCCCCTGTTGAATTTTTGCATGAACCCGGCGCTGAAACCCGGACTCCACGAACTCACCGCCGCCCGGAAACGACCCTCCGGCAGCAGACGGCCGATGGATTTCGCCGCCTGGTCTACGTTCGTCCCCGGGAGGATTGCCTTCGCGACTTCTTTGCCGAAATCGGCGCCATCGTCGAGTGGATTCAGGATGCTGCGTTCGAGGAACAGGTGCGTGTATACCGCCGCCACTCCGAACGCCACGCTGGTGTTTTCCGCCAGCCGGTAGGACACCGTCGGCTGTAGCCAGATAGACTGCAACTGCCCCCGCGAGCCGGCGTAGCGGCCGGGGAATTTGGTCTGCGAAGGATCGCCGTCGTTGAAATTGGTGAAGTTCGCCGCCAGGCCGAACGGCGCGTACATCCCAAACCCGAAGGTGACCCGCTTCGAAACCGGCTTGACCAGATACAGATTGGCCACGGGAATAAACTTCGGCTTGACCAGCCCGCTGTATCCCTTCTCCGGCGTCACGACTCCTTGCGGAACGTTGGACGGAAAATAGCGGAACAGCCCCACTACCGCCAGGGCGTCCATTTCCATCTGTGTGCGCTTCTGAAACGCCATACCCGCCGGGTTGAAGAAAATCGCGGAGCCATCATCGGCGATCGCCGTGAACGCCCCCGCCATACCCTGCGCGCGGGTACCTCCCTCGTTGATGGCGAACGCGGATCCGAACAGAGATTGTCCGGCTCCAAGCGTGCTGAGAAACAACACCGCGATGAATCTAAATTTCATCCTTATCCTTTTTTTACTGCCCTGCTGTCGATACCACGTTCAACTTCTTCGGATTGGCGAGCGTAATGGCGAAATTGTTCGGCACGAACGCGTATTGGAACTGCGTCAGCGTGGTGGGCTGCCCGCCCGCGGGCGCTATCTGGACGCTGCCTTGCAGAACCGCCAGATGCGTATTGGCGTTGACCCGGAAGGTGGGAGTCTGGCGTCCGCCCCGAATGCGCACTTCCCGGACCGTGATCCCGAGCGAATTGTCCTTCTCGACCAGCTTCGCGTCAACTCCGTCCGGCCACCCCACGTTCGGATACGTGGTCCTCAATCCCACCCACGGAATCAGCGCGACGAACTTGCCCAGATCTACCACGTAGTCAATGCCGATCTGTCCGGCCGGGACGCCGGGCCCCACCAGGCCGGCCGGCGCCCGCAAGATGACCGGGAAATTCGGAAACGGCGTCCACAAAAACGAAAGCTCCTGCAGCAGCGGAACGTTCGGACCGAAGTCGACCCCCTTGGGGAAGGTGGAGTAGAAGCCCGCCGGCGCGTCGATGGGGGGCCGCCCGGGGGGCAGCAGCCGCAGGATTCCCTGAATGATCAGAGCGCGCGTGTGCTCCTGAAACTGCTGGTGCTCGCTCTCGATCCCCTCCCGCTGCACGATCATCATGAAATTGTCGTTGGCTTCGGTGTGCAGCAGGCGCCGGGATTCCCCCGGGAAATCCGGGCCGAACGGTTCCGCGATCTGCTGAAACGGGTCGCGAATCTGGAGCGCCGTGCCCGCGGCATTCGTGGTATTGGACGGCACTACCGAGATATCCCCGGCCCCCTTGGTCGAGAACATGTACAACACCGTGTCGCCGACCCGCCCCCCGAATTGAGCGCAGGCCAGGCCCGCGGTGGCGCAGGCCGCCAGAATGAGACCAAGACTTCGACGCATCGATTTGCCTCCCGTTTAGCGAATTGCGTAGATATCGAAATTAATGGTTTCCGTCGAAAGGTCGCCGCCGCCGATCCCGACGCACTGCAACCGATTCAGATAAATATATCCCGGATGGGCCGTCGAGTAGCGCGGCGCCACGCGCAACGGAATGATACCCCCCACATTGCCGGTTGCGAAGCGTTGAAAACCATCCAGGCCGAGTTCGCCTACACCGGTGTAGGTGGAATAGATCAGGGCCCCGTCGGTGGTTTCAAAAGTGAGCCGCACATCGAGCGAGGCAATGCCGTCCGAGCGGACGTAGAGGTAATCGGCGCCCTCGGGCCGGATTTTGCCCTTGATGTCCGGGCCGTTGAGTGTTCCACCCCGCGACTGCAGGTTGACCCTGATCCCCTCTGCCACCGGACCGATCACTTCCGGCTGGACCGAGAGCGTATAACTGAACATGTATTCCATGCTGAACGGTATCGGGCCCAATACGTTTCTTCCGCTGGTGGCGCCAAACCCCGGCTTGGGGACGGCAATTGCGGCCGAACTGGCCGCCAAAGTAGTTACGAAAGACCTTCGATTCATGCTGCTCCTTGAGTACTTCTCTTATTTTTGAAACCTATGCCGCCGGCTTCATCATCATCGCCATCGTCCCCCTCATTGCGCTTCGGGGCAGCAGGCGCGGACACAGAGCCAGCAGTTTGTTGGTGAACCCGGGGATCGTAACCACTCTCTTGCCGTCGTAAGCAGCCAGAGCCGCGCGGACGACATCTTCCGGAACAAGATTCGGAATCCGGCTGGTAACCGAACCCGAACTGGAATGATCGGCGAATTCAGTCTTCACCGGTCCGGGACATACTACCACCACTTGAACACCTGTTCCGCTCAATTCCTCGGCCAGCCCCTCGGAGAAGCTGATCACGAATGCCTTCGTCGCCGCGTAAACGCTGAAGTAGGGAACAGGCTGCAGCCCGAGCGAAGATCCGACATTGATCACCCCTCCGCTTTTCTGGCGTTTCATGACGGGCAGCAGACGGTGCGTCAATTCAACTACCGATTCGATGTTCAGCCGGACCGCCCCCAGAATCTTGTCGAGCGGCTGCTCGGAAAAATACCCGAAATTGCCAAATCCGGCGCAGTTGATCAGAAGCGCCAGCTGCCCGAGCTCGAGCGCTTTGTTGGCCACCGCCGCCGGACCCTCCCTGCTCTCCAGATCGGCGACAAAGGGTTCGACCTGGACGCCCGTCGAAGCCAGGTCCCGGGCCAGCTCGTCCAGCCGGTCCCGCCGCCGCGCCACCACCAGCAGCGAATGGCCGCGGGCCGCCAGAGCCTTGGCGAATTCCCGGCCGATCCCGGAGGACGCGCCGGTAACAATCGCCCAACCCTGGCCCTGCCGGGGAGTCGTCATCGGCCCGCTGCCCTCGCCCCGCCCCCGGCTGCTTTGTCACGCCGGTCCAGGAAATAACAGGTGCCCGTCAGCACCAGACCGAAGGCCAGCACCCCCGTCATCACCAGAAACAGCGGATCACCGCTATATAGATAGACGGCGAACAGCGTGGGCGTAATAATCGAACGGACGATGAGCGTAGTAGGATACAGCACTTCCAGCTTCAGCCTGATGATCTGCACGATAATGATCCCCAGCGAGAGCAGCAGCACGCCCACCAGCCGTGGGAACATGTCGTCGTAGGTCCGGTTCGAAAACAGCAGCTTGATCAGCTGCATCGGGAAGAACATCAACGACAGGCCGACCGGTATCAGATATCCGGCGAGATAGTAGAGACTGAGATAGGTCCGATTCAGATTCACTGTTCAATCCTCCAGCGATCAGCGGAGTCCTAGATATAAGGATTCCGGAAATCCACGCCAGGAACTTCCACAGCGTCATAAAACCGGGCGCGCAGAGCTTTCTCTTCGTCCGGACCGACCGGCCCCTTGAACCGCATGATGTCCCAGCCGGTTTTGACGTTGGAAGCGGGCAGAATCTGGTATTCGGCGCCGCGTTGAGGCAGGTGCCGGGGATAGTTGAGAAAAAACGTCTCTTTCGTGCCGAGGAGCATGAAGATGCCGCTGAAACCAAGCACGTCCTGCACCCCGTCGAATTCAAATGCGCCGGTCAGCACGTCGCTCAGAAACTGCTCCCGGTTATTCGGCGACATCTCGGTGAACCGCGGGCCATAACTGACCAGCACGGGAATGTTGTCGAAGGCATTGATACCGGTGATCAGGCCGTCGAACGCCAGTTGGTTGCCGTAGAAAAAGCACTGCTTGATGTACACGTTCAGGCAGTATTCGTTGATGCCCGGCTCGAAAGTCTGCCAGCCGGGATCTTCGTCCACCGGGATTACCGTGCGGCCGAATGCGCTGACCACCCGGAGCGCCAGCGTTGTCGACTGCGGCGTCGGTTCTGCGAACAGCTTGTCGCCGAACCGGTCATAGGCCGCAACCAGCCCCGCCACCTTGGCCATTCTCGAAAAGAAGGCCCGGCGGGACAGCGTTTTTTCCATCTCAAGGAGTGATTCGCGAATCATTTGGATGCTCCTGCTGCTGCCGCAAGTTGCTGCTCGAGTTCCTTTTCCGCTGTAGATGCGTTTCTTACCCCCAGGATCTGGGTGTTGACGAAATCCGCCGCGCGGCTGGCGGCGGCAATGATCGTGGCGTGGGGATTGGCCGAAATATGGTTGGGTATGACACTGGCGTCGCAGCACATCAGGTTCTTGATATCCCACGACATGCCGTTCGTATCCACCACCGAATTGGATTGCTGAGAACCGGCCCGGCAGGTCCCCTGCGGGTGCAGCGCACCCGAGGTGGTAACGAACAAGCTGACGCCGGACTCGAGCACCGACTTCGGCGCGTACGGGTTCGGAAAGGACGTGATGGCGCCGAACTGCTGGTAGACCGAGGCCACCTGCCTCACCCCCGACGTCAGGTCGTTGAGGGTCTTCGGCTCCAGCAGGCCGCTGGTGTCCGCAATCGGATAATAAATGACGGGCGCGTCGATCGTCCCGATGACGCGGCCGTAAATCGCCGGCTTCAACGTGAAGATGAATGCGCCGGAGCGTTGCGGGAACCGCCGCATGATGTCCTTGTACGGCTTTCCGAACAGGCCGATCTGGAAAGCGGCCGCCACCCAGGGCGTGGTTGACGGGAACGAGGCGCTGGCGTGAACCAGCGCATCCATCGGCTCGCCGTTCTTATCCATCACAAAATGGTGGACGTTCCATTGATAGCCGCGATCCATGTTCCAGTCCTCTCCGGGAAGCAGGACGTCGATCGGGGCGCCGGGGTGGGCGCGCAGGTAATTGCCCACGTTGGGGTTCTTCAGGTGCACGTCGGAATTCCGCAACAGCAGCGGCGTCCCGATCGCGCCCGAGGAGGCGATCACCAGCTTTCGCGCGTTCGCCGTGATGGTTTCACCGTTGCGCCTGTAAGTGACGCCGGTGGCCGTGTTGTTGCTGATCTCGATCCTGACGGCGGTGGCGTTATCGAGCAGTGTGGCTCCCGCCTTCATCGCCTTCGGAATTTGGGTGATTGCCGTACTCTGCAGCGCATCGTATTTGCAAGGCATGCCCGCATCCAGCCGGTGGCCGCAGAAGAGACAGTGGAAGCGGTTCGACGCCGTCTCGAAAATCGGGATGCCCATGCGCAAGGCCGTGGCCTCATAATAAACGCTGGCCTTGTTCCAGTTCTCACGCACATCGCGATGGACGTGGAGGATGCGCTCCCCCCGCTGGAAGTGCGGCTCGAACGCCGCCTTGGTCCAGCCCTGAACGCCGGTTTCGTCGATGAACCCCTGCCAGTCCACCAGCGTCGGCCGCAGCCAGGCGCCTACGTTGATGAACGAGCCGCCACCCACCACGCGGGGCTCGCGCTGTACGCTGGCGCCCGCCGGATTCGATTCGTCCATGTACATCGGATAGCTATAAAATGTGTCCCCGCGATTGGAAGACGTGCCATCCGGAATGTATTGTCCAAGATTGATCTGAGTGGAATACCGGCGCCGGTTGGGAGCGCCGAAACCGGGCATTGGATCGCCCGTGATATGAGGCCCGGCTTCCAGGATCAGCACTGATGCGTTCGCTGCAATCTCGCCGGAGATAAACCCGCCGCCGGAACCGGCTCCGACAATAATAATGTCGTAAGTATCCGCCATGATGCTCCTTCTATCTCAAATGACCGCGGACGACCCGCCGGCAACCCGGCACACGGGCGTCCCCTAATTTCAGGTTTTCAATGGCAATCGGCGCGTTGGTTGGAAGATCCGGATTCGGATGGCCGCAAAAGCTCGTCTCACCTTCGGTTGCGCTCATCATGCAATGAGTTCCCCTCCAATCTCGACGCCTCAGTCTGCTTCTCTTAACGCAAGGCATGCGGAGAGTTTAAAGGTTCACCAGGGGAGAGCATGCCAACTTGTTCCCTACCTTTTTCAGGCCGCACATCTCGATCATCCGCCGGAGGCCGAAGACAGATTGTGGGCCCCTTTCACGCCCCGATTTACTGACGAACGACGGGCTCACCAGCCGGCTTCTTATTGAACTTCGGAACTAGATTAGATATTATCCATTGCATTTGGGATCCTGTCAATAAATCGTTCAGGCCGCCGATTGTGCATCAGCCCATTAATGCCGGCGACACTCGGGATTTTCCTGGCACGTCTTGTCCTGCTTGTATAGAATAGGTTTGTGCGCCCGTAGCTCAGTTGGATAGAGCGGCTGGCTTCGAACCAGTAGGCCGGGAGTTCGAGTCTCTCCGGGCGCACCATTACTCCCCCGCCAGCCCTCGACGCCGCGCGGCAAATATCCGCGAACACTCTGCGTCAGCCCCAGCCGCATCGAGGCGCACTCCTGGTAGTGACCGGTCTCCCTCAGGCGTTTCCAAATTTTTTCCGATGCCTTCACGCGCCATTGACACGTTACCGGCCTCCGGGTGATCATTGCATCTCATGCAAATCGCGGTTTTGGGTTGTCTCTTTATCCTCACCGTGGCGGCCTCTCAGACCGGCTGCGTCAGCCCTGCCCCGCCCGTCCACCTGTATCAGATCGGCGACCGGGTGGAACTCGGCTCGGTAGTCTATAACGTTCTGGAAGCCGATTGGCGCCCGCAGCTCTCCGAGGCAGCCATGGTCCGGTTTCCCGCCCATCGTTTCCTGGTGGTCCGTCTCAGCGTCACCAACGGGGGCGGACAGCCCGTCTCCATCCCCAGTTTCAAGCTGGTCGACGACGGCGGCAGAGTGTTCGACGAGTCGTTCGACGGGCAGTTCGTTCCCTCCTGGCTGGGACTGATGCGGAAAGTGAAGCCGGTCGAAACCCTGGTAGGCAATATCCTCTTTGACGTCGATGCTAAATCCTATAAGCTGAAATTGAACGACGACGGGGATTCCGGCCAACCGGCGCTGGTGGAGATGCCGCTTCGCTTCGGGCTGGAGAGGCCGGCCGTCCCCAGCGCGCTCGATACTCCCTTGCGATAAGCGCCGCGCCGTTCAGGAGATCGCCATGCGCGTGGCTGTTCGAGCCTTCCTTGTGGCCGTGCCTTTTGTCCTCCAGGCCGCCGGACCCAAACCTCTCAAAATCACCGAAGCCGCCATTCATCAGACCGAAGACGGCCCCCTACCCCCTCCCGGAACCCTGCACGTCCCCGGCGAGGTGATCTTCTTTAGTTGCCGGCTGGAAGGATTCGAAGTCTCGCCGGAGAAGAAGGTTTCTCTGACCTACAACTTTGCGGCGGTGGACCCCGGTGGAGTTCCCCTGGCCGAACCGGCTTCCGGAAAAATCGAGGTCGAGCTTTCCCCGCAGGATAAAGAGTGGAAGCCCAAAATCCGCCAGAACGTCCTGATACCGCCGCTAGCCGAGTCCGGTACATACAAGTTGAACATCTCGGTCAAGGACCAGTTGAGCGGATCGACGGGGGCGGCCGAAGTGCCGTTCGAAGTGCGCGGGCACGCGGTCGAGCCCGCCGATTCGCTGGTCATTCGTAACTTCCGCTTCCTCCGCACCGAGGAGGACGCCGCTCCCCTCAAGATCGCCGCCTATCGCCCCGGGGACGCGGTCTGGGCCCGCTTCGACATTACCGGCTACAAGTTCGGCCCGGGGAATCAGCGGGAGGTCGCCTATACCGTCCAGGTCTCACGCGCCGATGGCCGCGTCCTGATGCCCCCGGGGGAGCCCTCCGTCGACAAGGGATCGTCGTTTTATCCCATGCGCTACGCGCCCTCGGCGATCAGCTTCGCCGTTCAGCCCAAGACGCCTCCGGGCGAGTACACCGTCCTGATTTCGGCGCAAGACCGGATTGGCCAACAGACCTGCGAGCTGAAACAGACCTTTCAGGTCGAATAGCTCCGCTGCGATGAAGCGCCGGGATCGCTTCCCGAAGGTGCCCCGGTTTGCGATGGGAACTCCCGCCTGAAATGCCCGCATCCGGGAAAGGAACCCGTCGGAATTCGTGCCAGACCACGATTGCGGTCAAGGAAGATCCGGAAGATTTTCAGGCGGGACCAGCACCCGGATGGACCGCCCCTGCCCCGGGGTCCTTTCGATCAGCCCGCTGGCCTCCAGCCGTAGCACCATGTCGTGGACCGACGGCGGCGTCACCCGGAAATATCGCTGCATATCGGCTTCTGACGGGACCATCCCATGAAGCCGTGTGTAATGAAAAATAAGAGCGAGATACTGGCCCTGCTTCGCGCTGAAAGCTCTCCTCACTCTATTTGCGATGAGAATCAGAACGGCACGTCGTCATCCGTGATACCCTGGCCGAACCCCGGATCATCTGCCGGCGCCGGCGTCGATTGCGGCCGCTGGGCGCTGCGCGGCATCGAGACCGGCTGCTGGGAATAGTCGCCGGACGGCTCGCCGCCACCCTGCCGCCCGCCGAGCAGGATCAGCTCTTCGGCCACTACCTCGGTGACGTACACTTTCCGCCCCTCTTTGTTTTCGTAGTTGCGCGTCTGAAGCCGGCCCTCGACATAAACCTGCGTGCCTTTCGTCAAATACGGCGCCACGTTCTCCGATCGCCACAAGACGATGTTGTGCCAGTCCGTGTGTTCCTTCCACTCGCCGGTCTGCTGATCCTTCTGCCGCCAGCTCGTGGCGATGGAGAACGTCGCGACGGACGTCCCGCTTTGAGTGAATTTCGATTCCGCGTCCTTCCCCAGCCGGCCGATCAGAATCACTTTGTTGACGCTTCGAGATGCCATACTCCCTTGCAATGTAGCACAGACGCGCTACTTCGACGAATCCGCCGAAAAACGGTAGATCGTCGTGTTCTGATACTGTTCACCGGGCTTCAAAACCACCGGAGGAAAGCCCGGCTGGTTGGGCGAATCCGGAAAGTGCTGCGTCTCGAGGCAGAATCCGTACCGCTTGTTGTAGACCTTTCCGCCCTTGCCCTTCAACCTGCCGTCGAGAAAGTTGCCCGTGTAAAACTGCACGCCCGGCTGCGTGGTCAGGACTTCCATCACGCGTCCCGATTTCGGCTCGGTGACCCGCACCGCCGGCTCCGTCAGCGACCCGGAAGTGTTCAGCACGAAGTTGTGGTCGTAGCCGCCGCCCAGCTTCGTTTGATCGTAGGCCGAGTCGATCTTTTCCCCGATCGGCCGCGGCTTGCGGAAATCGAATGGCGTTCCTTCCACGTTACGCAGCTCCCCGGTCGGGATCAGCGTCGCGTCCACCGGCGTGAATTTGTCGGCGTTGATCATGATCCGGTGCGCCAGAATATCGCCTTCCCCCTGACCCGCCAGATTGAAGTAGCTGTGGTTGGTCAGATTCAGCACCGTGTCCTTGTCCGTTGCAGCCTTGTACTCGAGCTTCAGCTCGTTGTTGTCGGTGACCGTGTAGGTGACGGTAGTCGTCAGGTTCCCCGGATATCCTTCTTCTCCGTCCTTGCTCAGGTAGGTCAGCTCCAAACTCTGCGGCGAGGTGGAAGCCGCCTTCCAGACCACCTTGTCGAATCCCTTCAGGCCACCGTGCAGGTGGTTCACCTTGTTGTTGTTCGCCGCCAGCTTGTATTCCGTGCCGTTGAGCGTGAAGCGCGCTTTTCCGATCCGATTGCCGTAGCGGCCGATCAGCGCGCCGAAATAGGGAGCAGGGGGATCCCCCAGATACCCGTCGAGCGAATCGAAGCCCAGCACGACGTCATCCGGCTTGCCGTTCCGGTCCGGCACGCGCAGCGATGTGACGATGCCGCCGTACGTCATGATGGTGGCCTCCATTCCCTTGGCGTTGGCCAGCGTGTACAGTTCCACGGCTTCGCCGTCGCGTGTCTTGCCGAATGGCCGGCTCTTGGCGCTCATCGTTTTGGGAGGTTCCTTCACTTCTTGGGAGGTTTCCTTCGAGCCGCAGGACAGGAGAAAGATGGCTCCGAATCCGATTGCCGCCAACCCGGCGGCCGTCGCTGGCATCATACGCATCGTCTAGGTAAGATACCAGTTTGTCACCGGTAGAATCCGCCCCCCACGCTGCGCATCGTCTTACCCCATAACGCCTGAACCAGCTCCGCGACGTCGGACTCCCGGGCCGCCAGCGCCTGCACATGCAATCCCGCCATCTCGTCCGTGCTGTCCGGCCCCCACCTCACGCGGCGCGGCGGATGGCTGGGATTCCGGACATTGCCCTCCGAATTGTCATAGAGGAATTCCATCTCGAGCCGCGTGCCCTCGGGCAGGCGCAAAGGTATCTTGTACCTGTACGGCTCCTGCCAGTTGAAATCCCAGTCCTGAATCCAGATCAGCCAGCGAACCGACCCGTCCGGCAGCCGGGCTACGCCTTTCATCTCCTTGCAGAGGTAATGCGCATGCGGAATGATCCCGATCACCTCCACGTCCACGGGAAGCGTGAAGTGATCGGTCACCTTGTACGCCTTCTCTCCCGCCGCAATATCGATCCGCCGCGACCCCAGCGGAATATCGAGCAGACGCCGGCTCGGCGGACGGACGGTGAACCGGAACGCCACCTCCGCCTGCCCTGTCTCGACTTTGCCGGTGGGATGAAAATGGACCTGCAGCACCAGGTCCGACCTGGCGTCGAGCACGGCCGAGACTCCGTCCGGCATGCGGATGGACGGCGAGCCGGGCGACCATCCCCCCAGCCCCGCGCCCGGTAAAAATCCCGGCGCTCCGAAGCACTCGTATCCGGCGCCCGGCGATGACTCTTTCTTTCGCGCCACTCCCGCCCTGTCGAGGAACAGCAGCGCGTGATGAACCACCTTGGGATTGCCCGGCCGGAATTCGATTGCGTCCGCATACCGGACCGACTTCAGCCCCAGCGGGATCACGAAACACCGGTAAAGGTCCGGCCCTTCCGCCGGAACCGCGTACGATTGGATCATCCGGACCGAAAGGTCCGGATCCTTCAGCGCTCTGCCTCCAGCCGGCGGCAGCGGCGGTAATTCCGCTGGATCCCCTTCCCGCGCCCCGCCCCGGGCCCAGCGCCCCAGCGTGTCGATCTCGCTCTGCGTCAATCCGCGAGCGCCCTCGAAGTCCCCGTGTCCGGCCACCGGTTTCCAGGGCGGCATGTACCTGCTGGCCGTAACCTGCGCGATCAGCCCGGCCCGCTTGGCCGAATCCGCATAGCTGACCAGCGGAAACGGCCCGGCTTCGCCCGTCCTATGGCAGGAGACACAGCGTTTGTACAGGATCGGCGCGACATCTCGCGTGAACGTCACTGGTCCGGTCGCCCAACCGGCCTGCGCCAGCCCCAGCGCCAGAATGAATGCGCGCACGACTCCAGTATCGCCTGATCCTGTGGCATCGTATGGATGAATGACTGTCGCGCTGCTTCTGCTATTGACCTGGAGCGGGCTGCTCGCCGGGCAGATCGTCGAGCGCCCGTTTCTCGGCGTCACCCACATCGCGCGCTCCGAAACACACCCGCGCAAGGTGAACATGCACATCGTGCTGATCGACCTGGAAGCGCGCGGAATCAGATTCAAGCTCACCTCGCCGGCCGGACCCCTCGAAACCGTCCGCCGGACCACGCTGCAGTTCCTCAATCAGGAACACGCCCAGGTAGCCATCAACAGCCATTTCTTCCTTCCCTACCCTTCTCGTAAGCCCCACTCGCTCCTGGTCGGCCTGGCCGCCTCGAATGGCGCTGTCTACTCCGCATTCGAGTCGCCTCGGCAATCGTACGCCCTGGTCGCCGACGCCCCGGCCCTCAATATCGATGCCCGCAATCGCGCCTCGATCGTGCATCGCGACAAGACTATCGGCGATGGGAAGCACGTGATCGAAAACGTGACGTTGTGGAACGCCGTCTCGGGCTCGGCCCAGATCGTCACCAACGGCGTCAAGACCATCCCGGTCTACGCCGATCAGCAGCATCCGGACGGTGCATTGACGCCCGGCGGCCGCCGAAAGTATTCGAACGCGCTTTCCTGGTACGACGTCCCGACTGCCCGTACATCGATCGGCCTGACGGAGGATACCCGAACCCTGGTGCTGTTCACAGTCGACAGAGCCGCCGGAAGCCTTGGACTCAAAGTTGGAGAGGTGGCCGATCTTCTTATTAAGGAGTACGCCGTCTATAACGCCCTCAACCTCGACGGGGGCGGCTCGACCACCCTCGCCATGCAGAACCCTGTGACCGGAAAGGGCGTAGTTCGTAACGTTCCCTCGGACAAGCGGGGCGTCCGGCCGGTCGCCAGCAGCCTGGCAGTCTTCGCTGCCAGCGCTCCGCCCCGCTGAGCCGCCGCGATCCTTCCCGGCTAGCCTTTCCGCGCGCCGAAAGCGGCGAAGCAGCTGTTCTTGTGGAGAATCTCCACCTCGGAGAAACCGCACTCCCGCAACAGATCGATCTGAAACAGCAGCGGCCGAGGAGTGTCCTCGTACTCGACGTATTCGAAAACATGACGCCGGTACTCCTCGCCTTTGAAGCCTGTGAGGTAGTCGCCGTAGCGCGACCACATCAGCTCCTGCACCGCGGGCATCGAGTGGGAGATCAGATCGGAGATCCAGAACGATCCGCCCGGACGCAGGCTCCGGTAGACCTTTCCGAACACGGACCGCCACTCCGGCTCGCCGCGCAGGTGATGGAACACGGCCGCGCCGACGGCGATGTCCACGCTCTCCTCCGCCAGCTCAACCTCGCGAATGTCACCCTGAATCGCGCGCGTCCGGCCGCCCAGCCGCTCGGTGGCCCGCTCCAGCATGGGCAGGCTCAGGTCGATCAGCGTGACTTCGAGCGAGGGCAGAAACTGGCGCAGCTTCAGCGAGAGGTTCCCCGCGCCGCAGCCGATATCGACCATCGCCGCGGCGTTCGGCGTCGTACTCGCGGCAGCCTGCGCGATCAATTCCATCGACAGCGGCGCGTCGATCGTGGCCGATTGCCCCGTCTCGAGGTTCGAAAAACGCTCGACGTCCTTATCGAAACGGGCGCGGATCTGTTCTGGTGTGGATTTTGTCAAACGATTCCAGGATACACTGATCTTTCGGGACGAAATGAAGCTCGAAGTCGAAATCATTTCGGATGTGATCTGCCCCTGGTGCTTCATCGGCAAGCGCCGCTTCGAGAGCGCGCTGCGCAGGCTCCCGGGCGTGGAAACACAAGTCCGCTGGCTGCCGTTCCAATTGAATCCCGCCATGCCGCCCGGGGGAATGGAGCGGCGGCTGTACCGGACGCGCAAGTTCGGAAGCTGGGAGCAGTCAAAGGCCCTCGATGCGCAGCTCGTTCTGGCCGGGGCCGGAGAGAGGATCGCCTTCGCCTTCGACCGCATCGAGCGGACTCCCAATACTTTCGACGCGCACCGGCTGATCTGGCTGGCCGGAGAGCAGGGAATCCAGGACGCCATCGTCGAAGCGCTCTTCCAGGCATACTTCGTCGAGGCTCGCGACATCGGCGACCGGAACGTGCTGAGGGCCGTTGCCGCCGGCGCGGGCCTTGAGACGGCGGGCTTTTTCGAGAGCGGGCGCGGAGCCCGCGAGGTGCAGGCCGAGGAGTCCTGGGCGCGCAGCGAGGGAATTCAGGGCGTGCCGCTGTTTGTGATCAACGGCACGGAAGTAATCTCGGGCGCCCAGAACCCGGAAACGATAGCTGTGGCTCTAAACCGCGCGGCCCGCACTGTCGCGCGCTGACGTTACGGTTACGCCGGCCTCCGCGCCACAAGCTCGGAGACACCGTATTTGTGCCCGGGGTCCTTCGGCTGACCCTCGTACTCGTGCAGAACTTCCCATCCCGCGAAGTAGCCCTTTAATTCACCCGGACGCAGACGCTTGAAAGTCGGCTCCTCACCCGGTCCGGTGATATGGACAATCGCCAGAATCAATCCGCCCGGCTTGACGCCGCGCCGGGCAGGCTCGAACAGGTCGCGTTGCAGATAGTAGCTGAAGACGATCAGGTCCCAGGATTCAGGTTCTATCGCGTATCCCCCGTTTTCCAGGTCCGCCACCCGCGCGTCGATCCTCAGCCCGCGCTCCGATGCCCGCCGGCGCAGAATGCCGATCGCCGCCTCCGCGCCGTCCACCGCCGCCACCCGCCACCCGCGCTCCGCCAGCCAAAGGGCGTTCCGTCCGGCGCCGCAGGCGAGGTCGAGCGCACGACCGGGAGGCAGCCGCTCTGCTGTTTCTACCAGCAGCGCCACCGGGTCCGTGCCCGCGTGCTCTCCTTCCTGCGCCAGGTAGCGCTCGTTCCAGCCCTTCAGGTCCACTCCTATGAGGTTCGCATGACTTGCTCACAGGAAGCGCAGGAAGTTCGCCAGATCCAGCGTGCGCCCCTCGGACAGGTTGTTTCTGCTTTGACTGAAATCTTTGTTTGCTGGAGGCCTGATTGTCCCCTCACTGACTGACCCGTTTGAGATTCAGGATCTTCAGCTCCATCGGATCCGGGCGATCGTCCAGGATCGCTTCGATCAGAACCGGAGTATCGCGTGGAATGGGATCGGCTCCCGCGAACCGGAAAGCATACGCCTCTTTGGCCGCAATAAAGAACTGCTTTCCGCCCTGCTCCCGGAAGCACCCTCGCACTCTGATCTGGAACTGCGTCACTCCCACTTCCAGCTCATGCAGAACCTCCCGGATGCGCCGAGGAGAGAAAGCGGCTCCCGGTCTGTAGGAGATGATGATCGATTCGTTGGCACGGCTGATGGCAACCCGCTCGACGCCTGCCATGCGTTTGAGATGAATCTCTGAAACAGCGGCGCAAACGCCACAGGAAATGCCCGTGGTACGAATGGAAACCTGTTCAACCTGGGCCGGCAGCGGCATTGCGGAGAGCAGCAGCAGGGATAGCGGCAGCGCTCTCATCGATAGCGAACCGAAAGCACGATCCAGCTTGCGACAGCCATGAGGTTCAGCGCCAGGCTCAGGCCGAGAATCGTCTTCACCCCCCACCGGCGCAAAGTGGGCGGACGTTGGCGCACGATCCAGAGTTGGTAAAGAAGCGTCCCCATAGCCACCGTGAAAAACAGCGGCTGCAAACGCTGGAGCCAGATCAGACACCCCGCGTTCAGCAACGAAAACAGGCCAAGTCCTGCCAGGACTTGCGGAAGCACTCATCAGCTTGGCGTCAATAGCGCCGCAAGGATGGAAACCATCCCGGCGGGCTTCGGGTCCGTGTTCATTTTTCCGGCCCCGGATTCATCGCCTCGTCATTGCATCGCATTCAGAGATTCCCTCACGCTGGGATGTTTTCCAGCCTCGACCTCCGTGCGGCGGAGTGAGTGGAACCGGGTCAATACGGCATTGGCGTTGGCCAAGGCCACCACACGCTCGGTGAAGGCGGCCAGCTTTGACCCGGGGACCGCGTACAAGGACACCCCCGGCGTCAACACGTCAAGATATGCCCGCGCTCCGCAACACCCGAGGCTCAGCGCCGTCCGGCCGGTGTTGATGGCGTGGGGCACGACGCCGCACGCGGGGCGGCCGAGCGCGGGCGGCAGGCCATTCTCGAGTTGCTGCGATGCCTCCGACAGAATCAGCGCCTGTTCGGCTTCGACGAACAGCAGCACGGCATCCGGCGGAACCGGGATGGAAGCCAGTGGACCATACACAACTACTTTCGCCTCGCGCTGAAGCACCGGAATCAAAGCCAAATCTTCGGGACGGACGTAATCGAGGTCGGCGAACACCTTCAGGGCATCCTGGAGGTCGCTCTGTCCCTCACCGCTGCTCGGCAGATGATGCGTATAGACGCCCACGGCGCACAGGTTGTGGTCCCTGGGAACAGTAGCGAAAACCCGGCCGGCGGCCTCCTGCCAGAAACGGCAGCCTGCCGGCGCCAGCCCTTCATAAAGCGTCACGCCTGCCGGCACGGTGTCGGTAAATGCGATCGCCACGGGAGGCTGGCTGAGATGCAGTGAGTTCGTGAGCGTTCGAGCAATCGTTTCAAGTGAAGTCATCTCGGTGAGCCGTTACTTCTGCTGCAAATGAACGACGAGCTCGGCCAGCGTATAGTCCGAAGTCAGCGGCCTCCCGCCAGACACATCCTGCAGATAGAACGTCATGCCCTCGCGAACCCAACTGCCCGTCTGAATCGATCCGCGATTGACCGTGGTCGTCAGGAGAATGCCGTCCGGGCTGCCGATACGAATCTCGATCAGTTCCGCATCCGGCGCATTCCAACTGATCGTTGTCGACCCAAGTGAGGCGTTTCCGGTGACCGGTATCGGATTCGGGCTCGCGCTAAGAGTGGGACCTATGGAGGGGCACGGCGCGTTCACCGAGGTGAAGCAGGTGTTGCCCACGAAGTCATTGGCGCCCGGCGTGGCCAGATTCTGGACGTCGAAGCCCGAAGTTGCCGAGGCATGGTCGACCGACGTCTCCACGCTGGGATTTCCCATGATGAAGTTCTTCCGAAGCATATTTCCCGCCGTTCCCGGAAACAGGATTATCCCGTTCACATTCCCGACAATCATGTTCTCTTCGATGACGTTGCCGGTAACGCTGGAGCCGCCGGGCGTACCAATTCCGTAGTTATTGCCTGGAGTCGAGTACCCATTTCCACTAATCCGGTTCGCACGGAGCCGGTTGCGACTAGCGCCTCCGGCGAGTCATATACCTCCGCAGGCTGCGGTGGGGCTTCCGTTTCGGACTGAGACGTTGTTCTCCAGCAGGTTGTTCGATCCATTGTTCACCTGAAAGCCGGAGGCGCAGTTGGTGGAACTCGTCAAGTCCCTGATTGTCGAGCCGCTACTGTTGTTCAGCAGGATGCCCTGAGCCCGGAATCGTTGGATCAGCCCAGGACCGCGGATCGTTACATTATTGAAACCGTTCAGGAAGATGCCGAACTCCCCGCCAGGAGGAGTGACGCCAATGCAGGCCTTGGCCGGATCGGCGAGCCCCGTCATCGTGAAGCCATTCAAGTCCAACGTCAGGCCGGAAGCTCCAAAAGCGATGCAGGCAGCGCCGGTGACCGAGCAGGTCACGTCACCGACGAGCTTACTGTCATCCGTAATCGTCAGGGTAGTAGTAATGTCGCCGCTGATGTCTGTCGCCTGGGTGCTGCCCGCGCACGCCAGGAGCACAACAATAAATGAAGCAAATTTCGCAGGTGTTTTCAAACGTGCCATCTCGATCTCCGATTTGTTGCTCTCATTTTGCCGATCCAGCTTTCGATCCAGTACAATTGACTTTGGCCCACAGCCCACACTAAGCGCAGCTGTCATGGGAGTCTTGAAGGAAACCTGAATTCTTTCTGAAGGCCGGCGATGGCGAGTCCCAAAGCGAACAAGATCTACGAGTTCGGCCCCTTCCTCCTGGATGCAGGCAAGCGGCTGCTTTACCGCGAAGGCCAGCTCGTCCCGCTGCCGCCCAAGGTCCTGGAGACGCTGCTGATCCTTGTGGAAAACTCGGGAACCGTGATCGACAAGGAAACACTGTTGAGCAGTGTCTGGCCGGATACCTTCGTCGACGAGAACAACCTGGCGCAAAATATCTCGGTGCTGCGGCGGGCGCTCGGAAGCGGCGATTCCCGGATCGAGACCATCCCCAAGCGCGGTTACCGCTTGATAGCTCCTGTTCGTACGCCCGAGCCACCGCGAATTGTCGAGCCGCCCGAGGACCCACCCGCGCCGAGGCCAGGTTTGCAAAAAAGGACCAAGTGGATCGCCGCTATCTTCCTGGTGGCGGCATTGGCGGCCACTGCCTCCTTTGTGAGGCTGCGTTCTTCTGCCGTGCGGGCGATGGCGGTGCTTCCCCTGCAAAATCTATCCGGCAACCCCCAGGATGAGTACCTTGCCGACGGCCTCACCGAGTTGCTTATCAGCGACTTGGCCAAGCTCGGGGGGCTTAAAGTGATTTCGCGGACTTCCTCAATGCACTTCAAGAACACGCGGATGAAACTGCCGGAAATCGCCAGAGAATTGAAAGTCGACACCCTCCTCGAAGGGTCTGTGCTGCGGTCCGGAGACCGCATACGCGTCACCGTGCAGCTGATTCGAGGCGCGACCGAGGCCCGCATCTGGTCGAAGGTCTATGAGCAGGACATCCGGGACCTGTCCGATTTGCAAGTGGATATCCCCCTGACCATCGCGCACGAGGCTGGATTGCAGATGGGCGGCCAAACTCGCCTGACCGAGCGCCGCCCCCTGAATCGCGAGGCGTTCGAGGAGTACTTGCGGGGACGCCACGCCTGGAACAAGCGCTCGCCGGCGGAGATCCAGAAGGCGATAGCCCACTTCGAGAAGGCGATTGACCTGGACGCCGCGTATTCGCTTCCCTACGCCGGGCTCGCCGACGCGTACAATCAACTCGGCACCCATTTGATCGGCCTCAGGCGCGCGCGGGAAACTCGCCCGCTCGCCATCGCGGCGGCCTTGAAGGCGATCGAAATCGACCCCGAATCAGCCGAAGCCCATGCGGCCCTCGGCTACGCCAAAATGTACGACTGGGACTGGCCGCAGGCCGAACTGGAACTGCGCCGCGCCATCGAATTGAATCCTTCCTACGGCGCCGTCCGCCTCTGGTACGCGGCTTACCTGCAACAGAACGGAAAGCATCGCGAGGCCATCGACCAGGCGCTCAAGGCTCTGGAATTGGACCCGCTCTCGCTGATCGTCAGAACACAGGTCGGGTGGAGCTACGCTCACGCCGGTGACTTCTCAAAGGCTTTTCCGTATTTTCAGGACGTGGTGCAGCAGGATCCCGCCAACCTGTGGGGTCAATGGCAGCTTGGCCAGGCGTACATGTACACGGGCAAATACCCGCAGGCTATCGAAGTGCTCGAACGAGCCGCGGCTGGATACCAGCGCGCGCCGGCGCTGCTCGGTACCTTGGGAGCGGCATACGCGCTGGCCGGCCGCACAAGAGACGCCGAAAAGTTGATCGAAGAACTGAGCGATCTCTCAAAACGGCGGTATGTCTCCGCGCACGCCTTTACATGGATTTACCTGGGCCTGGGCGACAAGGACCGCGCGTTTGAATCGATGCGGCACGAGTATGAGGACCGTTCCAATTGCGTCGCCTGGCACCCGGTCTGGCGCCTGCTGGATGGTTCGCGCTCCGACCCGCGCTATCTCGATCTGATGAGCCGGATCGGGTTGTCCCACCCCGCAGTGGCCCTCTCGCCAAAGACCATTCCCCTGATAAATGATCACCACCCGGTCGCTCGGCCTCCCCGGAACGGTGAGCAATAATCCTCCCGGCTTGACTCCGCGCCGGGCAGTTTCGACCAGATTGCGTTGCAGATAGTAGCTCGCGTATCCCCGGTTTCCCCAGCCATATGGTGTTACGATGTTCCGCATGCGCACTCTGCTGGTATTGCTCCTCACTTCGCTCACGCTGCTTTGCGCGGCGGATCTCCCTGCCCGGAAATATCTGAACCTGGCCGCGATCAAAACCATGGTCGCCGCGGCCGAAGCCGAGGCTCACAAGAGGAACGTCCAGGTGACCATCTGTATCGTCGATGAAAGCGGTAACCTGTTGTTCCTCCAGAAGGCCGACGGTAAAGGTCTGAACACCATCCAGTTCGCCCAGAAGAAAGCGCGGCACGCAGCCATCTATCAGCAGCCGTCCAAGGCGTCCGCCGACCGGCTCAAAGGCGGCGAAACCCAGGTTCTGGCCTTCCCTGACGCCTTCCCCAACCAGGGAGGACTCCCGATCAAAGTGGATGGGCTGACGATCGGCGCAATCGCCTGCAGCGGAGCCGCCTCGGAAGTCGATGAGGCCATCTCTCAAGCCGGCATCGACGCCCTCCTGAAGAAGTAACCGCTCCTTCAGGTTTTGGCCCTACATGCCGCCGCGGCTCGCCACGGTATAATCCGGAATTGCAATCGATCTCGATCATCATCCCCGCTTATAACGAGGAGAAGCGGCTGCCGTCCACGCTGGCCCGCGTCATCGAGTATGTGGACAGCCAACCGCTCACATTCGCGGAGATCCTGGTAGTCGACGACGGTTCCCGTGATGGAACCGTGGCTGCCGTCTCGAGTCTCTCGGCGCGTCACCCGATCGTGCGTGTGCTGCGCAACCCGGGGAATCGCGGCAAGGGTTACTCCGTCCGCCACGCCATGCTCGAAGCAAAAGGTGAATGGGCCTTGTTCACCGACGCCGATCTCTCCTCTCCTATTGAGGAACTACACAAGCTGGTCGCGGCGGCGGCGCGCGATTCCGCGCAGGTGGCCATTGGATCGCGCGCACTCGACCGCTCGCTGGTGGGCGTGCATCAGCCCTTGTTCCGCGAGTATGCCGGGCGTTTTTTCAACCTGGTCATGAGGATCGTCACCGGTCTCGAGTTCCACGATACCCAGTGCGGCTTCAAGCTGTTTCAAACCGCCGCCGCCCGCCGTATCTTCGCCCTCCAGCAATTGGAGCGATTCGGTTTCGACGCCGAGGTCCTCTACATCGCCCGGCGCCTCGGTTACCGCATCACCGAAGTCCCCGTGCGCTGGAATGACGTGGCCGGATCAAAGGTGGGAACGCTCCAGGGATTGAACGGATTCGCAGATCTGGCGCGGATCCGCTTTAACGCCTGGACTGGAAAATATAAGGCTTGAAATTCACCGCCGCACAATCACTTCGCGCAGCTTGTCCCGCGCCAGGAAGAACTTCAGGGACTCGAAATCCTGAAAAAGCTTTTCCAGGCTCCGGTTGTTGAAAACCTGCTCCGGTTTTCGCGGACCGCGGTCAGCTACCAGCAGCGTCTTCGAATCCTGAATGCGAAATGCATATTGGGAGACCGATTGCGCCTTCTCCTGCGCCTGAAAAACCGCGAACACATAGCTCCCCGGCTTGACGACGCGGAATATCCGCTCCACCGTCGCCGCCAGCAGCGGAGCGCTCAGATACTCCAGCACATCCCACGCCAGCACGCCGTCAAACGAGCCCTCCGGATGATTCAGGTTCTGGCTCAGGAAATTTTCCACCCGGGGTTGGCCCTCCCCATTGCAGGCCAGGCTCAGGCTTCTCAGGAAATCTTCCGAATAAATCCGATGGCCCAGGTTGGTGATGTAACTGACATTCGCCTGGTTCACTCCCGCCAGGTCCAGAATCGAGAGTCCCGATTCACCCTTGATGTAGCTGAAAAACTGATCGAGCCCGTTGCTGTGCCTGGCTGCGAACTCTTCGGTCCCGGAGGCGCGGCTTTGGTGCGGCAGTCCGGATCTTCCCGGGGCTGCTACTTCAGGCGACCCGGACTGCGATTGCATGAGACCCCGAAGTCGTTCGCGAAACAAGATAGACAGCCCCTTCGAGAATCCAGGCTATTTGACTGCGTTGTTGGCAACCGGAACGTAGGCAGCGCCGGCGGCTGCGGCTTGCGGGCGTGGTTGAGCGGACTTCGCCTGCTCGCTCTTCACAATATCGATACTGCCCTTGAAATACGCGCCGTCTTCGATGATGATGCGCGCCGTCTTGATGTCCCCGACTAGCTTGGCGTCTTTGCGGATGTCGATCTTGTCGAGCGCTTCGACGTTCCCGTCGATGGTTCCGAGCACGACAATCTCCCGGGCCTTGATGCCTGCTCGCACCCGTCCGTTCGGCCCTACCGTCAGCCGATGATCGTTCAGCTCGATTGCTCCTTCGATTTCTCCATCCACGATCAAATCCTCGCGGCTGAAAATCTGACCTTTCACGGTCACCGATTTTCCGATACTGGCGGCGCCTCTCGCGGCTTCCTGATCCGGAGCGGTTCTTACAGGTGCGGTTGACATCGTTGGTCCCTCCCTAACGGACTCGGTAGTAGCAGGTGGCGTGCTGCTTACCCT
>DATJFH010000035.1:0-5069 GCA_035495815.1 Bryobacteraceae bacterium
CAGCGTGCGCGTTTCCGGATCGAAAGACGCCCCGCCGTAATTCGCGCCGCCGTTATTGCCCGGAAACAGGACCATGGGCTTGGAGCTGAAGGGCGTGTAGAGTGTCCCGATGGTGGCTCCTTCGAGCTGCTTGGCGCAGAATGCGCGGGACTCCGGCGTGACGTCGGTCAGCTCGTCGCGACGCATGCTTTGCCGAGCGTAGGGCGCAGGCTTGAGCGGAATGGGCTGCCGCGGAGCCGCTTCCTCGCCCTCCAGCTGGCTCGGCGGCATGGCGCGCTCTTCGACATCGAACAGCGGCTTGCCGGTGAGACGGTCGAAGACAAAAGCAAAGCCCTGCTTGGTCACCTGCGCTACGGCTGGAACGAGTTTGCCGTTCCGCTTCACGGTAACCAGGCCCGGCTGCGCCGGCAGATCGTAATCCCAGAGGTCGTGCCGGCTGATCTGGTAATGCCAGATACGCTTGCCGGTCGCCGCATCGACCGCCACCAGGGCATTGGAGAACAGGTTCGCGCCCTTGCGGTCGCCGCCGTAATAGTTGGTGGCCGCTGAAGTCAGCGGCAGAAAGACCATTCCGCGTTCGACGTCCACGCTGAGCGGCGCCCATGCGTTGGCGGCGGCGCGATTCTCCGCGGCTCCCTCCGCCCAGGTCTCGTAGCCTGTCTCGCCCTTGTGCGGGATGACGTGAAAGCGCCATACCATGCGTCCGGTGTGGACGTCGAACGCCCGCACGTCGCCGCTGACGCCGCGCGGCTCGGCGTCGGACATCAGTGATCCGCAGATCACCAGGTCCTTGTAGATCGACGGCGGCGATGTCATGGAGTAACGGGGATCCTTCACACCATTGGCGACGTCATCCCGCAGGTCGAGCTTTCCGGCCCGCCCGAACGATTCCACCGGGTGTCCGGTGGCGGCGTCGATGGCGTGGAGGCTGCCTTCGAGCGTGCCGTAGTAGATTCGCTTGCGCCTGCCGTCTGTCCAATAGGCCGCGCCGCGGTTGATGAACAGGTTGTGAGACCGTTCCCGATCGATCTTCGGATCGAAGCTCCAAAGCTCCCGCCCGGTCTCGGCGTCGAGAGCGATAAGGCGGCAGAACGAGGTGGTCAGGTACAGGACGCCGTCCACGATCAGCGGCGTGCCTTCGAAGGCGCTCTTGACTGCGTAGGTCTTGCCGTCGCTCACGTCACCCGTGTGATAGGTCCAGGCGGGCCGCAGGCGTCCCACGTTGCCGCGATTGATCTGTTTCAGGGACGAATACTTCGCGCCGCCGGCGTCGCCGCCGAAGAACGGCCACTCCTGAGCGGGGGCGGGTAGGCAGAGCAGGAAAAAAAAGGCAAGGAGTACGATCATCGAGGGCAGTATAACGGATAGACCACCGGGCGTGATAGCATTGCCGGAAAGATGCCCAATCGCCGGATGACGCGCAGAGACCTCCTTTTCGGAACGCTGGCGGCGCCGCTGCTCGCGGCCGGGCCGAAGCCGAACATACTGCTGATCTTCGCGGATGACATGGGATGGAGGGACGCCGGCTATACGGGCTCGGATTTCTACGAGACGCCCCACATCGACGCCCTGGCGAAACAGGGGATGGTGTTCACGCAGGCGTACGCGTGCGGCGCGAACTGCGCTCCCAGCCGGGCCTGCCTGATCTCCGGCCAGTACACGCCGCGGCATGGAATTTACGCCGTGGGCAGCACGGACCGCGGGCCGGAGAAGCTGATGAGGATGATTCCTGTTCCCAACACGGGCAACCTCGACCCGAAACAAATCACGATCGCCGAGGCGCTGAAAGCGGCCGGCTATGCGACTGGGAAGTTCGGCAAGTGGCACCTCGGTGAGAAAGACGGCTGTGAGGCCGCAAAGCAGGGCTTCGACGTGGATATCGACCCGAGGCGGGGGGATCCGAACCGGGCCCGGAACGAACCGGACGATCCGAAGAGCATTTTCACGATCACCCGCGCGGCCTGCGACTTCATCGAGCAGAACCGGTCGCGGCCCTTCTTCGCCTACGTCGCGCATCACGCCATTCACGTCGCGCAGGAGGCCCGCCCGGCGACGCTCGCCAGTTTCAAGCAGAAGCCGCCTGGCAAGCAGCATCGTAACCCGCTCTACGCTGCATGCGTGTACGACCTCGACGAAGGCGTCGGCATTCTGCTGAGGAAGCTGGCATCGCTGGGACTCGAGAAGAACACGCTGGTGGTCTTCACCTCGGACAACGGCGGCACGCCGCAGTCCTCGCAGGAGCCGCTGCGGGGCGCCAAGGGCTGCTATTACGAAGGCGGCATTCGCGAGCCGATGATTGTCCGCTGGCCCGGCGTGACCAGGGCAGGAGCGCAGTGCGACATTCCAGTCGCGAATGTGGATTTTTACCCTACCTTTGTCGCTGCTGCAGGCGGCGCCGTTCCGGCGGGCAAGATCCTCGATGGGGAGAGTCTGCTGCCGCTGTTCAAAGGCGAGAGGAGCCTGTCGCGGAGCTCTCTATTCTGGCATTTTCCCGGATACCTTGATTCGCCGGTTCCACGCGGGCGTGATCCGGTCTTCCGCACGCGGCCCGTGAGCGTGATTCGCAAGGGCGACTGGAAGCTCCATCTCTATCATGAAGAGTGGCAGCTCGACGGCGGCCGGGAAAAACTCGCTTCCAACAAAGCCGTGGAGCTTTACAATATTCGAACCGATATCGGCGAGCGAAACGATCTGCTATCGGCCAACCCTTCCAAACGCGATGAGTTGCTCGACGAGCTGCTGGCGTGGATAGTAAAAGTCAAAGCCCCCTTGCCCGCAAAGGCCAATCCAAATTATTCCCCGGAAACGAAAAGGACACGCATATGAAAAAGGCAATACTGTTCGGCATGTTAGCCCTGACCGCCCTGCAGGCGGAAAATTTCTTAACAGCCACCGGAACCGAGCGTTATTTCAACGTGGTTCGCCGCAATCTCGAGTCGAGCGCAGACGCCATGCCAGCCGAAAAATACGGCTTTCGGCTGACCGACGGGCAGATGACGTTCGCCCAATGGCTGAACCATTCCACGCAGCGAAACTACAGTGACTGCGCGACGCTCAAGGGCGAAAGCACGCCAGCGGCCGAGCGCCAGGCCGCCTCCCTGACGGAAAAGGCCGAGGTCAGCAAGGCGCTGAAGGAGTCGTTCGCCTACTGCGCCGAGGCGCTGCAAGGCATGACCGACCAGAAGGCCATCTCGTCGGCCGCGGTGAGCATGGCATTTCTCCACCTGTTGGCGCACAACAACGAGATCTACGGAAACGTGGTTGGCTATCTGCGCGTCAGCGGGATCGTGCCTCCGTCCACAGCGTCGCGGAAAGGCAAGAAAAAATAGTGCGCGGCGGAGTTAATGCCACCGCTTCCATTCGAGGCCGGGGCGCTCCGTGCGGAACTGGACCAGCCGCCCTTTCTCCGCTTCGGTGACGTAGCAGGTGCGTCCGTCGGGGCCGCCGAAGCAGAGATTGGTGGGATGACTGCCCAGCACGTCGATTTCGCGCAGCACTTTGCCCTGCGGTGAAACGATCGCCACCGTGCCTTTCTTCGATCGCGTAATGTAGAGGTTCCCGTCCACATCGCAGCGCATCCCGTCGAGCCCGGGCTCGGGGAATTGCAGAAGCAGGCGCTTGCCGGAGAGGCTCCGGTTCCTCTCGATCTGAAACGCCCAGACATTTCCCTGCACGCTCTCGTTAACGTACAGGATGCGGCCATCGGGACTTACCTCGATCCCGTTGGTCGTGCCCATATCGGACGCCACGAGAGTAATCTTTCGGTTCCGGTCGATTCGCCAGACCTGACCGGTGGACTTCGCCCAGCTCGGATCGCTGGCCCAGAGCGTGCCGTCGCGGGAGATGGCCAGATCGTTGGGCTGATTCATGGTGGACTCATGCGCGAAAACATCGACGCGCCGCGTTAGTGGATCGAGGCGAAGCACATTATGGCCGGTGTGATCGGCCAGAAAAGCGATTCCTTTCCGGTTGAACCGAATTCCGTTGGCCAGCGATCCTTCGGGCATGTCGATGAAAACCTCGCCATGTCCGTCAGGTGTGACTCTGCCGATGGTCGGCTTGCGCGCAAAGCTGACGGCATAGACGTTGCCGGCCTTGTCGCAAGCCGGACCCTCGATCTGGGCGGTGAATGAGCCGGCGGCGGTGAATGGCCTGGCGAAAAACAACTCCTCGGCCGAAAGCAGGCTCGTGCAAAGGGCAAATAATAGAAAACGTTTCACTGCAGCTATTATCCGGTACGTGCCCCGCCTGCCGTGCGGGGTGGTCCCAACCCTAAGGTTAGCCGGCACGGCGCAGAGTTTCGGTGAACGGTCTGGCCGCCATCAAGACCTGACGGCGCGCGCCCCCGCGACAGCGGATCATGCCTTTGCCGGGGCCCCGGCGAGCGCCAGCCGCCCGATTACGGACACGTTCGGAACTCTAATGCGATGTTTTGCCGGACGGCGCGTCGAAGATGTGATCCGGCCAGAGCGGCTTCATCAGCTCGCTGTTCCACTTTTTCAGCGCTGCATCGAGCCGGGCTACTGTTTTCGGATCTTTGGAGGAGAGGTCATGCGCTTCACCAATGTCGGAATCGAGATCGTACAACTCCGGCGCGTTTTTGGCGTTGCGCACCAGCTTGTATCGTCCCTCGCGCACCGCGAAGTTCGCACCTCCGAAGGTGCGCCAAAAGAGAGCGCCGTGCGGAGGCGTGGTGGAACGGCCTTCGACATACGGCAGCAGATTCACGCCGTCGAGCTTGACGCCCTTGGGCAAGGGAGCGCCGGCCGCGGCCAGCGCGGTGGGGAAAATATCTAGAGAGATGACCGGATCGGTCAAAGTCCTGCCTTGCGGCGCACGGCCCGGCCAGTTGATGACGAACGGCACGCGGATACCGCCCTCGTAGAGCGTCCGTTTCGTGCCCCGCAGCGGGCGATTCGTCGAAGCGTTTCCCGCCGGGCCGCCGTTGTCGCTGAGGAAAAAGATCAGCGTATTTTCGGCGACGCCTGCGTTACCGATGGCCTGGACCACCTTTCCCACCGCGTCGTCCATCGCGCTCACCATGGCGGCATAGGCGCGCCGCTTCTTGT